>NZ_JAEULU010000279.1 GCF_016792925.1 Gemmobacter sp.
ACCAGCCGGGCGCCGCTATTCACCGTCAGCGCGCCATCCACATTCACCTCGGGGCCGGGGCCATTGCCCGAAACCGTCAGCGTGCCGCTGGCAACCGTCACGCTGCCCACATCGGCGCCATTGCGCTCGATGGTCAGGTCATCGCCGATGGTGCTGGTGCCGGTGCTGGTCAGAGACCCCGCCACCGTCACATCCCCCGTCACATCGCCGCCTGCCAAGGTGGTCTGCGCGCCGACCGCATCGGTCACATCGCCATCCACCGTGCCACGGATCGTGGTCTCACCCGTCGCCCCGGTGCTGAGCGCCCCGGTCACCGTGCCATCCACCTCCACCGTGCCCGCATTGCTGACAGCGCCGGTCACCGTGCCGTCAATCGTGCCGGAACCATTGGCGGTGAGATCCACATCGCCAACCAGCGTGGCGCCGGTATTCACCGTCAGCGCGCCATCCACATTCACCTCGGGGCCGGGGCCATTGCCCGAAACCGTCAGCGTGCCGCTGGCAACCGTCACGCTGCCCGCATCGGCGCCGTTGCGCTCGATGGTCAGGTCATCGCCGATGGTGCTGGTGCCGGTGCTGGTTAGCGACCCCGCCACCGTCACATCCCCCGTCACATCGCCGCCCGCCAAGGTGGTCTGCGCGCCGACCGCATCGGTCACATCGCCATCCACCGTGCCACGGATCGTGGTATCCCCGGTTGCGGCGGTATGCAGCGCCTCGCCCGCATCCAGCACCAGCGTGGCGCCGTTGCCCAGCGTCAGACCGCCCGCATTGCTGACCCCCGCCACCCCGTCCAGCGCCGTGCCCAGATCGCCGTCGATCACCGTCGTGCTGCCGCCCAGCGTGGTCAGCTCGCCCGTGAGACTGCCGGTGATGGTCGCAGTGCCGCTGTTCGACACATCGCCTTCAATCCTGCCGGTGCTGTTCAGCGTGCCGCCGATATTGTTGGTGACAGTGCCGACGATCTCGTCGGTATTGGTCACGCTGCCGCTGTTGCTGATATTGGACTCCACAGAGCCATCATTGCTCAGCGTGCTGAACTCGGAGACCGAGACCGCCCCGGAAACCAACGTCCCGTTATCCCCCACCGTCAGCGTGCTGCCCGGCGCCGCGCCGCCATTATTCGCCAGCGTCACCCCGGACGCGCCAACCGTCAGAGTGCCATTCACCGTCAGATTGCCGCCGGTCGCAAGCGTCACGCTGCCCGCGACGGCATCGTTATCGCCAGCGCGCACCTCGGGGTCATTGGCGCTGCCCCCGATGGTGACATTGCCGGCAACGGTCGGCTCGGCATTGCCGCTCCAGTTGGGGTCATGGTCCCATCGCGTCGCATTGCCACCGCCCGCACCGCCGCTCCAGGTTTGCGCCAGCGCCGGGCTCGCCGCCAGCACCAGCACCAGCGCGGTGCTTTGCAGCAATCTTGCGGGTCGCAGGGCGCGGGCCGGGGTGGTCCGGGCGGAGAGAGAGGCAAAATCGGCAGCAATCGGAGCCATGGCACTGTCCTGTCAAAAAACTTCAAACGAAATGGTCGGCGCGCCGCCATTCCTTGCCTTTGCCGCAGCCTGCCTTGCGCCCCGTTGCGGCGCCTTGCGGGCACCACGGCCCTGCCAGCCCGCAAAGGGCAGATGGCAGACAAGCGAAAGCAGTGCCCCGGCATGAAGGCACAGCTTGCCGCGATAGTGCAAGGAGTCGTTAACTCTTCAACCCCGCACCGTCGCTTTCCACCGATTTTTTGGCGCCCAGCGGCAAAATTGCACTACCGGGAGGCGATCAGTCCCCGCCCGTCTCATCCCCATTTCAGCAGCAAATCCAGCAGACGCCGCCCCTTGGCCCCCAGCGGCGGCATCAACAGCCGCGCCGGGCTGAAGCGGTTTTCCAGCACCGGCATCAGATGGCTGAAGGCAGCAAAGCCCCAGGCCCCATGCGCCTGCCCCTGCCCCGACCGGCCCTTGCCGCCAAAGGGCAAACCGGCATGCGAGAATTGCAGCAGCGTCAGGTTCACCCCCACCGCCCCCGCTGCCACGGCGCGGCAGATGCGGTCGATCCTCGCCCGGTCGCGCTCGAACAGATACAGCGACAGCGGCACATCGGCCGCGCCCAGCCGCTCCAGCAGCGCCGCCTCTCCGGCCCAGGTCACCACCGGCAGAATCGGGCCAAAGATCTCCTCCCGCGTCAAGGCGCTGCCCTCGGGCATGCCCTCCAGAATCACCGCAGGCATCGCACAGCCCTCACCCGGCCCACCGGTGATCCGCCGCGCCCCCATCGCCTCGGCCTCGGCCAGCAGCGCCCGCAGCCGCCCGGCATGGCGCGGCGTGATGATCCGCGTGGCGCTGTCGCCCCGCGCATATTCGGCCTGCAAGGCGGCCAGAAACGGCGCCGCCACCGCCTCATGCACCAGCAGATGATCCGGCGCGATGCAGGTCTGCCCGGCATTGATCCGCTTGCCAAAGGCCACCCACCGCGCCGCTGCGGCCAGATCCGCCCCCGGCCCGATGATGCAGGGCGATTTGCCGCCCAGTTCCAGCGTGACCGAGGCAAGCGTCCGCGCCGCCGCCGCCATCACCACCTTGCCCACCTCCGGGCTGCCGGTGAAGAAAATATGGTCAAAGGGCAGCGCCAGCAGCCGCGTCGCCACATCGCGGTCGCCCTCCACCACCGCGACCAGATCGGGGTCAAAGGCCTCGGCCACGATCCGTGACACCATCGCCGCACTGGCCGGGGCCAGCTCTGACGGCTTCACCACCGCCGCACAGCCCGCCGCCAGGGCCGAGACCAGCGGCCCCAGTGCCAGCGAGACCGGGTAGTTCCACGGCGCCACGATCAGCGCCACGCCCTTGGCCTGCGGCACCAGCCGCGCCCGCGTGCCAAGGCCCGCCAGCCCGCCCCAGACCCGCCGGGGCCGCATCCAGCGCCGCAACTGGCGCCGCGCCTGCCCGATTTCCTGCATCAGGGGCAGCACCTCGACCAGCAGCGATTCTCCCGCGGGCCGCCCCAGATCCTGCGCGATGGCGTCACAAATCTCGCCCTGCCGGGCCCGGATGACAGCCTCCAACCGCGCCAGCGCCGCCCGCCGCTCCGGCAGCCCAAAGCGCAAACGCCGCTCTGCCACACCCGCCTTTTGACGCTCAAACACCTGTTCCAGCTGCATTTTCCACCTCATGACCCGGCACGAGCCTAGCAGAGCGCGCGCCCTGCGGGCAAAAACGTCGCGTCAGCTTTTCTGCCCCCGCCCCGCGCTGTTTTACAAAACTGTCACACAAATCTTGCATGACCGTCACATCCGACCGCTACCCCCTCGCTCCAAGGGCAACCGCCCGAGGATCAAGGGCAACCGCCCGACCGGACACCAGATGGAGCAACCCATGTCTGCCATGAAGATCACCGTTTCCGCCATTGCCATGGTCGCTGCCGCGACCACCGGCGCGATGGCCCGCGACAATATCCAGGTCGCCGGCTCCTCCACCGTGCTGCCCTATGCCACCATCGTGGCCGAGGCCTTTGGCGAAAACTTCGACTTCCCGACCCCGGTGGTCGAGGGTGGCGGTTCGGGCGCTGGCCGCAAGAAACTGTGCGAAGGCGTGGGCGAAACCACCATCGACATCGCCAACTCCTCC
>NZ_JAEULU010000284.1 GCF_016792925.1 Gemmobacter sp.
AGAGGTCCGGCACCTCGGGCAGGGTCAGGGTCTGCCAGCAACCCGCCCCCGCCTCGGCCACACCGGCCTTGTCCGACAGCAGCAATACCTTGCCATGCCGCGCCATCACCTCCTGCATGTTCGAGACGGTCTTTTCAAACAGATGGTCGCGCGGCGCCAGCACGATCACCGGCACCCGGTTGTCGATCAGCGCAATCGGCCCATGCTTCAGCTCGCCCGACGCATAGCCCTCGGCATGGATATAGCTGATTTCCTTCAGCTTCAGCGCGCCTTCCAGCGCCAGCGGATACATCGGCCCGCGCCCGAGGAACAGCACATCCTGCGCCTCGGCCAGTTGCTCCGACAGCGCCTCGATCTCACCGGCCAGCGTCAGCGCATGGTTCATCAGCCCCGGCAGCAGCCGGAAATCGGCCAGATGCGCCGCCACCTGATCGGCCGTCAGCACGCCGCGATGCTGCGCCGCCTTGAGCGCCAGCAGCGCCAGCACGGCGAGTTGGCAGGTAAAGGCCTTGGTCGAGGCCACGCCGACCTCCACCCCCGCCAGAATGGGCAGCGCCACATCGCTTTCCCGCGCGATGGAGGAGGTGGCGACATTCACCACCGACACCACCTTCGCCACGCGTTCCTTGGCATGGCGCAAGGCCGCCAGAGTATCCGCCGTCTCGCCCGACTGGCTGATGAACATGGCCCAGCTTTGCGGCGACAAAGGCGCATCGCGATAGCGGAATTCCGACGCGATGTCGATGTCGCAGGGCAGGCGGGCCAGGCTCTCGAACCAGTATTTCGCCACATGGCAGGCATAATGCGCCGTGCCGCAAGCGACCAGCGTGAGGCGGTCCACGCCCGCGAAATCCACCGCATGCGGCAGGGTGAGGCCGCTTTCGCCCAAGTAATGTTTCAGCGCATCGGCCAGGACCACCGGCTGTTCGGCAATCTCCTTGGCCATGAAATGCTTGTAGCCGGCCTTCTCGATCCTTGTGGCATCCACCTGAATCCGCGCCATCGCCCGGTTCGCCCGGCGGTTCTGCGCGTCAAAGATCTCGGCACCCTTGCGGGTGATCACCGCCCAGTCGCCTTCCTCCAGATAGGTGATGCGGTCGGTCATCGGTGCCAGCGCGATGGCGTCCGAGCCCACGAACATCTCGCCCTCGCCATGCCCGATCGCCAGCGGCGAGCCCTTGCGGGCGCAGATCAGCAGATCGTCATGGCCCTCGAACAGGAAGCACAGCGCAAAGGCGCCATGCAGGCGGCCCAGCACCGCCGCCGTCGCCTCGGCGGGTGCAAGGCCCAGCGACAGCTGATGCTGCATCAAAAGCGCCACGGTCTCGGTATCGGTCTGCGATTCAAAACCATAGCCAAGGCCCGTCAGCTCCTCGCGCAGCTCGCGGAAGTTTTCGATGATGCCGTTATGCACCACCGCCACGCCGCCCGCGCGATGGGGGTGCGCATTGGCCACCGTCGCCGCGCCATGGGTGGCCCAGCGGGTATGGCCAATCCCTGCGCGCCCCGCCAAAGGCTCATGCACCAGCAGGTCCGACAGATGCACCAGCTTGCCCACCGCCCGGCGCCGGTCCAGCCGCCCCTCGTTCAGCGTGGCAATACCCGCCGAGTCATAGCCGCGATATTCCAGCCGCTTCAGCGCCTCGACCAGCAGGGGCGCAACCTGATGGTTGCCCAGAACGCCGACAATGCCACACATTACGCTTTCCCCTTTGCCGCCTTGATCGCCCGCAGCCGCTCGAACAGCTTCACCGCCAGCCCCGGCTTGTTCACCTGTTTGGCGCGGCCCAAAGCCACGGCGCCCGCCGGCACATCCTCGGTGATCGTGCTGCCCGAGCCGGTCATGGCCTCATCGCCCACGCTCACCGGCGCCACCAGCATGGTGTCCGAGCCGATGAAGGCCCGCTTGCCGATCCGCGTGCGGTGCTTCATCACGCCATCATAATTGCAAGTGACGGTGCCCGCGCCGATATTCGTGGCCTCGCCCACATTGGCATCACCGATATAGCTCAGATGGCCGACCTTCACGCCCTCATCCAGAATGGCGTTCTTGATCTCCACGAAATTGCCGACATGCACGAACTCGGCCAGCTCGGCGCCGGGGCGCAGCCGGGCAAAGGGGCCCACATCGGCGCCGCGCGACACATGGCAGCCCTCCAGATGGCAATAGGCCTTGATCTCGGCGCCGCTTTCAATGGTCACACCGGGGCCGAAGACGACATGCGGCCCGATGATCGCATCGCGCCCGATATGGGTATCCAGCGCAAAGAACACGGTCTCGGGCGCGGTCAGCGTCACGCCAATGTCGAGCGCCTCGGCCCGGGCGCGCGCCTGAAAGGCGGCCTCGGCCTCGGCCAGCTGCGCGCGGGTGTTCACGCCCATGGTCTCCGCCTCGGGGCAGGTGACAACGCCCGCCGAAAGGCCGCGTTTGCGCGCCAGCTCCACAATATCGGTCAGGTAATATTCGCCCGCCGCATTGTCATTGCCCAAGGCCGCCACAAGGCTGAACAGGGTTTCGGTCCCGGCACAGATCACGCCGGAATTGCACAGGGTGATGGCGCGCTCGGCCTCGGTGGCATCCTTGAATTCCACGATGCGCTCCAAGGCCTCGCCCTGCGCGATCAGCCGCCCATAGCGCCCCGGATCGCGCGCCTCAAAGCCCAGCACCACCACGGCATGCCGGGCGCGCGCCTCCAGCATCGCCTCCAGCGTCTCGGGGCGGATGAAGGGCGTGTCACCATAGAGCACCACGCAATCGCCCGCCGCACCCTCCAGCGCCGTGCGCGCCTGTGCCACCGCATGCCCGGTGCCCAGCTGCTCGGCCTGCACCACCACCGTGCAAGCCTCGTCCCAGGCCCGCGCCGCCTTGCTCACCGCCTCGGCGCCATGGCCCGCCACCACCACCACGCGCTCGGGCGCAAGGCTCGCACCCGCCTGCATCGCATGATGCAGCATCGGCGCACCGGCCACCTTGTGCAGCACTTTCGGCAGGTCGGAATTCATCCGCGTGCCCTGACCGGCCGCAAGAATGACAAGAGAAACCGGCATGACACCCCTTCCTAAATCGTTGCGCCCGTTTTAACCCGGTCTGCGGGCGGCGCAAGCGCTCCGCTTTCACACATCCTTACCGCAGGTTTCAAGATGACGTTGCAGACCCGCCCCACCGTGGTTTTCGATCTGGACGGCACCCTGGCCGATACCTCCGCCGATCTGATCGCCGCCGCCAATGCCTGTTTCCGGGGCTTGGGCCATGGCGACCTGCTCGATCCCGCCGCCGACCAGCTCACCGCCTTCCATGGCGGGCGCGCCATGCTGAAACTGGGGTTTGAACGCTTGGGGCAGGGCGATGAGGCGCTGATCGCCGCGCAATACCCCGTGCTGCTCGCCGCCTATGCGGAAGCCATCGACACCCATACCCGGCTTTACCCCGGCGTGATCCCCGCCGTCGAGGCGCTGCGGAGCGCAGGCTACGCCACCGCCATCTGCACCAACAAGCCCGAGGGGCTGGCGCAAACCCTCGTGACCCGCCTTGGCATCCGGGGCCTCTTTGGCAGCCTGATCGGCGCCGATACCCTGCC
>NZ_JAEULU010000339.1 GCF_016792925.1 Gemmobacter sp.
GCCAGCCCCGCCGCGCCCGAGGGCCGCCGCGCGCGCGCAGAAAGCGCATAGCCCGCCGCCAGAAAGGTGGCGCCCAGCAGGACCGAACTCCAGCCCAGCCGGGCCAGCGCGGGCAGGCCCGCCGCCGCGCCCGGATCGGCCCAAAGCGCCACCAGCGCGGCCAGCCCGTAGCCCGTGCCGCAAGCCAGCGCCAGCACCGCCAGATGCGCCAGCATCTTGCCCGCCAACACCTCGGCCCGCGCCACCGGATAGGTAAGCAGCAAAGGCAGGGTGCCCCGCTCGGCCTCGCCGGCGATGGCATCGAAACTCATCAACAGCGCCAGCAGTGGCACCAGATAGACCCCCAGAGAGGTAAGCGAGGCCACGATGACCGACAGCCGGTCCACCCCCAGCCCGCCGGTGGGGGCCGACCCTGCCGCCGCCAGCACCAGCGAGAACAGGGCCATCAGGGCCACCGCGATGGCGACCCAGCGATTGCGCAGCGCGATGCGGAATTCGCAGGCGGCGGTGGCGAGGATGCGTCGGATCATTGCCCGTCCCTCTGGCTGAAATGACTGTAAAGGTCTTCGAGGCTGGGGGGCAGCACCTCCAGATCGGCGACGGCATCGCCAAGCGCGGTGATCCGGGCGAGGGTTGCCAGCTTGTCGGATTGCGCGCAGGTGAGGTGCAGCCCGCAACCCATGGCCACTGCGCCGGGCAGATCCAGCCGGGCGCCTGCGCGCGGTGTGACATGCAGCGCCACCGGCAGCGCCGCCTGTTGCCGCAGCTCGGCCAGCGCGCCTTGCGCCACCAGCCGCCCGCGCGACAGGATCAGGATACGGTCGGTGCGGGCCTCCACCTCGGTCAGCGCATGCGAGGACAGCAGGATCGAGGCGCCCCGCGCCGCCAGCCCGTCCAGCAGCGCATAGAAATCGCGGCGCGAGACCGGATCAAGCCCCGAGGTCGGCTCGTCCAGCACCAGCAGGCGCGGCGCGCCGATCAGCGCCTGTGCCAGCCCGACGCGCTGGCGCATCCCCTTGGAATAGGTGCCGATCCGGCGCCGCGCGGCGGCGCCCAGCCCCACCTGTTCCAGCAAGGGCAGGGCCTGCGCGACAGGTTCGCCCCGCAGCGCAAGGTAATGGCGCATCTGCTCCAGCCCGGTCAGCGCCGGGTGGAAGGCCGCGTTCTCTGGCAGATAGGCCACCTGCGCCCGCGCCTGCGCCGAGCCGGGCGCCGCGCCACATACCTGCACCACGCCCGAAGTGGCGGGGATCAGCCCGAGAATGATCTTCATCATCGTCGATTTGCCCGCGCCATTATGGCCCAGCAGCGCCACGCGCTCGCCGGGGGCCAGGCTGAGCGAGACCCCGGAAAGGGCCTCCACCCCCGCAAAGCGCTTAGTGAGAGCCGAGATCGTCAGGGTCGAAGTCATCGTGGGAACCTTTCGCCCAACGGCCGGCCACCTCGGCCTCCATCGCGGCGCTGTCTGCGGAAACGGGAAGGGAAAGCGGCGCCATCAGCGGCGCGGAATCCAGCACGCCGCCGGGCAGCGTGGCCGGGAAGCTGGATTGCGACCACCGGATCAGCTGCACCGAGGGCGCCCCGGTCAGCAGCTTGGCCGCGGGTTGCGACCACAGGATGTGGTCCATCAGGTCATTGGGGCGAAACACCCCGTCGGCAATGCCATCGCCATTCAGATCAAAGGCCGGATGATCCGACCAGAAGTTGCCCCGCCCCTCGAAGCTCCATTCCAGCAGGCGGGTGCCCACATATTTCACCTGCTCGGCATTGCCGACAAAGGCATTGCCGGTCAGCACGTTGCGCTCTGACCCGGCGGTGAAATGGATGCCGATGCCGCAGCCCTGAAAGCGGTTGTTCCAGATCAGGTTCTTGTGGGCATTGTAGATGAACAGGCATTTCTGCGCCCCCCCGCGCACCAGATTGCCCGAGACATCGGCGCTGTTGGCGAAGTTCAGCATCAACCCATGGTCGCGGTCGCCCAGGCTTTGATTGCCCTGCACCTTCACCCGGTCAGAGAACATGATGGCAAAGCCCAGATGGTTGCCGATGCTGATATTGCCCGACACTTCGCTGTCATGGGTATACATGTAATGCACGGCAAAGCGCAGATCGCGGAACAGGTTGCCACGATAGGTTCCCTTGCGCGAGGCATTGGAGAAAATGCCATCCCGGCCCCAGCGGATGCGGTTGCCCTCCACCACGGTGCCGGGGCTGTTCCAGACATAGACGCCATTGCCGCGCTCGTTCATGCGCGGGCTTTGGCGGCCTTCGATCTCATTGCCGGTGATCCGGGCATCGCGCCCGCCATGCACGTCGATGCCGTGCATGTTGTCTTGCAGCAAAAGCCCGGTGATGCGCGCCCGGTCGGCGCCTTTCACGATCTTCACCCCGGCATCGAGATCCTTGTTGGCGCTGCCCGACCCGGTCACGGTGAACCCCTCCAGCACCACATCCGGCGCCGTCAGGGTGAGAACGGTGCCGCGCCCCAGCCCGTCGACCCGCGCCCCGCGCGGGCCACGCAGCGTCAGCGGGCGGTCGAGGGTGACGGGGCCCGGATAGGCCCCGTCTTGCAGGATCAGCACATCGCCGGGCGCCGCCCCGGCAATGGCGGCGGCCAGCCCCGGCCCCGGCGGCACCACGCGCTCCTCCGCCCAGGCGGGAAGGGCCAGCAGCGACAGGGCCAGGATCAGCCGCCCGAGGGTCATTTCGGCTCCACGAACATGCGGCCGCGCATTTCCATGTGCAGCGCGTGGCAGAACCACTGGCAGTAATACCAGTAAACCCCCGGATTTGCGGCGACGAAGGTGACCGAGGCGGTTTGCTGCGGCCCGATCTCCATCGCGACGCCATGGTTGCCCATGGTGAACCCATGGGTCAGATCGTCGATGTCGTCGAGATTGGTGACGATCACCGTCACCTCATCGCCTTCCTTGACGGTGAACTCCTCCAGCGCGAATTGCGGTGCCTGGCTGGACATATAGACCCGCACCTTGCTGCCATCGCGGATCACCATATCCTGCCAGCCATCCAGATCGACGCCATCCGCCTCGGCCTGCGCGCGGGTTTCGGCCCACATGGCATCCTTGCGATCCCAGACCGATTTGATGTTGGTCATCTTGCTGGCGTGAACGGCAATCGCGTCATGCGGTTCGGCAAAGTTGGGGCCATCATGCACCACCACCATCTTGTCGCCGGAAATGTCGATCAGCTGGTCATTCTCGGGTTTCAGCGGCCCGACATTCAGGAAGCGGTCTTTCGAGAATTTGCACAGACAGACCAGCCATTTGCCATCGGCCTCCAGCGTTTCGCCCATCGAGGTTTTCAGGTGGCCGGGCTGGTATTGCACATCCACCTTGTCGAGGATCGGATCGACCTTTTCGCCCTTATAGGCGGCAATCGCCTTGTCGATGTTCCACTTCACCACCTGGCTGTCGAGGAAGAGCGAGGTATACACATTGCCCTGACCGTCAAAGGCATTGTGCAAGGGGCCAAGGCCCAGCTCGGGTTCGGCCACGACGGCGCTGCGCGGATCGGCACCCGCAAAGACCGCATCCAGCAGCGTCACGTCGATCACGGTGACCGTGGGCGACAGCTTGCCGCCGATGCACAGGTGCCGCTTGTCGGGCGCCATGTTGCAGCCATGCGGGTTGTTGGCGATGGGGATGTAGCGGGTGAAGGGGCTGTTCGCCTCTTTCCGGCCATCCAGAACCTTGACGCCATTCACCTCTTCAAACTTCCCGGCGGCAATGGCCTTTTCGATCTCGGCAATGTTGAACACCACCACATGATCCATCTCGCTGGCCGTCATATCGGCCAGGTTCATGCCCATCTCGCTGTTATAGCTGGTGGAGAAGGCCCATTTCCCCTCGTAATCGGCATCGCAATTGTCGAGGTTGCCGGACACCATCACCTGCCAGGCCACATCCCATTTGTCGGCATCGACGGCGGTGAAGATGTTCACATAGGTTTTCACATCCTTCATCGTGCTGCCGTCATTCACCAGCGGCGCCTCGTCCTCGCCATTGCAGAAGACGTAGTTGGAGCGCGGCCATTTCTGCGGGCGCATGCCGTGAATGCCCTTGGCATTGGGGATTTCCAGAATGGCATCGCATTTCATCACATCGCCGCGCACCCGCGCGACGCGGGTATTGGCCTTGTCATTCATGAACAGAAAGCGGCCGTCATATTTGCCCTCGGTATAGGACATATGGACATGGTGCAGGTCGCCATTGTCGTGGATCTGCTTGCCATTGGCGGCCAGCAGCTTTTTGGTTTTCTCCGACATGCTGCGCTGATGGATGCGGAGGGATTCATTGGTCTGGCCCCAGCCGGTCGCCGAGCAGCGGTTGAACACCGGCACCCGCATCAGCTCGCGCATGGAGGGGATGCCAAGGATGCGCATCTCGCCGGATTGGCCCGAGGACCAGAAGCCGTAATACTCATCCAGATGCCCCGGCGCGACCTCCATCCCGGCGGCCTGTGCGCTGCGGGATGCGGCGAGGGTGGCGAGGCCGGTCGCGCCGGTGCCAAGCGCCAGACGCCCGCCCAGCGAGCTGGCAAGGGCGGCGCCGCCCGCCGTGGCGCCCAGCAGGAAACGGCGGCTGATGCCGGATTTCGGATCGGTGGTCATGAGGATGCTCCTTCAGACAGAACAGGTTTTGCGTTGGGATGCCCGGCAGGCGGGGCGCCGATCGAGGCGCGCCGCTTCATCTGTTTGATGACCACCGGGCAGATGGTCTTGGACTGGTAAAGAACCTGGCAATGCAGGCAGTTCACGCATTCATTGGGGTTGATTTCCCCTGTCGGATGAATGGCTTGCACCGGGCATTGGTTGGCGCAGCTCTGGCAGGGATTGCCGCATTCGCGATAGCGCTTCAGCCAGTCGAACATGCGGATCCGGGCCGGGATGGCCAGCGCCGCGCCCAGCGGGCAAAGATAGCGGCAATAGAACCGCTCCACGAACAGCCCCGCCATCAGCAGCGCCGCCGCATAGGCCACAAAGGGCCAGGCGCGCATGAATTTCAGGATGATCGCCGTCTTGAACGGCTCCACCTCGGCCAGATGCTCGGCCTGTTCGATGCTGACCAGGCTGGCGCCGAACAGCCCCAGGAAGATCATGTATTTCACCGGCCACAGACGCTCGTGCAGGCCCCAGGGCAGGGTCCATTGCGGCACGTGGCAGGCGCGGGCGATGCGGTTGGTGATCTCTTGCAGGGCGCCAAAGGGGCAAAGCCAGCCGCAATAGGCGCCGCGCCCCCAGAACAGCAACGCGGCGGCGACGGCAAACCACAGGATGAAGGTCAGCGGATCAAGCAGGAAGGCCTGCCACGAGAACCCGTTCACCAGCGCGCCAAACAGCGCCATCAGATTCACCACCGAAAGCTGCGCATTGGCGATCCAGCCCAGCCAGACCAGCGTGACGGTCAGAAACCCCATGCGGAACCAGAAGAACCGGCGGGCATGCCCCGTGGCAAGGCCCTGAAAGAAAAACACCCCGGTCAGCACCGCCAGCATCACGCCAAGCGCCACGATGCCCGGCTGTTTTCCCGCCCAGATCTTGCGCCACAGATCGGCCTGCGCGGCGGGCTCGTCGGGCAGGGCCGGGGCCTCGGCCACGGGCGGGGCAAGGGGGCGCTGATAGGCTTGCGGCAGCTGGTAGGCCAGATCGAAGGTGCTGAACAGCTTTTCGATCGGCCCCACCTCGCGCTGCACCAGCAGCTGAATGCGGAAGGGCTTGGCCGGGTCAAAGCCGCTGTCCGCCGGGATGCGGAACAGATCGGTCTCGCTGAAACCCGGCGCATCGGCGGGGGCCAGGCTGACGAGGCGGCGGTGCATCTTGTCGCGGAAGCGCACCGAAACATCGTCTTGAATCAGCACGATGCGGTCAAAGATGCCGCCGCGCACATAGCCCGACCCCTTGAAACTATACAGCCCGCTGGCCGCCAGCATCAGCGCGTGATCGCCCGGTTGCAGCCAGGTTTGCAGATTTGTGAACTCCTGTTCACCCAGCACGGCGCGGCCGATACCCGGCACCGAAACCAGCGCGACCTGCATGTCGATGAAGGGCGTGCCGGGCGGCGCGGCCAGCGCGCGGTCGGCGGCGCGCTTGTCCTCCAGCGCGGCGAAGGCCGTATTGACGGCGGCCACATCCAGCGACAGGCGCCGCACCGTGCCATCGCCCAGCATGGCCGCCCAATCGGCGGGCGCGCCGGCATTGGGGTTGATCCCGAAACGCGGCCCCGTCGCGGCGGCCTCGGGGTGCAAGCCGCCCAGCCCCAGCGCGCGCGCCACCTTGAGACCGGATCGCACGATGGAATCGTCGATCACCATCACCGTCACCGTCGCGCCCGAGATGATGTCCACCTCATGCGCCGTGCCGCCCGATTGCGCCTCGGCCACCAGATCAAGGCCGATATAGGCGTTGACCAAGGCCTTGATCTTCGCCTCGGGGATGCCGATCAGCACAATGGGTTCGGAATGTTTGACCAGCGACAGGCCAAGAATGCGCGCCTGCGGGTCCAGCGCGACCAGCGTATGAATGGGCTTGCCGGAATAGCCGGTGGTGCCCACGAAATCGCTGGTGACAAAGGCCCAGCCGATGGTCTCGCCGCCTTTCAGAACCGGCACCACCGCCAGATCCTCGCGCGGCGGGCCATAGGCTTCGGCGCCGGGCACCAGCTCGGCGGCGGGGGTCTTTGCCAGCAGGCCCGGCAGCAGGCCGGTCACAGCGCCCGGTTCGGCGCAAAGCGGGCGCGCCAGCAGCAGGGCAAGGCAGATCAGGATCAGGCGAACAGGCAGAATCATCGGGCTTCCTCGTGGAATTGCCCCGGTTCTGCCGCGCAGCCGCACAAATCGGCTTGACCAAACTCAAGCCGGGCGCGGAAATCTGGATGATGCGGCAGGAGGCCGCAGGCTGTGCCGGGCAGGGCCGGGGGGCCGCGCGCCAAAGGCAGCGCCAGCGGGCGCGGCGGGGCGCAACGGTCTGTCAACCAAGTCAGGATGTGGCGATGCAGGGTGGGCGAGCCTCGCGGCACCTGCGCGTCAGGCAGCAGAAAAACCGCCTGAACAAGGCATTTGGGGCAATCGCAGCGCGCATCCGGCGCCATGGGTTGCCCCGCGGCGTCGATCACCACCCGCCGCGGCCCGTCTGCGCCGCAGATCACCATTTCGACCCCCGGCCCGCGCGCCAGCATCTCTGCCGCCCTGCCGGCCGAGGCAAAGGCGGTCAGCAGCAGCGACAGGCACAGCAGCAGATGGATCACGACTTTCATGCCCGCCACCTGCCCCCCGCCAAGCGGCCCCGTCCTTGACCAATATCAAGCAAGCGTCCCGAAAGGGTGCGCCTTTCAGGCCAATTGACTTTTGTCTGCTCTCGGATTGATCTGTGCGCTTGCAGTCTGGAGAATGCGATGCGGCCCGATGATCTGGCAGAGGTGCGCCACCTGCCCCTGTTCCGCGACATGCTGAAAGCCAATTTCGATCAGCTGATGCAGGGCGCCTATGCGCAAACCTTTCCCGCCGGGCTGGAGCTGATCCGGCAGGGCGACCCGGCGGATTTTCTGCATGTGGTTATGGAAGGCTCGGTCGAGCTTTACGCCCATTGGGAGGGCCGGATCTGCACCATGGCGGTGGTGCAGCCGGTCAGCACCTTCATTCTCGCGGCCTGCATCAAGGATGCGCCTTACCTGATGTCGGCGCGCACGCTGGAACGGGCGCGGCTGCTGCTGGTGCCGGCCTCCGACCTGCGGGCGGTGTTCCGGCGCGACCCGGAATTTGCGGTCTCGACCATCACCGAACTGGCGGGGTGCTACCGCGCGGTGGTGCGCCATGCCAAGGGCCTGAAACTGCGCAATTCGCGCGAAAGGATCGCCGCCTATCTGCTGAAGCAATCGCGCAGTCTGGGCGGGGCGGCGCGGTTCAGCCTGACAGTGGAAAAGCGGCTGATCGCCTCGTATCTGGGCATGACGCCCGAGAACCTGTCCCGCGCCATCCGCTCGCTGGAGGAGGTGGGGGTGCAGGTGAAGGGTCAGCAAGTGACCATCACCGACATGGCGCAGCTGCTGGCCTTTGTGCCGCCCGACCCGCTGATCGACGGGCCGGATACCGGCGGGGCCACTGCGGGGGTCAGCCTGCCGCAGGGCGTGGCGGGTTAGGCCTCGGCCTCGGCGATCAGCCCGGCGATCCAGCGCTGCGCAGCAAAGGTCGCGGGCAAGCCAAGCGGCAGCGAGAGCCAGAGCGACACCACAGGCGACAGCGCGGGCAGGCCCAGCCAGGTGCCCATTAGCCCCAGCAAGAACAGGTTGATGGCCGTGGCGGTGGTGGCAAAGGGCCAAAGGATCAACCAAAGCCACCGCGCGCGCCTGCGGGTCATTCCCGGTTGGGGGGCCGCTTCGGGGGCGGCATCTCGGGCTTGATCTGCGGTCCGGTCAATGGCTTGTGCCGTCTTCAAAGGTGATCTTGTTCCAGACATTGTATTTTCCTGAAGGCTTCACCATCGGCAGGCGCTGCAACTCGGTCAGGGTGGCGGCATCCTAGACGATGACCGCCCCCTCCAGCTCCCAGATCGAGACCAGCGCGCGGCGGGCTTGGCGGGTCATGGGAATCTCTCCGCTCAGATGGACAGGCTGGGCACACAATCCCGTGAGGGGGTGGTGCTGGCTTTGACTTTTGTTAAGGCCAAGGCCGCGACATGGCGGCAGCTTGGCGCAAAGCCGAAGGAGCCGCGCCATGACCCCGCTATCCCGCCTGTTTTCCGAAGGATTCAGGGTGTTTTTTCTGTCCGCCGGGCTGTTTGCCATTCTGTCCATCGCGCTATGGGGGGCCTGGATCGCCGGGCTTTGGCCCGACCTGCCCCCCGCCATCGCGCCGCAGCATTGGCATGCGCATGAAATGGTCTTTGGCTTTGGCGCTGCGGCTTTGGCGGGGTTTTTCCTGACGGCGGTGCCCAACTGGACCGGAGGCGCCGGGGCGCCGCAGCGCTTCATCGCGGCGGTCTGGGCCTTGTGGTTGGCGGGGCGTGTGGCGCTTTGGGCCTCGGGCCTGTTGCCCGTCTGGGCCGTGGCCCTGGCCGATCTGTCCTTCGGGCCGGTGCTGGCGTTGCAAATCGCTGCGGTTCTGCTGCGCCGCCCCAAGGCACCGCAGCTGATTTTCCTGCTTATGCTGGCGCTGTTTTGGGGTGCCAATCTGCTGTGCCATCTGGAGTGGATGGGCCTGCCGGGCGGGGATGCCGCGCTTGGCATCCGCGCGGGGCTGATCGGGCTGGCGGCCATGATCGTGATTTTGGGCGGTCGGGTGACTCCCGGATTTACCCGGAATGCCATGGTGGCCGCCGGGCGCGAACAAGGCTTGCCCCGAACGCCTGCCCCCCTTGCGGCGCTGTCGATCGCGGCGGCCATTGGCACGGTGATCGCCACGCTGGCCGATCTGCCCGCCCAAATCACCGGCCCCGTGGCGCTGCTGGCAGGTGGGGCCGCCTTGCTGCGCCTGTCGCTGTGGCAAGGACTTTGGACCCGCAGCCGCCCGATTCTCTGGACCCTGCATCTGGCCTATGGCTGCAATGCCCTTGGGCTGGTTTTGATCGGGCTGGCCGCCCTGGGGCAGGGCAGCGAGCTGGCCGCCCTGCATGTGCTGTCCATCGGGGGCATTGGCGGCATGACGCTGGCGATCATGTCGCGCGCCAGCCTTGGCCATACCGGCCGCCCGCTGCTGGCCCCGAAACCCGTGGTGCTGGCCTATCTGATGCTGCCATTGGCGATGCTGGCGCGCTGGTTTGGCCTGCTGGCGCTGGACGGGGGCGGGGCGACGGCGGCTGCCCTGCTGGCGGCACTGCTGTGGTGCCTGGCCTTTGGCCTTTTCGTGCAGGCGCTGTGGCCCGCCTGGTGGCAGCCCCGCCTGCCGCGCGCGGCGGTCGGCCAGCCTCCGGCCTGACCTCCTTTTCGCATGATTGACTTTTGTTAAGGCCCGCCTCGCGCATCTGCCGCAAGACAGCATCACCGCAACAGCTTTGGGAAGGACGCCTCGCCATGCGCGAAGTCATGACCAAGAGCATGGCCCGGAACATCTTTTACGGCGGGTCACTGTTCTTCATCCTTATCTTCGTGGGTCTGACAGCCCATTCGCATTTCTACATTCTCAACACCTCCACAGACCGCGCCACGCTGACCGACAGCGTGGCGGCGGGCAAGCATATCTGGGAGGAGAAGGCCTGCATCAATTGCCACACGCTTCTGGGCGAAGGCGCCTATTTCGCCCCCGAGCTGGCCAATGTGATGACACGCTGGGGCGTGGAACCGGGCGATCATGAAGGAGCGTTCACCGCGCTCAAGGGCTGGATGGATGCCATGCCCACCGGCATCGAGGGCCGCCGCCAGATGCCGAATTTCGGGCTGACCGACGCGGAATACCGCGAGCTGGCGGATTTCCTGCTGTGGGCAAACACGATCCGCGCGCAGGACTGGCCGCCGAATGACGCGGGCTGAGGGGACGAGAGAAATGAAATACCAATCACAAAAGGTGGCATTGGCCTATTTCGTGGTCGCCATGGCGCTGTTTGCCGTGCAGGTGATCATGGGGCTGGTGCTGGGCTGGATCTATGTCTCGCCCAATTTTCTGGCCGAAATCCTGCCCTTCAACGTGGGGCGGATGCTGCATACCAACAGCCTGATCGTCTGGCTGCTGCTGGGGTTCTTTGGGGCCGCCTATTACCTCGTGCCCGAGGAATCCGAGCGCGAGATCCACTCGGTCAAGCTGGCCTGGCTGCAACTGGGCATCTTTGTCCTTGGCACGGCCGGGGTGGTGGTGACCTATCTGTTCAACCTGTTCGAGGGCAATTTCCTGCTGGGCAATGAGGGGCGCGAGTTTCTGGAACAGCCCCGCTGGGTGAAGGCCGGCATTGTCGTGGCGGCGCTGGTCTTTCTTTACAACATCTCGATGACGGTGCTGGCGGGCAAGAAAACCGCGATCACCAATATCCTGCTGCTGGGCCTGTGGGGACTGGCGCTGCTGTTCCTGTTTGCCTTCTACAACCCGTCCAACCTCGCGCTGGACAAGATGTATTGGTGGTATGTCGTCCATCTGTGGGTGGAGGGCACCTGGGAACTGGTCATGGCCTCGATCCTCGCCTTCCTGATGCTGAAGCTGACGGGGGTGGACCGCGAGGT
>NZ_JAEULU010000344.1 GCF_016792925.1 Gemmobacter sp.
CGCAGTGGCGATGCGGGCGCTCAATCCTTTCATTTCCGTTCAGGTTCATGAAGAGCGGCTGGAGGCCAGCAATGCCGAGGCCCTGATCGCGGCGCATGATCTGGTGCTGGATGGCAGCGATAATTTCGACACCCGCTATCTGGTGAATGCAACTTGCGTGGCGATACAAAAGCCGCTGATTTCCGGCGCGATGACGCAATGGGAGGGGCAGCTTTCGCTTTACGCGCCGCACCTTGGAACACCTTGCTATCAATGCGTTTTCCCCGAAAGGCCTGGCCCCGGCATGGTGCCCGCCTGCGCCGAGGCCGGGGTGGCTGCGCCCTTGCCGGGCCTGATCGGCGCGATGATGGCGATGGAGGCGGTGAAGCAACTGACCGGGGCCGGGCAGGGCTTGGCCGGGCGGCTGGTGCTTCAGGACGCGCTTCATGCTGAACAGCGGGTCATCAAGGTTAAGCGCCGAGTGGATTGCCCGATCTGCGGGCAAAAACATTCCGCGAACACTTAACCATTTTGCAAGGGTTTGCTGCGATTCTCCGCTGTGATGGAGGTGCCATGCTGCTTTTGCCTGCCTTGCTGTTCGCGATCATCGCCCTGGGCTTGTCAGTGCGGGTGCCGGGCGTCATAGTCCGGTCACCGCTCTGTGACAGGGAGTTCACGATGAAACGGATTGCTACCATTGCCGGGTTTGCGCTGGCAGCCCTTGGAACGCTGGCGCAGGCGCAGTCCCTGCCCGATCTGGCCGGGCGCGAGATCGTGGTGGTGACCGAAAACGCCTATCCGCCGCTGCAATTCGTGGATGCCCAGGGGCAGGCCGTCGGCTGGGAATATGACGCCATGGCCGAAATCGCCAGGCGGCTGAACCTGAAGGTGACCTATGAGAATACCAGCTGGGATGCGATGATCCCCGCCGTGTCGGGCGGTCAATACGACATCGGCATGACCGGAATCACCATTCGCGACGACCGCAAGGCACAGGTGGATTTCTCTGATCCCTATATGCGCTCGGAGATGGTGATGATGGTGCGCGGCGACGAGGCGCGCTTTGCCGATGCCAAGGGCTTTGCGGCCAATGCCGAGTTGTTGATGGCGGCCCAGCCTGGCACCACGCCCTTCTATGTCGGCGTCTATGAGGTGCTGGACGGCAATGAGGCCAATCCCCGCATCAAGATGTTTGAAACCTTCGGCGCCGGGGTCGAGGCGCTGAAGGCCGGTGATGTGGATCTGGTGCTGACCGATGGCACTTCGGGCGCGGGCTATGTGGCGGCATCGGAGGGCAAGCTGAAGGTCGTCGGTGAAAAGCTGGGCGCCGAGGATTTCGGTTTTATCTTCCCGAAGGATTCTGATCTGGTGGCGCCGGTGAACGCGGCGATTGCGGCGATGAAAGCCGATGGCACCTCGGCGACCTTGGACAAAAAGTGGTTCCTGGATTACAAGATGGGGCAGTAGCGCGGCGCAAATTCCGGATTTGAGCCGCTGATGCCCGCTCCTGAACGGCAAGAGGATTTCCCGTGGTGGCTTGCCGTGTTGATCGCGGCGGGGCTGTGGCTGTTTGTGCAGGTCTGGCAAAGCGATGTCTATGCGCAGATCATGGCCAAACTGGCCAAGGGCATCGGGATCACGCTGCTGGTCACCGCCGTGGGCTTTACGGCGGCGGCCATTCTCGGGCTGCTGCTGGCAGTGGGCGCGGGCTCGCGCTGGCAGGTGATCCGGCAGGCGGTGCGGCTTTATGTCGAGGTGGTGCGCGGCGTCCCGATCATCGTGCTGCTGCTGTATGTGGCTTTCGCGGCCGTGCCGGGGGCGGTGGCGCTGTGGAACATGACCGGCCTGCCCGAGCTTCAGGCGCGGGATGTTTCGCTGCTGTGGCGGGCGGTGATCGCCCTGGTGATCGCCTATTCCGCCTTTTTGGCCGAGGTGTTTCGGGCCGGTCTTGCCTCGGTGGATCGCGGCCAGATCGAAGCCGCCGAGGCGCTTGGCCTGACCCGCTGGCTGCGCTTTCGGTTGATCGTGTTTCCGCAAGCCTTCCGCACCATCCTGCCCCCCTTGGGCAACGATCTGGTGGCGATGGTCAAGGACAGTTCGCTGGTCTCGGTGCTGGGCGTCGCGGATGTCACGCAATTGGCCAAGGTGACGGCGGCGGGCAATTTCCGCTATTTTGAAACCTATAACATGGCCGCGCTGATCTATCTGAGCCTGACGGTCACCCTGTCGCTGATCCTGCGGCAGATCGAACAGCGGCTGCGGTCGCGCGGCGCGGCGCGGTAATCGGGGCTGGACCTCGGCGGCTGCACTGCTAGGCTGCGCCGAAAGGAGACCCGCCGATGACCAATCCGCTGCTGGCGCACTGGGACACCCCGTATCAAGTGCCGCCCTTCGCCCTGATCGAGGATGCGCATTTCGCCCCGGCTTTCGAAGTCGGTCTGGCCGAGGCCCGCGCGGCGATCCGGGCCATTGCCGACAATCCCGCCGCGCCGGATTTTGCCAATGTGATCGAGGCCTTGGAGCTGGCCGAAGCCACGCTCGACCGGGTGTCGGGGGTGTTTTACAACCTCGCCGGGGCCGATAGCTCGGATGCGCGCGAGGCGCTGATGCGCGATCTGGCGCCGAAAATGAGCGCGTTTTCCTCTGAAATCACCAATGACAAGGCGCTGTTTGGCAAGATCGAGGCGTTGTGGGAAATGCGCCACCGCCTGGGTCTGGGTGCCGAGCAGGCGCGGGTGCTGGAACTTTATCGCCAGATGTTCGTGCGCTCGGGCGCGCAGCTGGAGGGGGCAGAGGCGGAGCGGCTGACGGCGGTGAAATCGCGTCTGGCGGTGCTGGGCACCGAATTCAGCCAGAACATTCTGGCCGAGGAACGCAGCTGGTTCATGGAGCTGGGGCCCGAAGATCTGGACGGCCTGCCGGAGTTCCTGCTGGATGCCGCCCGCGCGGCGGGGGCGGAGAAGGGGCTGGGGCCGATCATCACCACCAGCCGTTCGCTGATCGTGCCGTTTTTGCAGTTCTCGCCCCGGCGGGCGCTGCGCCAAAAGGCCTATGAGGCCTGGGTCGCGCGCGGCGCCAATGGCAATGCGCATGACAATCGCGGTGTCGCCGCCGAGATCTTGCGGTTGCGGGCAGAACGGGCGCAACTTCTGGGCTATGCCAGCTTTGCCGACTTCAAGCTGGAACCGGAAATGGCGAAAACGCCTGCGGCCGTGCGCGATCTGTTGATGCGGGTCTGGGAACCGGCCCGCGCGCGGGCCGAGGCGGATGCGGCCGTTCTGGCACAGATGTTGGCGGCGGATGGCATCGCCGGGCCGCTGGAACCTTGGGATTGGCGCTATTATTCCGAAAAACGCCGCAAGGCCGAGCATGATCTGGATGAGGCGGCGCTGAAACCCTATCTGGGGTTGGAGGCGATGATCTCGGCCTGCTTCGATTGCGCGCATCGGCTGTTTCGCTTGAATTTCAAGCCCTTGCAGGTCGGTCTTTATCACCCGGATGCCCGCGCCTGGGAGGTTTCGCGGGATGGCGAGACCATCGCAGTGTTCATTGGCGATTACTTCGCGCGCGGCTCGAAACGCTCGGGCGCCTGGTGTTCGGCGATACGCAGCCAGCGCAATCTGGGCGGGCGCGTGGTGCCGATCGTGGTGAATATCTGCAATTTCGCCAAGGGCGATCCGAGCCTCTTGTCCTATGACGACGCGCGCACGCTGTTTCACGAATTTGGCCATGCGCTGCATCAGATGCTGTCGGATGTGACCTATGGGTTCATCAGCGGCACGTCGGTTGCGCGCGATTTCGTGGAATTGCCGAGCCAATTGTATGAGCATTGGCTGGAAGTGCCGGAGGTGCTGGAGACCCATGCCCGCCATTGGCAGAGCGGCGCGCCAATGCCGGCCGAGATGTTGCAGCGGCTGCTGGCGGCGGGCACCTATGACCAGGGCTTTGCCACGGTGGAATTTGTGGCCTCGGCGCTGGTCGATCTGGCCTTTCACGAAGGCCCGGCACCGGCCGATCCGATGCAGAAACAGGCCGAGGTGCTGGAGGCGCTTGGCATGCCGCGCGCGATCCGTATGCGCCATGCCACCCCACATTTTGCGCATGTCTTCTCGGGCGACGGCTATTCCTCGGGGTATTACAGCTATATGTGGTCAGAGGTGATGGATGCCGATGCCTTTGCCGCCTTTGAGGAGACCGGCAATCCGTTCGACCCGGATACTGCAGCGCGGCTGGAACGGTTCATCCTGTCGGCGGGCGGGTCGCGCCCGGCGGAGGAACTGTATCTGGCCTTCCGGGGTCGGATGCCGGGGGTCGAGGCGCTGCTGAAAGGGCGGGGGCTGCTGGACGCGGCCTAAGCGCGGCGCAGGGCCGAGGGCGGTTGCCCGAACTCGGCCCGGAAGGCGCGGCTGAGGGTGGAGGCGCTGGAAAACCCGCAGCGCAGGGCGATTTCGGCAAGCGGATGGCGGGTGTCGGTGAGCATCCGCCGCGCCGCTTGCAGCCGCAGCATCAGGGCATAGGCCCCCGGCGTGACGCCCAGATTGGCGCGGAACAGCTGCTCCAGCCGCCGGGGCGAGAGGTGCAGCGCGGCGGCGGTGGCACTGGCGGGCTCGGGCGTATCAAGCCGGGCCTCCATCCGCGCGATGGCCTGGGCCACACGGGGATCAAGGCGCGGGTCGGGGCGGGTGGCGGTGATCTGCGGCTCGGCCCCTGGGCGCGGCGTGGTGACGAAACTGGCCGCCACCTGATGCGCAAGCGCGGCACCTTGGCGGCTGGCGATCAGATGCAGCATCAGATCGGTGGCGGGGGCGGCCCCGCCGGCGGTGAAAAACCGCCCCGAGAGGGTGAAACGGTCGGGCACCACGTCTATATCTGGATGGCTGGCGGCGAAATCTTCCAGATCTTCCCAATGCACGGTGGCGCGCTGGCCATCCAGCAGGCCCGCGCGGGCCAGCACCCAACCGCCCGCATCAATGCCGCCAAGGGCGCGAAAGCGCGGGGCAAGGCGGCGCAGGTCGCGCAGAAGCGGCTTGGTGGCGACCTCGGATTGGCGATAGCCCGCAATCACGATCAGCACATCGGCCCCTTCGGCGGTTGGCAAGGGGCCAGTGGAGGGCAGCTCGATCCCGCAGGTCAGCGGCACCGGCGCGCCGCCGGGGGTGACCACGCGCCAGCGATAGGCCTCGCGCCCGAGATGACGATTGGCGGCGCGCAGCGGGTCCAGCGTGGCGGCGACCTCCAGGATCGAGGCCTGCGGCAGCACCAGCAGGGCGAGGCGCAGCGGCTGCTGCGATGCGGCGAAGATCGTTGCGCTTTGTGCCATATCTCTTTCGTAAATCGCAACGCCAAGCCGCGCAACCCCGCTAATCTGACCGCAATCAAGGAGATGCCGATGCCGCTTGCCATGAACCGTGAAGTCTTCATCACCTGCGCCGTGACCGGCTCGGGCGGGACGCAGGACAAAAGCCCGCATGTGCCGCGCAGCCCGGCGCAGATTGCCGAAAGCGCCATTGCGGCGGCCAAGGCGGGCGCCGCGGTGGTGCATTGCCATGTGCGCGACCCCGAAACCGGCAAGCCCGCGCGCGACCCTGCGCTTTATCGCGAACTGACCGAACGCATCCGCGACTCGGCGGTGGATGTGGTGCTGAACCTGACGGCGGGCATGGGCGGCGATCTGCTGTTTGACGGCACCGAAACCATGAACCGGATGTCGCCGCGCAGCGATATGGCGGGCGCGGCCGAGCGGGTGGCGCATGTGGTGGAATGCCGCCCGGAGATTTGCACGCTGGATTGCGGCACGATGAACTTTGCCGAGGCCGATTATGTGATGGTGAACACGCCCGGCATGCTGCGCGACATGGCGGCGCGCATGGTGGCGGCGGGCACCCGGATCGAGATCGAGGCCTTTGATACCGGCCATCTGTGGTTTGCCAAGCAATTGGCAACCGAAGGGATTATCCCCGATCCGGTGCTGGTTCAGCTGTGCATGGGCGTGCCATGGGGCGCACCGGATGACCTGAACACCTTCATGGCGATGGTGAACAATGTGCCAAGCCACTGGCATTGGAGCGCCTTTGCCATTGGCCGCAACCAGATGCCCTATGTGGCGGCCTCTGTGCTGGCGGGCGGCAATGTGCGGGTGGGGCTGGAGGATAACCTGTGGCTCGACAAGGGGGTTCTGGCGACCAATGCGCAGCTGGTGGAGCGTGCGGTGTCGATCATTTCCAATCTGGGCGCGCGGGTGCTGACCCCCGCCGAGGTGCGGGCCAAGCTGAAGCTGGAAAAACGCGCGCCGCTGGCGAAGTGAGGGCAAGATGACCAGAAAAGCGGCGATTATTGGTGGTGGGGTCATCGGCGGCGGTTGGGCGGCGCGGTTCCTGCTGAATGGCTGGGATGTGGCGGTGTTCGACCCCGACCCGCAGGCCGAACGCAAGATCGGCGAGGTGCTGGCCAATGCCCGCGCCGCGCTTCCGGCGCTGTCGGATGTGCCGATGCCCGCCGAGGGGCGGCTGTCTTTCGCGGGCACCATCACCGAGGCGGTGGAGGGCGCGCATTACATTCAGGAAAGCGTCAGCGAGCGGCTGGAGCTGAAGCATCGGGTCTTTGCGCAGGTGCAACAGGTGGCGCCGGGGGTGCTGATCGGGTCTTCGACCAGCGGTTTCAAACCCTCGCAATTGCAGGAAAACGCCGCCGATCCGGGCAGCATTTTCGTGGCCCATCCGTTCAATCCGGTTTACCTGCTGCCCTTGGCCGAGGTGGTGCCCAGCCCGGCCAATCCGCCGGAAGCCATTGCACAGGCAAAGGAAATTCTGCGCGAGATCGGCATGTTCCCCCTGCATATCCGCAAGGAGATCGACGCCCATATCGCGGATCGCTTTCTGGAGGCGGTGTGGCGCGAGGCGCTGTGGCTGGTGAAGGATGGCATCGCCACCACCGAGGAGATCGACGAGGCGATCCGCATGGGCTTTGGCCTGCGGTGGGGGCAGATGGGCCTGTTTGAAACCTATCGCGTGGCGGGCGGCGAGGCGGGCATGAAGCATTTCATGGCGCAATTCGGCCCCTGCCTGCAATGGCCCTGGACCAAGCTGACCGATGTGCCGGAGTTCAATGACGAGTTGGTCGATCTGATCGCGGGCCAGTCGGATGCGCAATCGGGGCACCATACGATCCGCGAGCTGGAGCGCATCCGCGACAGCAATCTGATTGGCTTCATGCGGGCCTTGAAGGATCGCAACTGGGGCGCGGGCCGCGTGCTGCGCGAGCATGACGAGCGCCGCCGCGCGGCTTTTCATGACGGCGAGGCGACTGGCGCACCGCTGGTGATGGCGCAGATGCAGGTGCTGCCCGGCTGGATCGACTATAACGGCCATATGACCGAAAGCCGCTATCTGTTTGCCGCCTCGGAAACTTCGGATGCGTTTCTGCGGCTGATCGGCTCGGATATGGATTATGTCGCCAGCGGCTTCAGCTATTACACGGCGGAAAGCCATATCCTGCATCTGGGCGAGGCCAGACTGGGCGACCGGCTGACCGGCACGCTGCAAGTGCTGGCGGCGGATGAGAAGCGGCTGCACATCTTCATTCGGATCATGAAGGGCGAGGAGGCGGTGGCCACCATCGAACAGATGCTGCTGCATGTGGATATGAAGGCCGGGCGCACGGTGGCGGCGGGGGCGCATGTGCTGGACCGGCTGATGCCGATTGCAAAGGCGCATCAGGCCCTGCCGCGCCCCGAAGGTGCCGGGCGCTTTACCGGCCAGCGGAAAGGGTAGAGGCCCATGTTCTTTGGCATGACAGATGAGCAGAAGATGATCGTCGAGACCACCCGCGCCTTCGTGGAGGCGGAGCTGTATCCGCATGAGGCCGAGGTGGAGCGCACGGGTCATCTGCGCCCCGAGCTGATCCGCGAGATTCAGCAAAAGGCCATGGAAGCAGGGCTTTACGCGGCGAATATGCCC
The DNA here is from genome assembly GCF_016792925.1 of Gemmobacter sp. Classification (GTDB taxonomy): domain Bacteria; phylum Pseudomonadota; class Alphaproteobacteria; order Rhodobacterales; family Rhodobacteraceae; genus Gemmobacter. The sequence goes on from NZ_JAEULU010000344.1 coordinate 7,935, forward strand.
GAGGAAGTGGGCGGCGCGGGCCTCGATACGCTGAGCTGGCTGCTTTATGAGCGCGAGCTGGGCCGGGCGAATTATGCGCTGCACTGGACCTGCGTGGCGCGGCCCTCCAACATCTTGCTGGCGGGCACGCCGGAGCAGCGCGAAAAGTATCTGTTCCCCTGCATCCGGGGCGAGAAATGGGATTGTCTCGCCATGACCGAACCCGGCGCCGGGTCGGATTTGCGCGGCATGACGGCTTCGGCGCGGCGCGAGGGCGGCGATTGGGTGCTGAACGGCACCAAGCATTTCATCTCTCACGCCGATCTGGCCGATTTCGCCATCGTCTTCATGGCGAGCGGCGAGGAAGACACGCCGCGCGGCAAGAAGAAACGGATCACCGCGTTTTTCGTCGACAAGGGCACGCCGGGCTACACGGTGCGCGCGGGCTATCGCAATGTGAGCCATCGCGGCTATACCAATTGCGTGCTGGAGTTTGACAATTGCCGCTTGCCCGACAGTGCCGTGCTGGGCGAGGTGCATCAGGGCTTTGAGGTGGCGAATACCTGGCTGGGCGCGACGCGGCTGCAAGTCGCCTCCACCTGCCTTGGCCGCGCCGACCGGGCCTTGCAGCATGCAATAAGCTATGCGGCGGAGCGCCGGCAATTCGGCCAGCAGATCGGCAAGTTTCAGGGCGTCAGCTTCAAACTGGCCGATATGGCGATGGAGCTGAAAGCGGCGGAGCTGCTGACCTGGGAGGCGGGCTGGAAGTTCGATCAGGGCACGGTGACCGAGGCCGATATGAGCATGGCCAAGCTGAAGGCAACCGAGGTGCTGGCCATGGTGGCAGATGAGGCGATCCAGATTCACGGTGGCATGGGGCTGATGGATGACCTGCCGCTGGAACGCATCTGGCGCGATGCGCGGGTGGAACGGATCTGGGAAGGCACCTCGGAAATCCAGCGCCACATCATCTCGCGCGAGCTTCTGCGCGCGGTTGGTGGCTGATCCCGCAGCTTGGGGGGCTGTCTGCGCCCCACGGCCCTGCCGGGCCTCCCCCCGAGGATATTTTTGAACAGAAAATGAGTCTGCTCGTGCGTCTTTACTCATCCTTAACCGGAATCGCCGAATTTGGAGTTGCGGAACAGGCGGGGACGCCGATGGCCGTAACAGGAAATGGCAGCCCGTCTGCCCCGTGCGGGCGGGTTGCTTCCATTTTCTGTTCAAAAATATCCCGGGGGTCCGGGGGCAGCGCCCCCGGGGTTGCCGTCTGCGCGGAGGGGTGGGTATGAAAGACCTCTCCCGCCTGCTCCGCCCGCGCTCCATTGCTGTTCTGGGCGCCGGCTGGGCCGAGAATGTCATCGAGCAATGCCGGAAAATGGGGTTCGATGGCCCGATCTGGCCAGTGCATCCGAAGCGCGAGACGATTGGCGGGCTGAAGGCCTATGCCGGGCTTTCGGATCTGCCCGGCGTCCCGGATGCCACCTTCATCGGCGTCAACCGGTTCGCCACGGTGGACGTGGTGCGCGCCTTGGCGGCGATGGGGGCCGGGGGCGCGATCTGTTTTGCTTCCGGCTGGGAGGAGGCGGGCGAGGCCGGTTTGCAGGCCGAGCTGGTGGCCGCGGCGGGTGCCATGCCGATCCTAGGCCCGAATTGCTATGGGGTGATCAATTATCTCGATGGCGCGCTGCTGTGGCCGGATCAGCATGGCGGGCAGCGGGTGGATCGCGGCGTGGCCTTGCTCAGCCAATCGTCCAACATCGTCATCAACCTGACGATGCAGGCCCGCGCGCTGCCGGTGGCCTATGTGGCCTGCCTTGGCAATGCGGCGCAGGTGGGGCTGGCGGAGCTTGCAGGGGCCTTGCTGGCGGATGAGCGGGTGACGGCGCTTGGGCTTTATGTCGAGGGGATTGACGATGCCCCGGCCTTTGCCGCGCTGGCCGAGGCGGCGCGGGCGGCGGGCAAGGGGATTGTGGCGATCAAATCCGGCAAGACCGAGCTTTCGCGGGCGGCGGCGGCCTCGCACACCGCCTCGCTGGCCGGGGGAGGTGCGGCTTCCAGCGCGTTTCTGCGGCAGGCGGGCGTGGCCGAGGTGGAGACGCTGCCCGCGCTGCTCGAAGCACTGAAAATCCTGCATGTGCATGGCCCGGGCCTTGGGCCGCGCCTCTGTTCGCTGTCTTGTTCGGGCGGCGAGGCCGGGTTGGTGGCCGATCTGGCGGCACCTGCGGGGGTTGAGTTCCCGCCAGTACCCGAGGCGCAGGCCGCCCGGCTGGCCGAGATTTTGGGCCCGATCGTGACCATTGCCAACCCTTTGGATTATCACACTTTCATCTGGGGCGACGGGCCGCGCACCACGGATGTGTTCACCACGATGCTGTCGGGTTATGACGCGGGCATCTATATCATCGACCCGCCGCGCCCGGATCGCTGCGACCCCTCCAGCTATGGTCCGGCGCTGGAGGCCATCAAGGCGGCACAGGTGGCGACCGGGCGGCCCGCTTTCCCGGTGGCCTCGCTGCCGGAGAATTTCGATGAGGCCATGGCTGCGCGGTTCATGGCCGAGGGGCTGGTGCCGCTGATGGGGCTTGAGACGGCGCTGGCGGCGATCACGGCGGCGCAAAGCCCGGCGGGGGCGCCGGGCTGGCGGCCTTTGCCCGCGTTGCCGCCGCGCGAGACCCGCATGTTGGATGAGGCCGAGGGCAAGGCGCTGCTGGCCGAGGCCGGGGTGGCGGTGCCACGGTCAGTCTCTGCGCGCGATCTGGCAGGGCTGCGGACGGATGGGCTGACGCCGCCCTTCGCGCTCAAGGGCCTGGGCTTTGCCCATAAAACCGAGGCGGGCGCGGTGCGCCTTGGCCTGCAAGGCATTGAGGGGCAAGCGGAAATGCCCGGCGCCACCGGCTATCTGCTGGAGGAGATGGTGACCGGCATCGCCGCAGAAATGCTGCTGGGGCTGCGGCGCGATCCGGTTTACGGGGTGACCCTCACGCTGGGCATGGGGGGCGTGACGGCGGAGGTTCTGGCGGATACGGTTACGCTGGTCTGGCCGGTGAGCGAGGCCGAGATCATCGCAGGGCTGCGGCAGTTGCGGTTGTGGCCCTTGCTTGATGGCTATCGCGGACGACCGCGCGCCGATGTGGCGGCGCTGGCGGCGATGGCGCTGCGTCTGGGCGCGCTGATGGCGGCGGATGCGCGGTTGGAAGAGATTGAAATCAATCCGGTGATGCTGCGGGCCGGGGGTGCCGTGGCGGTGGATGCGTTGATCAGGAGGGCGGAATGACGATGGAAATGCTGACCGAGGGGCCGATCCGCACGCGGCGCGAGGGTGCGATTCTGGAGGTGACGCTGGACCGGCCCAAGGCCAATGCGATCGACCTGAAAACCAGCCGGATCATGGGCTTGGCCTTCCGCGCGTTCCGCGATGATGACAGCCTGCGCGTGGCAATCCTGCGCGCCGAGGGCGAGAAGTTTTTCTGCCCCGGATGGGATCTGAAAGCTGCCGCCGAAGGCGATGCGGTGGATGGCGACTATGGGGTGGGCGGGTTTGGCGGTTTGCAGGAATTGCCAAATCTCAACAAACCGGTCATCGCCGCCGTCAATGGAATCTGCTGTGGCGGGGGGCTGGAACTTGCACTTTCCTGCGATTTGATCCTTGCCGCGCAGACGGCGAGTTTTGCTCTGCCAGAGATCCGTTCGGGCACGGTGGCGGATGCGGCCTCGATCAAATTGCCCAAGCGCATTCCCTATCATGTGGCGATGGATCTGCTGCTGACCGGGCGCTGGTTTGATGCCGAAGAGGCGTTTCGCTGGGGGCTGTTGAAGGAAATTTGCGCGCCGCGCGAATTGCTGGGCAAGGCCTGGGATCTGGCGCGGCTGCTGGAATCCGGTCCGCCGCTGGTTTACGCCGCCATCAAGGAAGTGGTGCGCGAGGCCGAGGCGCTGCGGTTTCAGGATGCGCTGAACCGCATCACCAAGCGGCAGATGCCGACGGTGGACCGGCTGTATTCCTCGGAGGATCAGTTGGAAGGTGCCCGCGCCTTTGCCGAAAAGCGCGATCCGGTCTGGAAGGGGCGTTAGACCATCTGCGCGAGTAGCAGGCTGCGCGCGGCCTCGATATGCTGGGCCAGCAGGGCTGCGGCCACGTCGGCCCGGCCCCTGGCCCATGTGTCGAAGATCGACTGGTGTTCGTCAAGCCATTGTTCTGTCTTGGTTATCAGGCTGTCATATTGCGCGCTATGCAGGGCGCAACAGCGGCGCAACTCCTCGACCATCGCCATTTGGCGCGGGCGGCGTGCGGGGGCATAAAGCGCGCTGTGGAAGGCCGCATCGCCCGTGGCCCAGCCGGGGCGCCCGGCCTCCAGATCGGATTTGCGCAGGCAATGCAGCGCCTCGGCGTGATCTTCCGGCCCGGCCTGACGCGCGGCGCGGTGGATCAGATCGGTTTCCAGCAGAAGGCGCAAATCATAGGCCTCTGACAGCTCGTCGCGGGTCAGTGCGATCACCTGTGCGCCCTTGTTGGGGATCACGCGCACCAGACGCTCGGCCGCGAGGCCTTGCAGCGCGTCCCGCACCGGAATGCGGCTGACCCCGAAACGCGCGGCAAGATCGGTTTGCACAAGCTCGGCCCCCGGCCGCAGGGCGCCGTTCAGGATCTGGTCGCGCAGCGTGTCAATCAGGGCCATGTTGCATTTCCCGGTGCAATGTATACACGTATACATGTATACATTTTGAACGGAGGCGGCAATGGCGCATGAGTACACCGCGCGCGTGGTCTGGACCGGCAATCGCGGCGAAGGGACGGCGCATTACCGCGCCTACGACCGCACATGGGATATTGCCGTGCCGGGCAAGCCGGTGGTGCATTGCTCCAACGATCCCTTGCTGGGCGGCGATCCGGGCAAGATGAACCCGGAAGACCTGCTGCTTTCGGCGCTCTCGGCCTGCCATATGCTGTGGTATCTGCATTATGCCAGCGATGCCGGGCTGCGGGTGCTGGGCTATGAGGACAGCCCGCTGGGGCAGGGCGAGCTGGGGCCGGGCGGGGCCGGGCGCTTTGTGAAGGCCACGCTGCGCCCGCGTGTCACCCTGCCTGAGGGCAGCGATCTGGCCGCGGCGAAAGCCATCCACCACCGCATCCATACGGTGTGTTTCATCGCGCGCTCGGTCAGCTTTCCCGTTGATTACGAACCGGAATTTGTGCTGGAGGCCTGATCGGCCCAACGGGGGCGGGTCATGTCGAACATGTCGCGCGAGCGGATATAGCTGCTGCCGAAACCGCGCCCCAGCAGGTCCAGCGCGGGCGTGTCGATATGGCCGCGCGTGGCATCCTTGACGAAACGGTCGGCCACATGCACCGCCAGCACGCGCCCCACGGCCAGCACCTGCTGCGGGCCGGTCAGCAGCGAGGCATGGGTGACGCATTCAAAACTGACCGGGCTTTCCGCCACCAGCGGCGCGCTCACATGGCTGGCGGGGCCTTCGGTCAGCCCGGCCAGCGCAAACTCCGACACGCCGGGGGGCGCGTCGATGGCGGTCAGATTCATCGCCTCGGCCAGCGCGAAGGGCACCAGATTGACGACAAATTCGCCGCTTTCCACGATATTGCGGGCTGTATCCTTCATGCCGCGCGCACCGCGATTGATGCCCACGGCCAGGATCGGCGGCTCGTCCCCCATCACATTGAAAAAGCTGAATGGCGCCAGATTGGCCAGCCCCGAGGGCGCCCGGGTGGAGACCCAGGCAATCGGGCGCGGCACCACGGTGGCGGTCAACAGCTTGTAAACATTGGCCGGATCAATGGCAGAGATGTCAAAGCGCATGGGTCAGACCTTTCGGGCCACATCCTTGTGGATGATCACATCGGCCTGCGGATAGGCCAGCAGAATGGTGCGGCGCAGGCCTGCGCCGATGTCATGCGCCGCGCGCAACGTCAGGTCGCCATCCAGCTCGATATGCAGGTGAACGAAAATGCGGCTGCCGGCCGTGCGGGTTTTCAGATCGTGAAAGCCCTGCACGCCGGGCCAGTTGCGCGCCAGCGTCTCGATGCCGGCGATGACCTCGGGCGGGGCCTGACGATCCATCAGCGCATCCCAGGCACCCTTGAAGATGCGCAGCGCGCCGGTCAGCAAGACCCCGGCGGCAACCAGCGCCACGATACTGTCGATCTGGCCGATGCCAAAGCGGGCCGAGGCGATCAGCGACACGATGGCCCCAGCCGCCGGGATCAGATCGCCGATGTAATGCAGCCGGTCGGCGGCCACCACGCGGCTGCCGGTGCGCCGTGCGATGCGGCCCTGCCACCAGACGAGGGCAAGGGTCAGCGCCATCGACAGCGCCATGACGGCGATGCCCGCGCCCTCATCCGCCAGCGGCGCGGCGCCGGGGTTCAGCAGGCGCAAAACCGCGCTCCAGCCGATCACCACGCCGGAAATGCCCACCA
>NZ_JAEULU010000070.1 GCF_016792925.1 Gemmobacter sp.
TGCCTGTGATGGTGAGGGTGAAGGGCAGGCTGACCGGCTGGCTTTCGCCGCACAGGGTGAGGGTGCCCTTGGCCTCATAGCCGCTGGCGGCGGGCAGGATCTCGGCCTCGAACACGGCAGTCTTGTGGGTCGCCACGTCGAAGAACTCTGCCCCGCGCGCCTGATCGGTGACCGAGCCGAGGGTGAGGGTGGCGGTGTCGATCTCCACCTTGACGCGGCCATGGGTGCCGTTCGTGGCGGCCTCGTCAAAGGTGATCTCGGCGCGCCAGTCGGGCAGGCTGCCTTGCACATCGGCGCCCATCTGCTTGACGGTGAAACCGAGCGTGCCGGTGGTGACCTGCCAGTTGCCACCCGCAGCAGGCGCAGGCGCAGGCGCGGGGGCCGCGGTCGTCTCGGTCGCCTGAGCCTCACCGCGCGGCAGCAGGGCGAAGGTCGCCACCCCCGCCACCAGCGCCAGCGCCAGCAGGGCGGGCGCGACGGCATGGGGCGCCGCCTGCCCGGCGGGGCGCCCGGTCACCATGCGCGCCAGCGTGCCATCGCGGTCGATCAGCGCATGTTTCAGCGCCCCCGCCACATGCAGCGCAACGCTGGCGATCAGCAGCTTGGACATCAGCCAATGCAGGCTCCCCGCCGCCGCCGCCACGCTTTCCGATTTCGGCACGAAAGGCAGGCCTTGCCCGAAGGGCCACAGGATCGGGGCAAAGCCCTCCAGCGCCGCATGATGCACCCAGCCCGACAGCGGCATCAGGATCATCGCGGCATAAAGCGCCCAATGCACCAGATCGGCGGCAAAGGTCTCGGCCCGCCGTTCCGGGTGCAGCGGGGCCGGGCGCGGCTGGGTCAGCGCCCAGAGGATGCGCAGCACCGCCGCAGCAAAGGCCGCAAGGCCCAGCGTCTTGTGGATCGAGAAGGCCTGCACCTTGGCGGCCAGTGCCTCGGCCCCCTCGGCGGGCAGGCTGTCGGCATAAAGGCCCAGCCCGATGGAGGCGAGGATCAGAAGCGCGGTCAGCCAATGCAGGCTGCGCGCCACCGCGCCATAATGGCGCGCGGAATTGGTAAAGGTCATGAAAGGCTCCTGTCTTGGGCGGAACCTTAGCATCTGGCGACCCATCCCACGAGAGGGGCGGGCCGCACAGATCCTGTGCAGAGGCGCAACAGCGCGTGATCAGGCGAACCAGAGGCTCCAGCCCGCCATATCGGTCTCGAAGGTCACCAGAGCCACCGCGCGGGCGCTGCCATTGCCATCGGCATCGAAATACAGCGTGTGGGTGGCGCTGTTATAGATGAAATGGTCGCTGGCATCCTGTGCGGCACCGGTCACGCAATCCTCGGCCGAGACCTGCTGCCCGCTCAGCGCGCAGTCATAGCCAAAGGCGGTGGCGGAAAGGATGATGCGGTCCTCGGTGGCGGTGAAATCGGTGATCGTGTCACCCCGCTCGCGCAGGCTGTCGAACACGAAGGTGTCGGCCCCCGCACCGCCGGTCAGCGTGTCATAGCCCAGACCGCCGCTCAGGCGGTCCGCGCCCTCGCCGCCATTGATCACGTCATTGCCACCGTCGCCCAGCACGGTATCGGCGCCTGCGCCCGCGATCAGCTGATCGGCGCCGCCGCCGCCCTGAATGCTGTCATCGCCGCCACCCGAGGCGGCAACCGTGTCATTGCCTTCGCCCGCCAGCACGGTGTCATTGCCCGCGCCGCCATCCAGCCAGTCGGCCCCGGCATCGCCCGTCACCAGGTCGTCGCCCGCATCGCCATGCAGCGTATCGGCGCCGCGCCCGCCGCCCAGCGTATCGGCCCCCTCGCCACCATGCGCGAGCAGCGTGCCCGCGCGCGAGCCGGTCAGCGCATCATCCAGCCGGTCATTGCCAGCGCCGCCGACCAGCGTGTCGTCGCCACCGCCCGACAGCAGCAGGTCGTCGCCGTCATTGCCTTCGAGGCTGTCATTCCCCAGGCCGCCATTCACCGAATCCGCATCATCGCCGCCCAGCAGCGTGTCATTGCCGGTGCCGCCATTCAGGCTGTCATTGCCCGCATCGCCGGAAACCTGATCGTCATTCAGACCGGCCAAGCCGCGATCGGTATAGCTGTCATGGCCCGCGCCCAAGGCGACCGTGCCATCCAGCCGCCCGCGCGTCACCACCACATCATCGCCCTCGCGCAGGTTGATGCTGCCGGTGATCAGGCCTTCATTGTTGATCAGGTCGATGCCCGGCGCGCCCAGAATGCCGATCTCGCCCGACAGGGTGCCGCGATTGGTGAATTTCATCGTGCCAAAGCCGAAAGGCGCATAGATGCCATAATGCACCCCCTCCATCACCCCGGTATTGGTGATGACCGTGGTGCCGCCATCGCGGATCAGCGCCCAGATCGCCGCATTGGCCGCGTCGATATGGCCCGCATTATACATGGTGGTGTTCAGCCCATCCAGCACCACGCCATTGGAATGGGTGTAAAGCCCGAGCCCCCCCGAGGTGATCAGCGCCGAGGCCGCGATATAGACATGGCAGGTTTCGGCGGTGCCGAGCATCTTGAGCCCGTCATCCTCGCCATGCAGCGTGCCATAAATCTGGTAGCTGTGGGCACCCTCCCAGCTGGCGATGGCGCTGGCGCCGGTGGAGATCACCGCGACCCCGGCATCCACGCGGATACTGTCATTGCCGAACAGGAGATAGCCATCCCCCTCGTTGTTGACGTTTGTGGCGATAATCAAGGTCATGGGGCGGGTTCCGGGCGCTTATTGTTGGCGTTCTCTAAACAATTGAAATATAACGCAAAAAAGACGCAAAGTCACCAAAATTCGTTCAGGCCGCGTCTGGCTGCCGCTTTCGGCGCAAAAGAAAGGGGCGGCAGGTCCTGCCCGCCGCCCCGGTCTGCTGCCGCCGGATCGCGTCAGACCAGCCAGAGGCTCCAGTCTTCCATGCCATTGGCATCGGTGAAGGTGGCAATGGCGCGGCGCCCGCCCGCCTCGTCGCCATTGGCGTCAAAGACCAGCGTCTTGGTGGCCCGGACATAGATCCAGTGGTCATTGGCCTCTTGCGCGCGGTCAAAGACGCAATCATCCAGGCTGATGCGCCCGGTCTGGTCGCCATAGCCGAAGGCGCTGCCCTCAAAAACAAGACGGTCATCGCTGGCGTTGAAATCGCGGATGAGGTCACCACGATCTCCCAGGCGGGCAAACAGGAATTGGTCGGCGCCTTCGCCGCCATAAAGCCGGTCGATGCCGCGCCCGCCCCGGATCAGATCGTCCCCATCGCCGCCGCGCATGGTATCGGCACCGTCCCCGCCGAAAAGCTGATCATGGCCGCGTCCGCCAAGCAGGGAGTCCTCGCCCTGTTCGCCAAACACACTGTCATCGCCGGCGCCGCCGGTCACGCTGTCATGGCCCGCCCCGCCGCGCATCCGGTCATTGCCGGAGGCGCTACCGCTTTCCAGCAGCCGATCATCGCCATCTCCGCCCAGCAGCAAATCGGCCTCGGCACCGCCCAAAAGCGTATCATTGCCGATGTCACCCGCCAATGTATCGCTGCCGCGCGCGCCTTCCAGCAGGTCGGCATCTGCGCCGCCGTCCAGACGGTCGGCATCCAGCCCGCCGCGCAGCGTATCGGCCCCGGCCTCGCCCGTCAGGGTGTCGCGGCCCGCCATGCCCTCCAGCAGGTCATTGCCCGCGCCGCCCAACACCTGATCATGGCCATCGCCCGCCTGAATGCGGTCGTCGCCATCCTCGCCGCGCAGGGTATCGGCGCCCGCGCCGCCATCCAGCAGATCGGCCCCGGCGCCGCCTGCCAGCAGATCATGCCAGGTGCCGCCGCGCAGCGTGTCATCGCCCAAGCCCCCCGAGATCGTGTCCGATCCCTCATTGCCCAGCACCGAGTCATTGTTGATGATCGCGGTGGC
>NZ_JAEULU010000127.1 GCF_016792925.1 Gemmobacter sp.
TCCGCCCCCGGCGTCAGCACGGCATAGCGCGCCACCTGCGCGAGATCGGGCAGATGCACGATCAAGGGGTTGAAACTGGGGCGATTCTTCGCCGCATAGATCCGCGCCACCGCCCGGTCATCCCGCGCATCCGCCGCCAGCCCGTAAACCGTTTCGGTCGGCATGGCGACCAGCCCGCCCGACCTGAGCAGTGCGGCGGCCTCGGCAATGCCCTCAGACGTGGCGGCAAGGTGAAGGGTTTGGTTCATTCGTGACGCAGCGTTGAGGTTGAGGCGCTTTGACCTTGCGTTAATCTGCCCGGCAAAGATTGGTTCCCAGATAGACCCGCGCGGCCCCCTTGCCAAGCGCGGCGAAGGAGAGAAGATGCCCTATCGCGCCCCCGTTGCCGAAATCCGCTTTGTCCTCGACCGGATCGTGGGCTTCGATCAGGTGAACGGGACCGAGCTGTTCACCGACGCCACCCCCGATACGGTCGAGGCCATCCTTTTGGAGGCCGGCAAGCTGGTGGAAACCGAAATCGCGCCCCTGAACAAGGGCAGCGACCAGCATCACAGCCGGCTGGAAAACGGCAAGGTGCGCGCGGCGCCGGGCTTTGACCGCGCCTATGCCGCGATCCGCGATGGCGGCTGGGTCGGCGTCGCGTCTTCGCCCGACTATGGCGGCATGGGCCTGCCCTTCACGGTCTCGACCGCGGTGAACGAGATGATGGCCTCGGGCTGTCTGGCGCTGCAACTGAAACCGCTGCTGAGCCAGGGCCAGATCGAGGCGCTGGAACATCACGCCAGCGACGCGCTGAAGGCGCTGTATCTGCCCAAGCTGATCTCGGGCGAATGGTCGGGCACGATGAACCTGACCGAACCCCATGCGGGGTCCGATGTTGGCGCGCTGCGCTCCAAGGCCGAGCCGAAGGGCGATGGCAGCTATGCGGTGACCGGGCAGAAGATCTTCATCACCTGGGGCGACAGCGATCTGGTGGAGAATGTCTGCCATCTGGTGCTGGCCCGCCTGCCCGATGGCGCGCCGGGCACCAAGGGCATCAGCCTGTTCATGGTGCCGAAATTCCTGCCGGATGAAAACGGCAATCCGGGGCAGGCCAATAGCCTCAAGGTGGTCAGTATCGAACACAAGCTGGGCATCCATGGCAGCCCGACCTGCGTGATGCAGTTCGATGGCGCGACCGGCTGGCTGGTCGGCGCGCCGCATGGCGGGATGGCGGCCATGTTCACCATGATGAACAACGCGCGCCTTGGCGTGGGCATGCAGGGCGTGGCGGTGGCCGAGGCCGCCTATCAGCACGCGCTGGCCTATGCGCAGGATCGCAAGCAGGGCAAGACGCCGCTCGGCGCCACCGGCATCATCGACCATGCCGATGTGCGCCGCATGCTGGCCGCGATGAAGGCCGACCTGTTCACCGCCCGCGCCATTGGTCTGGCCTGCGCCGTGGCGCTGGATATGGCCCGCGCAACCGGCAGCGCCGAATGGGAGGCCCGCGCCGCCCTGCTCACCCCCATCGCCAAGGCCTTTGGCACCGATGTGGGCAATGAGGTCGCCAGCGCGGGCGTGCAGATCCATGGCGGCATGGGCTTCATCGAGGAAACCGGCGCGGCGCAATATCTGCGCGATGCCCGCATCCTGCCGATTTACGAGGGCACCAATGGCATTCAGGCGATGGATCTTGTGGCGCGCAAGATGATGGATGGCGGCGCGGCGGCCTTCCGCCTGCTGCAAGAGGTGGAAGATCACGCCCGCGACGCCCGCTCCACCCAGCCCGATCTGGCAGGCGCGGTCTGGAACGCCGCTGAGGCGCTGCGCGAGGCGACCGAATGGCTGTTGGCGCAAGACCTCAATGACCGTTTCGCGGGCGCCACCTGCTATCTGCGGGCTTTTGCGCGGGTCTTGGGCGGGCATTACCACCTCAAGGCCGCGCTGGCCGATCCGGCCCGCCTGCCCTTGGCCACGGTCACCATCAAACGCCTGCTGCCGGAACATATCGGCCTGCTGGCGCAAATGCGCGAAGGCGCGGCGGGGCTTTACGATCTGACGCCGGACCTGCTTGCCCAGTGACGGTGAGCCGCTTGAGCGCGATCCAGACCCCTTTCGAGGCCCCCGCCCCCGGCGCGGCGGTCGAGCTGGCGCCGGGTGTGCTGTGGTTGCGCCTGCCGCTGCCGATGGCGCTGGATCATATCAATGTCTTCGCGCTGGATGAGGGCGATGGCTGGACGGTGATTGATACCGGCTTCAACTCCGGCAAGACCCGCGCGATCTGGCAGGCGGCGCTGCAAGGCCCTCTGGCCGGGCGCCCGGTGCGGCGGGTGGTGGTCACCCATCACCACCCCGACCATGTTGGCCTTGCCGGGTGGTTTCAGGCGCAGGGGGCCGAACTCTTGATCCCCCGCACGGCCTGGCTTTACGCCCGGATGCTGACGCTGGATGTGCAGACCGCGGCCACACCCGAACAGATGGCCTTCTGGCGCGGCGCGGGGATGGACGCGGAAACCCTCGCCAAACGCGCCACCGAGCGCCCGTTCAACTTTGCCGATGTGGTGCATCCGCTGCCCCTGGGCTTCACCCGCCTGACCGAAGCCGAGGTGCTGACCATGGGCGGGCGGCACTGGCGGGTGCATATGGGCGACGGCCACGCCCCCGAACATGCGACCTTCTGGAGCCTCGATGATGATCTGGTGATCGGCGGCGACCAGCTTTTGCCCGGAATCTCGGCCAATATCGGGGTTTACCCGACCGAGCCGATGGCCGACCCGCTGGGCGACTGGATCACCTCCTGCCAGCGCTTTGCCACCCTGGCCGAAGATCGCAATTTCGTGCTGCCGGGCCACAAGCTGCCCTTTACCGGCCTGCCCCTGCGCCTGCGCCAGATGGAGGAGAACCACCATTCCGCCATCGCCCGGCTGCTCGATCACCTCGCCACGCCGCGCAGCGCCTGCGACTGCTTCCCCGCCCTGTTCAAGCGCCAGATCGGCCCGGCCGAATACGGCCTCGCCATGGTCGAGGCGGTGGCCCATCTGAATTACCTCTTGCATCGCGGCCGCGCCCGGCGTGTCCTCACCCCGGAAGGTGTCTGGCTTTGGGAACGCGCATGACGGATGAGATCAAGACTTCGGCAGAGGTGATGGAGGATGCTGTCCTGCCCTGCACCACCTTGCCCTGCGCAGGCGTGGTGCATGCCGACCCCGACACCGCCCCCACGGCGGAACAGCAACCCCTGCCCGCCGCCCTCGCCCGCCAGCCGGTCGAGGAGAAAAGCCCGGCGCAGTGGGCCTATGAGCGGATCATCCTCTATATCCGCAATTTTGAAAGCCAGCTGGATGGCAAGCACGAGGTCGCCATGGGCTTTGCCGGGGGCGAGGCGGGCGTGCTGCGCATCGAGGGGCTGGGCTATTTCGACCCCGATCTCCTGACCTTCTACGGGCGCGATGAAGACGGGCAGAAGATGCAGCTGGTGCAACATGTCAGCCAGCTGAACCTCGCCCTGCGCGCCGTGCCCCGCGCCACGCCGGAAGAACCGCCGCGCCGCATCGGCTTTCGCCTGTCGCGCGACTGGGAGCAGGCGGAACGCGACAGCCCGGCCACGCCCGCCGCGCCGACAGGCGGGGTCGCCACCACGGGGGCGTGACAGCCCCGCACGAATAGGCTAACAGGCGAAAAAACGCGCATCCTTGGGAGACGATCATGGCCGAACACAAGCAGGGCAGCATGGACATCCGCGAGCAGGAGAAAACCTTCGCCGGTTTCATCAAGCTCAGTATCTGGGGCGCCGCCATCTCCATCGGCGTGCTGATCTTCATGGCGCTCGCCAACGCCTGACCCCATCCGGCTGCCGAAAGAAGGAGCGCCCCTCATGCGCCGCAATCTTGTTCTGCTCGCGCTTTGCGCGGGCTTGGCTGCCTGTGGCGCGCCAGAGCCGAAATGGGCGCCTGACGCCGATGTGGCCAAGGCGCGCTATGTGCATGATGGGCCCAAGGCCATCACCCTGTTCACCGTGATCAACGTGAAAAACGAATCCGGGGCGCATTCGGGGCTGATGATCAATGGCTCGCAGCGCATCATGTTCGATCCGGCGGGCAGCTGGACGCTGCCGAAACTGGCCGAACGCAACGACGTGCATTTCGGCATCACCGAGAAGATGAAGAACTTCTACATCGACTACCATGCCCGCGAAACCTATTACGTCGTCGAACAGACGGTTCAGGTCTCGCCCGAGGTGGCCGAACAGGTGATGCAGCGCGCCATGGCGCATGGGGCGGTGGCCAAGGCGCATTGCGCCGATTCGATCACCGCCGTGCTGCAAGGCGTGCCCGGCTTTGAACAGATCAAGCCGACCATGTTCCCGAAAAAGCTGATGACCCAGTTTGCCACGCTGCCCGGCGTGAAGGAACGCAAGATCACCGATGACGATGCCGATGACAATCACGGCATCCTGCTGCTGCAAACCAATGGCAAGGCGCCCGAGAAAAAGCCTGCCGTGGTGGCCGAGGGCAAATAACGCAGATCGGGCGGGGCCTCAGCCGAGGCCCCACAGCCCCAGCAACAGCACCGCCACCCCCGCCCCCACGGCGGCCAGCGTGCTGCGAAACCAGATCCCCACCGCAATCGTGACCATGGCGGCCAGCAGCCGCGCCGGATCAGGCTCGCCCCCGGTGGCGGCAGGCCAGACCACGCCCGGCGCCACCAGCCCCGGGATCATCGCCATCGGCGTATAGCGCAGCATCTTCAGCAGAAAGCCCGGAATCAGCCGGTTGCCAATCAGCCCCAGAAAGGAAAAGCGCAGCAGGAAGGTGGCCGCCCCCAGGCCCAGAATCACCGTCCACAGCAGGCTTTTATCTGCAATCGCCTCAACCGGCATGGCGGGCCTCCTCGCGTGTTTCCCAAATGGCCCCGGCCAGCATCGCCGCCAGCGCCGCCACCAACAGCCCGCTGGAATGCGGCATCCACCACAGGGCCAGCGTGCCACCAACCGAGACCGCCGCCGCCAGCATCTGCGCCCGCGTCAGCAGGATCGGCGCGATCATCGCCAGAAAGCTGACCGGCACGATGAAATCCAGCGGCCAATGCGGCGGCACCGCCTTGCCGAAGGTCGCCCCCATCCAGGTGGCCAGATACCACAGCCCGCAGATCGGCGTCACGATCCCGGCATACCAGGCCAGTTTCTCGGCCAGCTGCCACTCCGGGCGCCGCTCATATTCCGCTGCCCCCAGCACAAAGCTCTGATCCACCAGAAAATAGGCGATCACCGCGCGCTGCCACAGCGGCGCCATGCCCAGATGCGGGGTCATCGCCACCGAATACATCGCCATGCGCAGATTGACCGCCGTGGCCGTCAGGATGATCAGCAGAACCGGCGCGCCGTCCTGCATCATTTGCAGCGCCGCGAATTGCGAGGCCCCCGCAATGACCACCACCGAAAAGGCCATGGCCTCGAACACGCTCATGCCCTGCGCGGTCGCCAGAACACCAAACAGCGCCCCGAACGGCACGATCATCACGGTGAACGGCATCGCGCGCAGCAGGGCCTGACGGAAGATCGGGGCCTGACGGAAGATCGGGGCAAGCGAGGGAGGCATGGGCAGGCGCCCTTTACGGATCAGCCCGGAAGGCTTAGGCCTAGTGCCGGGCGGATGCAACCGGGGCGCGCGCGGGCGATGCGGATCTTTGGCGTGATTTTGGCGGGCGGCAGCGGGCGGCGGATGGGCGGGGCCGACAAGGCCTTGCTGCCCCTGGGCGGGCAGCCTCTGCTGGCCCATGTGCAGGCGCGCCTTGAGCCGCAGGTGGAGCGGCTGGCGGTTTCCGCCAATGGCGATCCGGCGCGGCTGGCCTTCTCGGGCCTGCCGGTCTTGCCCGATGCGCAGCCGCAAGGCCCGCTTTCCGGCATTCTGGCGGCGCTGGATTGGGCCGAGGGCGCCGATGCCGTGGTCTCGGTCTCGGTCGATACGCCCTTCCTGCCCGGCGATCTGGTGCCGCAGCTGTGGCTGGCGGGCGATGGCGGGCTGGCCGTCGCGCAATCTGCCGGGCGGCTGCACCCGACCTGCGCGCTGTGGCCCCGCGCCCTGCGCGCGCCCTTGCGCGCCTATCTGGCGGCGGGCCATGCCAAGGTGATGGGCTTTTGCACCGGCGCGGCGGTCGCCACGTTTCCGGCCGACGGCCTGGACCCTTTCCTGAACCTCAACACGCCCGAGGATCTGGCGCTGGCCGAAGTTGCTCTGGCCGAAGCGGCGCTGCGATGAGCCTTTCGGTCGCCATCGTCGATTGGTCCGCCGCATCGGCGCTGTCGCCCGCGCGCCCTTCCCCAGATGCGATCTGGGTGGGGATCAGGGATGCAACCGGCGAACGGGTCGAATATCTGCGCAGCCGCACCGCCGCCGAGGCCCTGCTGCGCGATCTGGTCAAAACCGGCAACTGGCTGATCGGCTTTGATTTTCCCTTTGCCTACCCCAGCGGCTTTGCGCAGCGCCTGACCGGGCGTGCCGAGGCCCCTGCGGTCTGGGAGTGGCTGGAGGCGCGGATCGAAGACGCGCCCGACAACCGCAACAATCGCTTTCAGGTGGCCGCCGCGGTGAACCGCCAATTCGGGGGCGGGCCGTTCTGGGGGCGCCCGGCCAGCCTCGCTTTGCCCGATCTGCCCGCCCGCAAACTGGTGGATTACACCGCCCTCGGCCTGCCAGAGCGTCGCGCGGTGGAGGGCCTCGTGCCCTCGGCGCAAGCCGTCTGGAAGCTGTATACCACCGGCTCGGTCGGCTCGCAGGCGCTGATGGGCTTGCCCGTCATCGCCCGGCTGGCGCGGCTGCCCGGCGTGGCGGTCTGGCCCTTCCAGCCCCCTGCGCGGGTCACATTGGCCGAGGTCTACCCCTCGCTGCTGGCGCCCGAAGTTGCGGCAGAGGGCGGTATCAAGGATGCGGCACAGGTCCGCCTGCTGGCCCGCGCGCTGTGGCATCTGGCGGCGCACGACCGGCTCGCGCCCCTGCTGGAAGTGCCAGAGATCGCCCGCGAGGAGGGCTGGATCCTGGGCGCCGGCCATCAGGACGCCTTGCGCGAGGGCTTGCAATGCGGCTGAGCCTAGGTCTGGAGGATCAGCACCGCCCCGCCGCCGCCCGGCTTTATTGGGAGGCCTTTGGCGGCAAGCTGGGCCGTGTCATGGGGCCGGACCCGCGCGCCCTGCGCTATCTGGAACGGGTGATCCGCGCCGATCACGTCATCACCGCCACCTCGGGCGGGCAATTGCTGGGGCTGGCGGGGTTCAAATCGCCCGAGGGCGGCTTTGCCGATGGCGGCTGGCGCGACCTGCGCGCCATTTACGGCCTGCCGGGTGCCGGCTGGCGGCTGGCTTTGCTGGGCGCCATCGCGCGCGAGGTCGATAATGACCGCTTCCTGATCGACGGCATCTGCGTCACCCGCAGCGCGCGCGGCCATGGCATCGGCCATGCGCTGATCGAGGCCTTGTGCGCCGAGGGCCGCCGCCGGGGCTATGCCGCCGCCCGGCTGGAGGTGGTGGACAGCAATTTCCGCGCCCGCGCCCTCTATGAACGCATGGGCTTCCGCGCCCTGCGCCATGACAGCCTCGGCCCCCTGCGCCACGCCTTCGGCTTTGCCGGGGCCACAGTGATGGTGCGGGGGCTGCGCTAGCGGCCCCTCACATCCCCTCTCGCCCCAGCCGCATCAGCGCCAGCAGCGCGGCGAGGGCAAACAGGATCGACCACCGCAGCGGGTGGGGTTTCGGGCGATCCTTCGGTATGCGCAGCCAATCATCCATGCGCCACGTCTAGACCATCGCCGTCACCAGATCGTTAAGTTTTCCACATGGGTTGCGCAAACAACCCGTTTCCAGCCCGGAAACCGGGCCTCTGCCCGGCCTTCCCCTTCGCCTGCCAATGCGCTAAGGCCAATCCGACAAATTCCGCAGAGGCCCGCCATGAAATTCACCCTGTCCTGGCTGAAGGATCATCTCGACACCACCGCGACGCTGGACGAGATCCTGACCGCGCTCACCGATCTTGGCCATGAGGTCGAGGAGGTCGAGAACCCCGAGGACAAGCTGGGCGCCTTCCGCATCTGCCGCGTGATCGAGGCGGTGCAGCACCCCAATGCCGACCGCCTCCGCGTCTGCCGCGTCGCCACCTGGCCGAACGGGCCGGAGGGCGCGATGGAAGAGGTGCAGGTGGTCTGCGGCGCGCCGAATGCGCGCACCGGCCTTGTCGGCGTCTTTGCCCCCACCGGCACCCATGTGCCCGGCACCGGGGTGGACCTGAAACCCGGCAATATCCGTGGCGTCGACAGCAATGGCATGCTGTGTTCGGAGCGCGAGCTGGAACTGTCGGATGATCACAACGGGATCATCGACCTGCCCGAAGATGCTCCGGTGGGCCTGCGCTTCATCGACTACAAGGGTCTGAACGACCCGATGATCTATGTGAAGATCACGCCCAACCGCCCCGATGGTCTGGGCGTGCGCGGCCTGGCCCGCGATCTGGCGGCGCGCGGGCTTGGCACGCTGAAAGCGCTGGAGATTCCGGCGATCAAGGGCAGCTTCGCCTCGCCCATCGGCGTGCAGATCGAGGACGCGCTGAAGGCCAAGGGCTGCCCGGTTTTCGCGGGCCGCACCATTCGCGGCGTGAAGAACGGCCCCTCTCCCGACTGGATGCAGGCCCGGCTGAAAGCCATCGGGCTGCGCCCGATCTCGGCCTTGGTCGACATCACCAATTACTTCACCTTCGGCCTCAACCGCCCGCTGCATGTGTTCGATGTGGCCAAGGTGCAGGGCGATCTGCGCATCCATGCGGCGCAGGGCGGCGAGGAGCTGCTGGCGCTGGATGGCAAGACCTACACGCTGAAACCCGGCATGATGCTGATTTCCGATGATGCGCAGCCCGAAAGCCTTGCGGGCATCATGGGGGGCGAGCTGTCGGGCTGTACCGAAGCCACGGTGGATGTGTTTCTGGAAAGCGCGTTCTGGGACCCGATCACCATTGCCACCACGGGCCGCGCGCTGAAGATCAATTCGGATGCCCGCTACCGTTTTGAACGCGGGGTGGACCCGGCGTTTACGATTCCGGGGCTGGAGCTGGCGACCCAGATGATCCTCGATCTCTGCGGCGGCGAGGCGTCGGAGATGGTGGTGGATGGCGCGGTGCCCGATACCGCGCGCAGCTACCGCTTTGATCCCAAACGGGTGGAGCGTCTGGTGGGAATGGAAATCCCCGAGGCCGACCAGCGCGCCACGCTCATGGCGCTTGGCTTCACCCTGACCGGCGATCAGGCCGCGCCGCCCTCGTGGCGCCCCGATGTGCAGGGCGAGGCCGATCTGGTGGAGGAGGTCGCGCGCGTGGCCTCGCTGTCGAAACTGGTGGGCAAGCCGATGGCGCGCGCCCTGCCCGGCGTGCCGAAACCGATCCTCACGCCCCTGCAACAGCGCGAGAAAGCCGCCCGCCGCAGCGTTGCCGCGCTTGGCTATAATGAATGCGTCACCTACAGCTTCATCGACCAAAGCGCCGCTGCGGCCTTTGGCGGCGGGGCCGATGCGGTGCGGGTGGAAAACCCGATCTCGTCGGAAATGACCCATCTGCGCCCCGATCTGCTGCCGGGCCTGCTGCGGGCCGCCGCCCGCAATCAGGCGCGCGGCTTTGCCGATCTGGCGCTGTTCGAGGTGGGGCCGGTGTTTACCGGCGGCGAACCGGGCGAGCAGGTGACCATGGCGACCGGCTTGCTGATCGGCGCCAGCGCGCCGCGTGATCCCTATGCCTCGCGCCGCCCGGTCGATGTGTTCGACGCCAAGGCCGATGCCGAGGCCGTGCTGGCTGCCATCGGCGCGCCCGCCAAGGTGCAGATCACCCGCAAGGTGGCGGCCTGGTGGCATCCCGGCCGCTCCGGTGTGATTGGCCTTGGGCCGAATACCCTTGCCACCTTCGGCGAGGTGCATCCGCGCATCCTGCAAGCCTTTGGCGTGAAAGGCCCCGCTGTGGCCTTCACCGTGCAGATTGCCAATGTGCCGATGCCCAAGGTGAAAACGCCCACCAAGCCCGCCCTCGCGATCTCGGATCTGCAAGCGGTGGAGCGCGATTTCGCCTTTGTGGTGGATGCCAAGGTCGAGGCGCTCACGCTGGTGAATGCCGCCGCCGGGTCGGACAAGGCGCTGATCGACAGCGTGCGCGTCTTCGACCAGTTCACCGGCGAGAAGGCCGAGGCGCAGATGGGCGAGGGCAAGAAATCCATCGCCATCACCGTGCGCCTTCAACCGCAAGAGACTACGCTGACCGACAAGGACATCGAGGCGGTCTCGGCCAAGATCATCGAAAAGGTCGCGAAAGCCACCGGCGGCGCGCTGCGCAAATAACCGCGCCGCACAGCATCAAAAAAGGGGCCGCGAGGCCCCTTTTTCTTTGGGCAAGGATCAGGGGTCAGACCCGCTCCAGCGCGATGGCAATGCCCTGCCCGCCGCCAATGCACATGGTGACAATGGCGCGGCTTGCGCCGGTGCGCTCCAGCTCGGCCATGGCCTTCACCGCCAGAATCACCCCCGTCGCCCCCACCGGATGCCCAAGCGCAATCGCGCCGCCATTGGGGTTCACCTTGGCCGGATCGAGGCCCAGTTCCTGCGACACGGCGAGGGCCTGCGCCGCGAAAGCCTCGTTCGATTCGATCAGGTCGAAATCGGCGAGGCTGAGGCCGGTGCGGGCCAGCAATTGCCGCACCGCCGGGATCGGCCCCAGCCCCATGACCTGCGGCGCCACACCGGCCACCGAATAGCCCAGAATGCGGGCCCGCGGGGTCAGCCCGGACCGCTCTGCCGCATCGGCCCGCGCCAGCACCAGCGCCGCCGCGCCGTCATTGATGCCCGAGGCATTGCCCGCCGTCACCGAACCCTCTTTCTGGAACACGGGCTTCAACCCGGCCAGGGCCTCTGCCGTGGTGGGTTTGGGATGCTCGTCGGTGTCGAACATCACCACACCCTTGCGCCCGGCGATCTCATAGGGCGCGATCTGATCCTTGAAATAGCCCGCCGCGATGGCGCGGGCGGCGCGGGCCTGACTTTCCAGCGCGAACCCATCCTGATCGGCGCGGCTGATGCCGCATTGCGCCGCCACATTCTCGGCGGTGATGCCCATATGGCCGGTGCCAAACGGGCAGGTCAGCGCGCCGGTCATCATATCCAGGGCCTTGGTATCGCCCATCTTCTGCCCCCAGCGGGCGGCCTGCAAGGCATAGGGCGCGCGGCTCATCACCTCGGCCCCGCCCGCCAGCGCGAAATCGGCATCGCCCAGCATCAGCGCCTGCGCGGCCGAAACGATCGCCTGCGCGCCCGAGCCGCACAGCCGGTTCACATTCATCGCGGGCGCGGTCTCCGGCACCCCGGCCTGCATCGCCGCCACCCGGCTCAGATACATGTCGCGCGGCTCGGTGTTGATCACATGGCCGAACACCGTGGTGCCGATCTGCCCGCCCTCAACGCCCGCCCGCGCCAGCGCCGCCTTGGCGACATGGGCCGCCAGATCAATCGGCGCAATGCCGGAGAGGCTGCCGCCAAAGCCGCCAATGGCGGTGCGCGCGCCGGAGAGGATGACAATATCGGTCATGGGAAAGGCCTTTCGGATGGGTGTGGCGCCAGACTGTCCGCGCCCGCGCGATCACGCGAGCGTGACGTTGCGTCAGAGTTGCGCGCATCGCCCGTTGACTTCGCGCTCCGCAAGGCGGAAGAGGCCGCGCACAGGCGCCGCAGCCCGGCTGCAAAGGATTACAGACATGACCGAGACGGAAAAAGGCCGCAGATTGCTGCTTTGGGTGGGCTTGCTGACCTTTCTGCTGATGGGCGGCTTGCAGGCGCTTTATGGCCCATCCTTGCCCATGCTGGCGCGCGAGACCGGGCGGGGGGTGGCCGATGTCTCGGTGGTGTTCACGGTGCATTGGCTGGGCTCCGCCGCCGGGGTGGCTGCCAGTTTCGCGCTGGGGCCGCGCCTGACGCCCCGGCTGGTGGTGCTGGCGCTGGCTTGTGGCGCCAGCCTGCTGGGGTCCGGTCTGGGCTGGCCGGTGACGCTGGCGGGGGCGGCGCTGTCGGGCTTTGGGCAGGGTTGTGCGGCGGTGGTGTTCAACCCGCGCCTGCTGACCGCCTATGGCCCGCGCGGCCCGGCCATGCTGAGCCTGATCAATGCCATTTTCGGCGCCGGAGCCATCGTGGCCCCCATGGCGCTGGTCTGGCTGGGCGGCGATTACGGGCTGGTGTTTCTGGGGCTGGCGGTCGCCTTTGCGCTGCTCTTGCCCGGCGCCCGCGATGGCGCCCGGGCGCCCTTGCCCGAAGGCAGCGCGCGTTTCCGCCCGGATTGGGCGATCCTGGCCTTTGGTGCCTGCGGCATCGGGCTGGAGGCCACGTTGATCGGCCTTGGCCCCTCGGCTCTGGTGCGCAGCGGCGCCTCCGAGACGCAGGGCGCCGAGGCGATGAGTGCGTTTTTCGTGGCCTTTCTGGCGGCGCGCATGGTGCAAACGGTGATCGCCCACCGCATCGCCCCCTTCGCGCTGTTCGGCCTGTCGATCACCGGGGTGGCGCTGTGCATGGCGCTGGCCACGGTGCTGCCGCCGATGGCGCTGTTCGTGGTCTCCGGCGCCTTCGCCGCCACCATCTTCCCCAGCTACTTCGTCGAGGCTGCCCGCCGCATGGGGCCAAGCCCGCGCGTGTCGCCCGCCATCATCGCGGGTGGTCTGGTGGGTGGCATCAGCCTGCCCTTCCTGCTCGCGCAGATCACCGAGACCATGGGCCCGCGCGGCTTCTTTCAGGTGATGGCCGGGCTTGGCGGGATCATGGCACTGGCAGCGCTTGGGGCCCTCTACACCCGGCGCCGCAGCCTGCAAGCCTGATCCCGCCCGCCCGAACCGTCTTGCATCACAGGCGGCGTTCAGCCACCGCCATGTCCCGCAGCGCATGCCCGCCCGACAGCAAGCGCCACAGATGCAACATCGTCATATGATCGTCCAGCGCGTGCCCATGCGCGCCCGACGCATCCTTCAGCTTCAACACCCGCAGCCCGTCTTGAATTTCGATCGTCATTTCCCGGCT
>NZ_JAEULU010000128.1 GCF_016792925.1 Gemmobacter sp.
GTCCATCAGCACGCCCAGCGTATCGGGCTGCCCGGCCCAGGTGCCCAGCGTGTCCAGATCGGATTCGTAGGTTTCCGCCACCAGCTCGCCCTGGAAATGGCCCATATAGCCCGCGCGCTGCGCCCGGTAGAGCGGCGAGGAACCGTCAGAGCCAAAGTGCCAGGGCCGGGCCTGGGCCGACATATCGCGCGAATGCGCCATGGCGGCGCTGGTCAGGGCCGGGTTGATCTCCACCGGGCCAAGACCGCGCGCGGCGCGCAGGGTGTTCAGCGAATCACGCATGCGCACCGGCATCTCGGCCTCGTCGGCGCGGCTGATCTTGTAGATCACCGGCAATGGCCGGCCATCCGGGCCCAGCTGGGGGCCGGAGGGGCCAGTGGCGCAACCGGCAAGAACCGTAGCGGCGCAGAGGGCCAGAACCGAGAATTTCATCATTTCGCAAACACCAAAGGCTTCGGACTCGCTGTCTTTAGCCAAACACTTGTGCAGGATCAAACCCAACTCTGCGTGAAACCGCCGAATGACAGGGGTTTGAATTGCGATCTTGCAGCAGTGCGGCTAAAAACCGCTCAATTCGTAACGACAGGAGCGCAGCGGATGTCTGCTGACACCATCTTCAAGCCCACGCGTCGTGCCCTGCTGGCCGGGGCTGCGGCGACGCTGGCCGCTTCGGCTTTGCCGGCTTTCGCGCAGCAAGGCGGCATCCGCAGCAACGTGGCCAGCTTTCGCATGCTGGATTGGCAGCCCTATTTCCCCGATCTGAACAAGGGCGCCATTCTGGTCGATACCCAGTCGCGCGTGCTGCATTACTGGGCCGCCGATCAGGTGACCTACAAGCTTTACCCGACCTCGGTGCCGGTCTCGACCGAGCTGACGCGGCTGGGCCGCACCAGCATCGTGAAGAAAGACCCGGCGCCCAGCTGGCGCCCGACGCCTTCGATGAAAGAGCGCAACCCCGATTGGCCGGATTTCATCCCGCCGGGGCCGGATTGCCCGCTGGGCACCCGGGCCATGTGGCTGGGTTGGGAATATTACCGCATCCACGGCACGCATGACACGCGCAAGATCGGGCGCAAGTCGTCCAATGGCTGTATCGGCATGTATAACGAACATGTGGAAGAGCTGTATGAACTGGTGCAAATTGGCGCGCAGGTTCTGTTGATCTGAGGAGGCCGCGATGAAAGCCCTTGCCCTCTCGCTGGCGCTTGCCGCCACTGCCTTGCCCGCGCTGGCCGGTGGGCCGGTCGTTTCAGCGGAAGACCCGCCGCAGGTGGTTGTGATGAATGGCACGCCGAGCGGGTCTGTGGGTACTGGCACTGTGGTGGTGTCCTTGCTGACCCTGCTGATCGTCGCGGCGGCTGTCGCAAAATAAGAAAGGCGCCCTTGGGGCGCCTTTTTGCTATTCAGCGGCGGCTTACAGCCAGCCCGCCAGATTTTCGCGGATCACCGAAGCCAGCGCCGTGATATGGGCGGGTTCGGCGTTCAGGCAGGGGATATAGGTGAAGACCTCGCCCCCGGCATGTTCGAAGCTCTCGCAGATCTCGCCCTTGATCTCTTCCAGCGTCTCGATGCAATCGGCGCTGAAGGCGGGGGCGATCACGGCGATGCGTTTCTTGCCCTGTTTCGCCAGCTCGGCCACATGTTCCACCGTATAGGGGCGCAACCATTCCTCGCGGCCAAAGACCGATTGGAAGGTGGTGATGATCTCGCCCTTCTCCCAGCCCAGCCGCTCGCGCAGCAGTCGCGTGGTTTTCTGGCATTGGCAATGGTAGGGGTCGCCCTGCATCAGATAGCGTTTCGGCATCCCGTGATAGCTGGCCACCAGCACATCAGGCCGGTGATCCAGCGCGGCATAGGCGCGCTCCACCGATTGCGCGAGGGCCTCGATATAGGCGGGATGATCGAAATATTCCGGCAAGGTGCGGCTGGCGGGCTGGCGGCCCTGCTTCATCATGGCGCGAAAGAACTGGTCATTCGCCGTCGCGGTCGTGGCCCCTGCATATTGCGGGTAAAGCGGACAGAACAGGATCTTCTCGCAGCCCGCCTCCACCATGGCTTGCACCTTCGACAGGGTGGAGGGGTTGCCATAGCGCATGCAGAAATCGACCATGACCTGATCGCCATATTCGGTCTTCAGCACCGCGGCCAGCGCCTCCGTCTGATCACGGGTGATGGTCATCAGCGGGCTTTCATTGCGCGCCTGATCCCAGATCAGCTTGTAATTGGCGCCGCTGGTGAAGGGGCGCTTGGTGAGGATGATCAGCTGCAACAGCGGCTGCCACTTCCAGGCCGGAAAGTCGATCACCCGCCGGTCTGACAGAAACTCGTTCAGATAGCGCCGCATCGACCAGTAATCGGTCGCATCGGGCGTGCCGAGATTGGCCAGCAGGATACCAACCTTGGCGCCCTTGACCGGCGGATGATCGGCAGGGGCATGGGCCAGCCGGCCCTCGCCGGGCCTGATCACCGATTTCACCGCATCGCGCAGGGCATCGAGCATGGGTCTCTCCTTGATCTCACCGGCCAGAT
>NZ_JAEULU010000207.1 GCF_016792925.1 Gemmobacter sp.
AGAAAATTTTTGGGCTTATCCGCCGCAACGCCATTTTCGTTACAAGTCGGGCGATCAGCTCGCCTCTTCTTCCAGGTTCAGCTTCATCTCCAGCAGCACCTGCTGGATGGCCAGCGTCTCGCGCAGCAGCCGCTTGGCCTCGTTGACCGAAATCTTGCCATCGCCGATCGCGGAATTGTATTCGGCCATCAGCATGCCAAAGCGCTGCGCGAGGGCCACCACATCCGAATTGATCCCGGCCGATTGGGCGTTGCGCCGTTCGCCATCATAGCTCAGCGTGATGCCGCGCAGATCGGCCAAGGCCGAGGTCACATGCGGAAAGCGCGCCGCCGATTCCAGCTGTGCCACCACGTCAATCGGCATGAAACGGTCGCCGTGTTCATCCTGATCGGAGTAATAGCGACCGATGGTGGCCTTCGATTTCCCGGTCAGTTCGCAGGCGGCCTCGATGCCGACATCCTTCACCAGCGCTTCGGTGTGCTTTTTCAGATAGCTGGCAATTGACATAGTTTGTTCCCAGAAACCCCGCGAGATCGCGCCGGGGGAAAAGCCATTTCCTTTTCCCATTAATCGGATGGCAGGGGTTTGTCATGCAGATTCAGGGTCCGGGAAACCGGATCCCCGCTTGCGCCCGGCGTCCCCAGCGTCGGGGCCGCAGGCAGGGTCCGCCGTAACTCTGGCTCTCTGGGGCGGCAGTCTTCATGAAGGCTGTCTTGCGGCGGGCCCTTTGCGGACTCCGGCTGGTGATGACGAGTGCAATTTGGAAACGCGCTGTGTCTGTGATGTTTCGGCGGGGCCGTCCTGCCATTGTCAGTAACGGTGCAGCCCGCAACGGCCACTCTTGGCCGGGCGGGCAAGTTCCGCTATCGCAGGCGCGACAGCGGATGCAGGCTTGGAATGGCAAAGCTTTACTTTCACTACTCCACCATGAATGCGGGCAAATCGACCGCCCTGCTGCAAGCCTCGCATAACTACCGCGAAAGAGGCATGCAGACCTATCTGATGACAGCACGGTTTGACGACCGCGCAGGGGCGGGCCGCATCGCCAGCCGCATCGGCATCGGCGAAAGCGCCGATACTTTTGGCGCCAGCTGCGATATGTTTGAAAAGCTGAAATCCCGGCTGGAAATCGGGCCTGTCGCCTGCGTTTTCATTGACGAAGCGCAATTCCTCAGCGAGCCGCAGGTCTGGCAACTGGCCCGCGCCGTGGATGATCTGGGCGTGCCGGTCATGTGCTATGGGCTGCGGGTCGATTTTCAGGGCAAGCTGTTTCCCGGCTCGGCGGCGCTGCTGGCCTGGGCCGACGAGATGCGCGAGGTGCGCACCATCTGCCAGTGCGGCAAGAAGGCCACGATGGTCATCCGGCGCGGCGCCGATGGCCGCGCCCTGAAAGATGGTGAACAGGTGCAGATCGGCGGGAATGACACCTATGTCAGCCTCTGCCGCCGCCACTGGCGCGAGGCGGTCGAGGCCTAGCCCTGCCCCGAACCCCGCGCCCGCAAGGCAATCATCATGCCCGCTGCCGCGATCAGCACCATGCCCAGGATCGCCACCGGCCCGAGGGTCTGCCCCCAAAGCAGCCAGCTCCAGAAGGCCGAGGCGGGCAGGATGATGTATTCGATGACCGACACCCGGCTGGCATCCGCCAGCTGATAGGCCTTGATCATCATCCCCACCCCCAGCAGCGAGCCCGCGGCCTGCACGAAGGTCCAGAACAGAAAGCTGCCGGTCGGCCAGACCGGGCCGCGCAGCACAAAGCCCTCCGGCCCCGGCGCGGCCTCCAGCGGCCAAAGGCTCAGCACCGCCATACCGATGGCCCCCAACAGGCCAAGCGCCAGAAAGAACCCGCCCAGCAGGGTCTCGGCGCTTTCCCCGGCGCACCATTCACGCGTGGCGATATTGCCAAGCGCGTATAGCGCGCCGGCCAGCACCGGCAGCAGTGCCGCAAGGCTGGCACCGCCCATGGCCTCGGGGCCCAGCACCAGCAACACCCCCACAAACCCGATGGCCACTGCCAGAATTCGCACCGGCCCGATCGGGTGCCCATAGGCAAAGCGCGAGATCAGCAGCACGAAGATCGGCGCCGTGAACAGCCCAGCCGCGACCAGCGCCACCGGCAAAAAGGCCAGCGCGCCGAAATAGATCAGCATCGCCGTGCCATGGATGGCCGAACGCGCCACCACCGCCCGGCCATTGCGCGGGCGCAGCCGCAAACCGAAGGGCAGCATCAGCGCCAGCAGGATCGCCCAGGCCATGACAGACCGAGTCGCATGGAACTGCCAAAGCCCCGCATCCGCCGCGATCACCTGCACATAATTGTCGGTGAAGCCGATCACCATGGCATAGACCAGCACCAAACCCGCCGCAGCAAGAGTTCGATCCGGCATGTTAGCGACTGTCATTGCGCAATTTCCTTTTGCCCGCCCTTCCCTTTGCCGCAACTCGCCCCCATTCTGCCCGCCGAAAAGCGACATGATCCGTCAACTTGAGGAGGGAACCGCATGGGATGGCTTGCCGATGAGACCGGGCTGGAGAAAAACGCCGCAAATTACGTGCCCCTCACCCCCCTGTCGCATCTGAGACGCGCCGCCGACATCCATGCCGACCGGGTCGCGCTGGTCTGGAAGGGCACAAGGCTGACCTATGCCGATTATGCCACCCGCGCGACCCGCCTCGCCTCGGCACTGGCACGGCGCGGCATTCGCCCCGGCGATGTGGTGGCCACGCTGCTGCCCAATATTCCGCAACAGGCCGAGGCGCATTTCGGCGTGCCCGCCTGTGGCGCCGTGCTGAACACCATCAATACAAGGCTGGATGCCGACACCATCGGCTATATCTTCGGCCACGCCGGGGCCAGGATCGCGCTGGTCGATACCGCCCTGCTGCCGCTGGCCGAGGCCGCCATCCTGAAGATGGAAGGCACTGCGCCGCAGATCATCGAGGTCTGCGACCAGGAGGCGGGCTTTACCCCGCGCGGCCCCTATCTGGACTATGAGGCGCTACTGGCGGAGGGCGACCCCGATTTCGCCTGGCACCTGCCGCAGGATGAATGGGAAAGCCTCGCAATCAACTATACGTCCGGCACCACCGGGCGCCCCAAGGGCGTGGTTTACCACCACCGCGGCGCCTATCTCGCCACCATGGCCAATGTGATCGCCTGGCGCATGCAGCTTTTCCCCAAGGTGCTGACCATCGTGCCGCTGTTCCATTGCAACGCCTGGGTCCAGCCCTGGCTGGTGCCGATGATGGGCGGCACGCTGGTCTGCTGCCGCGATGTGACGGCAAAAGCCATTTATGACGCCATCGCCGATGAGGGCGTCACCCATTTCGGCGGCGCCCCGATCGTGCTGAACACGATCATCAACGCCAAACCCGAAGACCGCCGCCCCTTCGATCATGTGGTGGAGGTTTTCACCGCAGGCGCCCCGCCGCCCGCCGCCACCCTCGCCGCCATCGAACCCCTGGGCTTCAACGTCACACAGGTTTACGGCCTGACCGAAACCTATGGCCCCGCCACCGAATGCCTGTGGAAACCGGAATGGGACAGCGCCGAGGGCGAGGCCCGCGCCGCCCTGAAATCCCGCACCGGCGTTGCCATGGCGATGCTGGACGGCGCCGCCGTGCATGACAGCCACGGCACCCCGGTGCCGCGCGATGCCGCCCATCTGGGCGAGATCGCCATGCGCGGCAATCTGGTGATGAAGGGCTATTACAAGAACCCCGCCGCCACAGCCGAAGCCTTCAAGGGCGGCTGGTTCCGCTCGGGCGACATCGCCTATCAAACGCCGGACGGGTATCTCAAGATCACCGACCGCGCCAAAGACATCATCATTTCCGGCGGCGAGAACGTGTCTTCGGTCGAGGTCGAGGGCGCGCTGATGCACCACCCCGCCGTCAGCCTCTGCGCGGTGGTGGCCAAACCTGACGAGAAATGGGGCGAGGTTCCTTGCGCCTTTGTCGAGCTGAAACCGGGCCAGACCGCGACCGAGGCCGAGCTGATCGCCCATTGCCGCGCCCGTCTTGCAGGCTTTGCCACGCCTAAGGCGGTGGTGTTCTGCGACCTGCCCAAAACCTCTACCGGCAAGATCCAGAAATTCGAGCTGCGCGCCGTGGCCAAACTGATGGCCCAGCAGAAATGAGCCGGAGCGCCAGGCGCTGATCGCGCAAGGAGGCGCTCGCGCCCCCTCGGGCCTTCGGCCCTCAGCTATCGGGGGGCGCGCAAAGCGCCCGCCCCGCCCTGAGGATAGTGAGGAACAGAAAATGACAGAGGCTCTGCTCTTCCTCATTTTCTGTTCAAAAATATCCTCGGGGGGAGGCCGAAGGCCGTGGGGGGCAGACAGCCCCCCGACGCCGCTGGCAACAGGCGGCTTCCCGCCGATGCGGTTGTGCGATGCGCGGCCAACCGCTAAGCTGTTCAAAATGGGCAGTTAAGGCCAGACATGCGCAGCACCGCGCTCAAGCAATTTGCCAAACTTGAAGCGACCGGCCTTTGGCGGGAGGCGCCGGAATTGCAGCGCCGCGAGGTGATCGTGGCCTTTGGCGAAAGCAGCCTGACCATCTCGGACCCGCGCAGCGAACTGGCCTTGTCGCATTGGTCCCTGCCCGCGGTCGAGCGGCTCAATCCCGGCGAGGAGCCTGCGCTTTACGCCCCCGGTCAGGATGCGCTGGAAACGCTGGAGCTGGACGACGCGCTGATGGTCGAGGCGCTGGAGAAGGTGCGCAACGCGCTGGCGGCCGACAGGCCCAATCCGGGGCGGCTGCGCGGCAGCCTGCTGTTTGGCGCCAGTGCAGTGATTGCGCTGGTCATGGGGGCGCTGTTGCCCGGCGCGCTGGTCAATCACACGGCCTCCATGCTGCCTCCGGCCTCGCGCCTTGCCATCGGGCGCATGGCCTTGGCCGATCTGACGCAGGTGACCGGCCTTTGCACCGATCCCTCCGGTCAGGCCGCGCTGGATCGGCTGTCGGCGCGGCTGTTCGGGCCGACGGCGCCGAAAATCGTGATCCTGCGCGAGGGTCAGGCCCGGGCGCTGCATCTGCCGGGCGGCTTCATTGCCCTGCATCGCAGCCTGATCGAGAGCGCCTCTGGCCCCGAGGTCGCAGCCGGTTTTGCCCTGGTCGAGGAAAGCCGCGCCAAGGCCACCGACCCGATGCTGGGCCTGCTGAACCATGCCGGGTTCTTTGCCACGCTGCATCTGCTGACTTCGGGCGAACTGGAGCCGGAGGCGGTGCAGGGCTATGGCCGCAGCCTCAGCCTGCAAACGCCCGCCCCGGTGAATACCGAGACGCTGTTGGCGCGGTTTGGGCAGGCGCAATTGCCCTCTACCCCCTATGCCCGCGTGGTGGACCCCAGCGGAGAAAGCGTGCTGCCGCTGATCGAGGCCGATCCCATGGCCCGGCGCGAGGCGCTGCCGCTGATGCCCGATGCCGATTGGCTGAGCCTTCAGGCCATCTGCGCCGACTGAGCGCGCCGCAAAAGAAAAACCCCCGGACCGAGATCCGGGGGCAAGGCTTGTTCTGCCCGTGTTTTTGGAAACGCCTGCGACCACCAAACCTTATCGAATATAGGCATCCCCGAAGCCCGCCGCGCGGGCGGCGTTCAAGGCGGCCTGCGCCGAACCGGCATCGCCGAATGGCCCGGCCATGACCATTTGCAGCGCTTTGCCGCCCTTGTTCACCTGCGCCGTGCCGGTGGGCAGACCTGCGGCGCGCAGACGGGCGCGCGCGCCCTCGGCGTTGGCGGGCACGCCAAACGTGCCGACCTGAACATAAAGCCCGCCAGCCCGCACCGCCCGCACTTGCGGCACCGGGGTCACCTGCGCCTGAGGCTCGGATTTGGAGGACACCCGCAGCCGCACCGGCGCCGCTGCGGCCTGACCTTTGCTGGACACCACGATACGGCCATTCTGCCCTTGCAACTGGGCCGGAACCTGACGGGTCCAGACCTGATCCTGCTGCGCCTGGCCCTGTGCGGTGCCCATGCCCCGATAGGGGTTCAGGCGATCATCGCGCCAGGCCAGCTTGTAGCCCTCGGGCACCACGACCGGCGGATTGGTGAGATCGCTGCTGCGCACCACCACCCGGCCCGGCGCCGAGGCCACCGGCGCCGCATGGCTGACCACCACCGTGGTGCGATGCGAATTGCCCAACTGATCGGCCGAAATATTACCCCGCGCCACGGGCACGCCCGCCGGCTCATAAAGCCCGGCGCCCACACGGTTGCCCTCGCCCATGGCGACCTTGGCATAGACCGGCGCGCGCAGCCCGACCAGCGAGCCGTCGCCCTTGGTGCAAAGCACCGCCGAGCCGCCATTCGACAGCGCGACAACGCGCGGCACCGGCGCGGATTGATAGCAGCCGATCCGATTGCCCGAAAGCCGGGTGGCGGGCATCACCACCTCGGCACCCTGACGGGGGGCAGCTGCGGCCACCACGACCGGAGCGGGCGCCACCACAACGCCTTGCGGTGCCATCTGCGCCGGCAGCGCCCGCGCCAGATAGGGGTCAACCGGGCGCGACGGTCCGGCAGCGCGGATCGACGGCGGGGTCTTGACGCTTGCCACGGTGTTCAGCGGCTTGCCGGTGGCGCGCGGCGCAGGCGCAGCCTCGGCCACCCGCGCGGGGGCCGCGATTTCGGCCGGAGTGGCCACCTCGACCGGGCGCGCCATGGCGGCAGCCGTCGGCGGATAGCCACACAGCGCCTTGCGATCACGACTGACGCGCGGCACCCAGCTTGTATTGCCATTCAGCCCGGCGCGCAGAAACACGCAGCCCCGGCTGTCGACATACATCTGCCCCTTGAAACCTGCCGGGGGCTGTTCTTTCGGCCCCCCGATCTGCGACACGGTCTGGGCGTCAACAGAATAAATCCCGGATACGGCCGCGAGAACCGCAGCCGTGACAAACTTGCGAAGCATTGACTACCCCCATGTAGCGTGAGGGTGATTCTGGCGCAGGATTGTTTCCGAGTAAAGGGGCTTATCCCTCTATTTTGTGCCAAACATCCGGTCGCCCGCATCCCCTAGGCCGGGCACGATATTACCGTGATCATTCAAGTGACTATCGAGCGAAGCTGTGACAATCGGCACATCCGGGTGCGCCTCTTTCATGCGGGCAACCCCCTCGGGCGCGGCCAGAAGGCACAGGAAACGGATGTTTTTCGCCCCCTGCGCCTTCAGCAGATCAATCGCCGCCGCGCTGGAATTGCCGGTGGCCAGCATCGGGTCCACCACGATGCAGGTGCGCTCGGCCAGCGCATCGGGCAGTTTGCAGTAATATTGCACGGGTTGCAGCGTTTCCGGGTCGCGATACAATCCGACAAAGCCCACCCGCGCCGCCGGGATCAGCTCCAGAATGCCATCCAGCAGGCCATTCCCGGCGCGCAAGATGGAAATCAGCGCCAGCTTCTTGCCATCCAGCGTCGGGGCGTCCATCGGCTGCAAGGGGGTCTCGATGCGGGTCGTCGTCATCTCCAGCCCGCGCGTCACCTCATAGGCCAGCAGCAGGCTGATTTCCTTCAGCAGCCGCCGGAACCCGGCGGTCGAGGTTTCCTTGTCGCGCATGATCGACAGCTTGTGCTGCACCAGCGGGTGATCAACGACGGTCAGATGCTCGGTCATGCGCGGGGCTCCAGTTTCTTGGCAATCTTGTCTTTGGTCTCGGGATCGCAAAAGGCGGCGTCAAGGGCAGTGCGGTTCAGCGTCTCGAACACGCCCTGATCCCAGTCCAGCGCATCGGCCAGCCGATCCCATTCGCGGCTCATGGTGGTATGGAAGAAAGGCGGATCATCGGTCGAGACAGTGACCTTCACGCCCCGGTCAAACAGCTGCCCGATCGGGTGCTTGCGCCAGTCGGGGTAAAGCCCAAGCGCGATGTTGGAGCCGGGGCAGACCTCCAGCACCGTGCCGCGCTCGGCCAGTTCATCGACCAGCGCGAGATCTTCGATGGCGCGCACGCCATGGCCGATGCGCGAGGGGTTCAGCGCGGCCAGCGTCGCCCGGATATGCTCTGGCCCGCGCCATTCGCCCGCATGGGCGGTGATGCCAAGCCCAGCCTCGCGGGCGCAATCGAAGGACCAGAGGTAATCCTTGGGGTCCAGCACCTTCTCGTCGCCTGCGATGCCAAAGCCGGTGACAAAGCGCCCCGCCGTCTCGGCGGCACAGATCGCCACCTCGCGCGCCTTTTCCGGCCCGAAATGACGGATCGGCGTCACAATGGCGCGCAGGGTGATGCCCATTTTCGCCTGCGCCTCGGCGGCGGCATCCTCGATGGCGGCCAGATAGTCGCGCCAGGCCGCCAGATCGCGGCCACCGCAGAAATCGGGGCTGATGAAACTTTCGGTATAGATCACGCCATGGGCCGCGCTTTCCTCCAGCACGGCCAGCGTCAGGCGGCGGTAATCCTCGGGCGTTTGCAAGACCGAGGTGGCGGCCTCGTAAACCTTCAGGAAATGCCAGAAATCGGTATAGCTGTAATGGCCGCCTTCATCGAAAACGCCTGAAATATCCACATGTTTCTCGGCAGCCAGCCCGCAGATGAAGGCGGGCGGCGCCGCGCCTTCCAGATGCAGGTGCAGCTCAAGTTTCGGCAGGTCTTTCACAGAAACGATCTCCCCGGCCCTTGCGCGGGCACATTCAAATGCGCGGCGACCGAGGCCGCCACATCCACAAATCCGCAGGCGCCGATCTTGCCCGCCCCCTTGCCCGCCACCAGAACCGGCACGCATTCGCGGGTGTGTTCGGTGCCAAACCAGGTCGGGTCATTGCCGTGATCGGCGGTGAATACGGCCATATCGCCGGGGCGCAACCGCGCGAGGAAGCCGCCTGCGCGGGCGTCAAACCATTCCAGCGCGCGGGCATAGCCCGAGACATCGCGGCGATGGCCGTAAAGGCTGTCAAACTCCACAAAGTTCGCAAAGGTCAAGGAACCGGGCTCGGCAACCTCGGCCATGCGGTCCAGATGATCGAAAAGGGCAGCATCGTCCTTGCCCTTGTGCAGCTGGGAAATGCCGCGATGCGAGAAGATGTCGCCGATCTTGCCGATGGCATGGGTCACGCGCCCGGCCCCCTGCACCCAATCCAGCAGCGTGGGCGCGGGCGGGGCGATGGCGAAATCGCGGCGGTTCGGGGTGCGGGCAAAGGCGCCCTCGGTGCCGGTGAAAGGCCGCGCGATCACCCGGCCCACCTTCATTGCATGCAGGCTGGGCGCAAGGTCGCGGCACAGCTGCACCAGCCGCTCCAGCCCAAAGGCCTCCTCATGCGCCGCGATCTGCAACACGCTGTCGGCAGAGGTGTAGCAGATCGGCCAGCCCGTGCGCAGATGCTCGGCCCCCAGCCGGTCGATGATCGCAGTGCCGCTGTCATGGCAATTGCCCAGAATGCCCGTGACGCCCGCCAGACGGCAGACCTCTGCCACCAGCGCCTCGGGGAAGGCGGGACGGGTATCGGGGAAATAGGTCCAATCCCAGGGCACCGGCACGCCCGCCAGCTCCCAATGGCCGGAGGGTGTATCCTTGCCGCGCGAGATTTCGGTGGCAGCCCCCCATAGCCCTTGTGGCTGTGCCCCAAGACCGGGGGCCTCCAGCCCCGAGGCCAGCCGGATCGCGGCCCCAAGGCCCAGGCCATCCAACACCGGCAGGCGCAACGGGCCGGAACGCCCCTCCTCCGCCCGGCCCCCGGCGCAGGCCTGCGCGATATGGCCGATGGTATTGGCGCCGGTATCGGCCACGCCGCCCGAGAAAAATTCTGCCGCATCCGGCGCGCCGCCAATGCCTGCGGAATCCAGCACGATCAGAAACGCCCGGCTCATGCACTCACCCTTTTCACCACCAGTTGCGGCAGCTCTGCCGCCTCACCCAAGGAATAGGCCGCCCGCACTGCCGCCACCGCCCGCTCGGCCTGGGCCGGATTGGCGGCATGGACCCGCGCGAAGGGCAATCCGCGCTGCATGGTCGCCCCCAGCCCCACCAAATCCGACAGGCCGACCGCCGGGTTCACCCGCGCGCCCTCGCGCAGGCGGCCCGCGCCCAGATGCACCACCGCCTGCCCCAGGGCAAAGCCGTCGATCGCGCGCACCACGCCCTCGCCTTCGCAGGCCACATCCACCACCACCGGCGCCGAGGGCAGCCGGTCGGCATAACAATCCACAAAATCCAGCGGCCCGCCCTGCGCGGCCACCATTTGCCCAAAACGCTCCGCCGCCGCGCCGCTTTCCAGCGCCTCGGCGATCATCCCCTCGCCCTCCTCGGCATCGGTGGCAATGCCGCACAGGCCCAAGACCTCGCCGCCAAGTGCGCAGGTCAAATCCCACAGCCGCGCATTCACCGCGCCCCCGGTCAGTGTCTCCATCACCTCCAGCACTTCCAGCGCATTGCCGGCGCTGGAGGCCAGCGGCTGATCCATATCGGTGATCAGCGCCGCCGTCTTGCAGCCCGCCCCATTGGCGGTGCGCACCAGCGCCCGCGCCAAAGCCTCGGCCTGCGCCATATCCCGCATGAACGCGCCCGAGCCCAGCTTCACATCCAGCACCAAGGCCTCCAGCCCCGCCGCCAGTTTCTTGGACAGGATCGAGGCCGTGATCAGGTCGATGCTCTCCACCGTGCCGGTCACATCGCGCAGCGCATAAAGCCGCTTGTCGGCGGGGGCAATCTGGCCACTGGCCGCCACGATGGCGCAGCGAATATCGCCCACCTGTCGCCGCAGCGCCGCCTCGTCCAGGCCAGTGCGGAAGCCGGGAATGGCCTCCAGCTTGTCCAGCGTGCCGCCGGTATGGCCCAGGCCCCGCCCCGAGATCATCGGCACAAAGGCCCCGCAGACCGCCAGCGCAGGCGCGAGCAGCAACGAAACCGAGTCGCCAATCCCGCCGGTGGAATGCTTGTCGATCACCGGGCCGGGCAAATCCCAAGCCAGCACCTCGCCCGAGTCGCGCATCGCCTTGGTCAGCGCCACCCGGCCCGCCTCGCCCAAGCCTTTCAGCAGCACCGCCATGGCAAAGGCCCCGGCCTGCGCATCGCTGACCGCGCCCGAGGCGAGGCCCGCCGCGAACCAGCGCAAGGCGTCGGGCTTTGGCGTGCCGCCATCCCGGATCGTGGCGATGACGCTGCGCGCATCGGTCATGTGCGCGCCATGTGGGCCTGGGTGAACACGCCCGGCAGCAGCTCGGCCACGGTCATGCGCTTTTCCTTGCCATCGGTGGTGCAGAGCGTCACCACCACCTCGGGCCTGGCAAATTCGGCGATCTTCTGGCGGCAGCCGCCGCAGGGTGGCACCGGCTCGGGGCTGTCGGCGATCACGCAGATCTCCGCGATCTCGCGATCTCCCGCCGCGCACATGGCCGCGATGGCCCCAGCCTCGGCGCAGGTGCCCTCGGGATAGGCCACGTTCTCCACATTGCAGCCGACATGCACCGCGCCCTCGGGCGTGCGCAGCGCCGCCCCGACCTGAAAGCGCGAATAGGGCGCATAGGCGTTTTCGCGCACTTGCGCGGCGGCATCTCGCAATGTCATCTGCGGCTCCCTTTGACCATCCGGTCATGATTGTGCGGCAGCGCCCGTCCGGGCGCAAGCGGGGCGCGTGGCCTTTACCGTTTTCGGATAGGTGACTTGTGGTTTTCCACCATTGCAAGCGGGCGGAAATGCGCCACACTCATCATCGGGAGCAGGGCCGTTAGCGCTATCAGGGTTGCGCGGCATTTCAGATGGTTTAAGGCCAAACCAGTTTTTCGGGAGGACGGCATGGACGAGGCACGGCAGGACAATGCGCGGCAGGCAGCGCTGGATTACCACGAATTCCCCAAGCCCGGAAAGCTGGAGATCCGCGCCACCAAGCCCCTCGCCAATGGCCGTGACCTGAGCCGCGCCTACAGCCCCGGCGTGGCCGAGGCCTGCCTGGAGATCAAGGCCGATCCCGCCACCGCAAGCCGTTACACCGCAAGGGGAAATTTGGTTGCCGTGGTTACGAATGGCACCGCCGTTCTGGGCCTTGGCAATATCGGCGCGCTGGCCTCCAAGCCGGTGATGGAGGGCAAGGCCGTCCTCTTCAAGAAGTTCGCCAATATTGATTGTTTTGACATTGAACTAAATGAGCCGGACCCGGTGAAACTGGCAGAGATCGTCTGCGCGCTGGAGCCGACCTTCGGGGCGATCAACCTGGAGGACATCAAGGCGCCCGATTGCTTCATCGTGGAAAAGCTCTGCCGCGAGAAGATGAACATTCCGGTTTTCCACGATGACCAGCATGGCACCGCCATCGTGGTCGGCGCTGCGGCCACCAATGCGCTGCATGTGGCGGGCAAGCGGTTCGAGGATATCAAGATCGTCTCCACCGGCGGCGGCGCGGCGGGCATTGCCTGCCTCAACATGCTGCTGAAACTGGGGGTGAAGCGCGAGAATGTCTGGCTCTGCGACATTCACGGCCTCGTTTATGAGGGCCGCGAGGTCGATATGAACCCGCAAAAGGCCGCCTATGCGCAGGCCAGCGACAAGCGGGCGCTGGATGAGGTGATCGACGGCGCCGACATGTTCCTGGGCCTTTCTGGCCCCGGCGTGTTGAAACCTGAAATGGTTGCCCGCATGGCAGAAAATCCGATCATCTTTGCACTGGCCAACCCGACGCCGGAAATCCTGCCCGATGCCGTGCGCGAGGTCGCACCGGGGGCCATCATTGCCACGGGCCGCAGCGATTTTCCCAATCAGGTCAATAACGTGCTGTGCTTCCCCTTCATCTTCCGGGGCGCGCTGGATGTGGGGGCCACCCAGATCAACGATGCGATGCAGCTGGCCTGCATCGAGGGCATCGCCGCTCTGGCCCGCGCCACCACCAGCGCCGAGGCCGCCGCCGCCTATCGCGGCGAAAAGCTGTCTTTCGGCCCCGATTACCTGATCCCGAAACCCTTCGATCCGCGGCTGATCGGGGTTGTCGCCTCGGCTGTGGCCAAGGCCGCGATGGAAACCGGCGTCGCCACCCGGCCCATCGAGGATCTGGCTGCATATCGCGAGCGCCTGAATGGCTCGGTGTTCAAATCCGCCCTGATCATGCGCCCGGTCTTCGACGCCGCGCGTCAGGCCACCCGCCGCATCATCTTTGCCGAAGGGGAAGACGAGCGCGTGCTGCGTGCCGCCAATGCGATGCTGGAGGAAACCACCGACAAGCCGATCCTGATCGGCCGCCCGGATGTGATCGCCCGCCGGGCCGAACGCGCGGGCCTGCCGATCCGCCCAGATCGTGATTTCGAGATCGTGAACCCCGAAAACGATGCGCGCTATCGCGATTATTGGGGCAGCTATCACGAGCTGATGGCCCGGCGCGGCGTCACCCCCGATCTGGCCCGCGCCATTCTGCGCACCAACACCACCGCCATCGGCGCCATTGCCGTGCATCGTGGCGATGCCGACAGCCTGATCTGCGGCACTTTCGGCCAATATCTGTGGCATTTGAAATATGTCACCGAAGTGCTGGGGCGCGACGGCCTCTCGCCGCATGGCGCGCTCAGCCTGATGATCATGGAGGACGGCCCGCTGTTCATCGCCGATACGCAGGTGAACCCGGTGCCGACGCCCGAACAGATCGCGCAATCGGTGCTGGGGGCGGTGCGTCACGCCAAGCGGTTCGGCGTCACGCCCAAGGTGGCGCTGTGCAGCCATTCCAACTTTGGCAATCTGGATACTGACAGCGGCCGCCGGATGCGCGATGCCATGGCCATTTTGGACGCAGAGACCCGCAACTTCGTCTATGAGGGCGAAATGAGCATCGACGCCGCGCTGGACCCGGAGCTGCGCGCCCGCATGTTCCCCGGCGCGCGGCTGGACAAGGCCGCGAATATCCTGATCTTCGCCTATTCCGATGCCGCCAATGCCGCACGCAATATCCTGCGGATGAAGGCGGGCGGGTTGGAGGTCGGGCCGATCCTGATGGGCATGGGCAACAAGGCGCATATCGTGACGCCCTCGATTACCGCGCGCGGCTTGCTGAACGTCTCGGCCATCGCGGGCACGCCGGTCGCGCATTACGGCTGAGCGCAAAGCAGAGAGAAGGGGCTGGTGATGGGTCAGCCTTTTTGACATGCGAAGCCCCGGCCCGCGCCGGGACTTCAACCCCACCGGCACCATCCAAGGCACGACTCACTTTGGCGGCGCCAAAAGCTGCAAACTGTGAAAACTTTGCAAACTCCGCCCACCGGCCAATAAAAATTGGCAGCCAGCCAGAGTTTGCAAAACTTTGCGGCCAGCCACGCCGCATTTCTGCAAATTTTTCAATCCGTTTCCCCTGCGTGATCGGTAACAGCGTTGCGTCACGCCCGCTCGCTCGCGTAACAAATCGACAGAGTGGAGGAGGGTGCATACAATGGCATACAAGGACATTTACGACAGCTGGAAAGCCGATCCCGAGGGCTTCTGGATGAAGGCTGCGGGCGCGATCGACTGGGTGAAGCCCCCCTCCAAAGCGCTGAACGCCGATCGCGCGCCGCTTTACGAATGGTTCACCGATGCGCAGGTGAACACCTGCTGGAACGCGGTGGACCGGCACGTTCTGGCCGGGCGCGGCAGCCAGCTGGCGATCATCCATGACAGCCCGGTCACCCATCTGCGCAAAGGCATCACCTATGCCGAGCTGCAAATCCGCGTCGCCAGCCTGGCAGGCGCCCTGCGCGCCAAGGGCGTGGCGAAGGGTGACCGCGTCATCATCTATATGCCGATGATCCCCGAAGCGCTGGAGGCGATGCTGGCCTGCGCGCGTCTGGGCGCCATTCACTCGGTGGTGTTCGGCGGGTTTGCCGCCAATGAGCTTGCGGTGCGGATCGACGATTGCAAGCCCAAGGCGATCATCGCGGCCTCCTGCGGGATCGAGCCGAACCGCATCGTGCATTACAAGCCGCTTTTGGATGGCGCGATTGATCTGGCCAGCCACAAGCCGGATTTCTGCGTGATCTTCCAGCGCGAACAAGAGGTTGCAAAGCTGGTCGAGGGCCGCGATGTCGCCTGGCACACCTTCCAGTATGGGGTGGAACCCGCCGATTGTGTACCGGTCGAGGGCGACCACCCGGCCTATATCCTGTATACCTCGGGCACCACCGGGGCGCCCAAGGGCGTGGTGCGCCCTACGGCGGGCCATCTGGTCGCGCTGAACTGGTCGATGCGCGCCATCTATAATGTCGGCGTGGGCGATGTGTTCTGGGCGGCCTCGGATGTGGGCTGGGTGGTGGGCCACAGCTATATCACCTACGGGCCGCTGATCGCGGGCTGCACCACCGTGGTCTTTGAGGGCAAGCCGGTGGGCACCCCCGATGCGGGCACCTTCTGGCGGGTGATTGCCGAGAACAAGGTGAAAAGCTTCTTCACCGCCCCCACCGCGCTGCGTGCCATCCGCCGCGACGACCCGGAGGGCACGTTTATCCCCGAATACAATCTGAAGCACCTTCAGGCGCTGTATCTCGCGGGCGAGCGGGCCGACCCCGACACGATCCAATGGGCGCAGAAACATCTGAAAGTGCCGGTGATCGACCATTGGTGGCAGACCGAAACCGGCTGGGCGATTGCCGCCAACCCCTTGGGGATCGAGGAATTGCCGGTGAAGCTGGGCAGCCCTTCGGTGCCGATGCCGGGCTATGATGTGCAGGTGCTGGATGAGGGCGGCCATCCGCTTTCTCCCGGCACGCTGGGCGCCATCGCCATCAAGCTGCCGCTGCCCCCCGGCACCCTGCCGACGCTGTGGAACGCCGAGGAACGGTTCAAGAAATCCTACCTCACCCAGTTCCCCGGCTTCTATGAAACCGGCGACGCGGGCTATATCGACGCCGATGGCTATCTCTATATCATGGCCCGCACCGATGACGTGATCAACGTGGCTGGCCATCGCCTGTCCACCGGCGCGATGGAGGAGGTGCTGGCCTCGCATCCCGATGTGGCCGAATGCGCGGTGATCGGCGTGGCCGATCAGCTCAAGGGCCAGTCGCCGCTGGGGTTCCTCTGCCTCAAGCGCGGCACGGCGCGGGCGCATGATGATGTGGTGAAAGACTGTGTGAAGCTGATGCGCGACAAGATCGGCCCGGTGGCGGATTTCAAGCGCGCGCTGGTGGTGGAGCGCCTGCCGAAGACCCGCTCGGGCAAGATTTTGCGCGCCACCATGGTGAAGATCGCGGATGGCGAGGCCTTCAAGATGCCCGCCACCATTGACGACCCTGCGATCCTTGATGAAATCAAGGCCGCGCTGCAAGGTATCGGCCTCGCCAAGGCCTGAGATGATGCCCCGGCGCCCTCGAAAGGGGGCGCCGCCTAGCCCTGATCCTCGGCCCCTGCCACATGCACCGCCGTGCCCGCCTCGGCACAAAGCTGCATCAGCGGCTCGGGCAGCGGCAGGTCGGTGAACACCGCATCCAGATCGGCCAGATTGCACAGCCGCACCGGTGCGCTGCGCGTCAGCTTGGCACTGTCGGCCACCAGCCAGACCTTGCGCGCCTGCCGGATGATCGCCTTCGACACCCGCACCTCGTTCATGTCGTAATCCATCAGGTCGCCATCCGGGTCGATGGCCGAGATGCCGATGATCGCCACATCCACCTTGAATTGCTGCATGAAGCTGGAGGCCAGATCGCCCACCAGTCCCCCATCCGACCGCCGCAGCGCGCCCCCCGCCAGCAGGATCTCGCACGAGGGGTTGGCGACCAGAATATGGGCCACATTCATGTTATTGGTCACCACCGTGATCTGGCGATGCTGCAACAGCTCGCGCGCGACGGCCTCGGTGGTGGTGCCGATATTCAGGATCATCGAGCTGTTATCGGCAATCGCCTGCGCGCAGGCGCGCCCGATGGCGGCCTTGCCCCCATCGTTCAGCCCCCGCCGCTCCTCATAGCCGATATTGCTGACGCCCGAGCGCAGCACCGCCCCGCCATGCACCCGGTCCAGATGGCCTGCCTCGGCCAGATCGGTCAGATCGCGGCGAATGGTTTGCAGCGTCACGCCAAAGCGATCCGCCAGCGCCTCCACCACCACGCGACCTTCGCTGCGCGCCAGGGCGAGGATCTCTGTCTGCCGGAAACTCAGGGCCAAGATGGCCTCCTGTTTTGGGTCGATACCGAATACCCTTGCCTGCCACAAAGGCAGGCCAAAGTCACGCCCGCGCGCCTAGCTGGCCTCGGCAAAAACCTCTGCCAGAATAGCCGTCAAGGCGGTCACATCCGCCTCGGTAAAGGCCGCAGGCGTGTTGCTGTCGAGGTCCAGCACCCCCAGCAGCACCCCGGCCTTGTTGCGCACCGGCAGCACCAGCTCTGACCGGGTGGAGGAGGCGCAGGCGATATGCCCCGGAAAGGCATCGACATCCGGCACCAGTTGCACCTGCCCCGTCCGTGCCGCCGCGCCGCAAACCCCGCGCGAGAACGGGATCACCAGACAGCCATGCCCGCCCTGATAGGGCCCGATCTTCAATATCTCCGGCCCCGTCACCCGGTAAAAGCCGGTCCAGTCTGACAGCGGATGGCTGTGATGCAGCTCGCAGACCACCGTGGCCATCAGGGCCACCACATCGGTTTCGCCATGGCACAGCGCCCGGATACGGGCAGCGAGATCGGGATAATCAAGGGTCATCATGTCTCCTGACAAATTGCGCGTTTTTTCCGCGGCTGGTTACCGATTGCTAACACTCGGCGGTTAGCCTGCCCATGAGGATCGGTGCCCATTTGACCACTGAAGGAGCCATGGGATGCAACTTTCGGCACGCGAATCGGCAGGATTGCTGCTGGTCGAGGTGATGGAGGAACGGATCGACGCCGCCGGCGCGATCCAGTTCAAGGATTCGATGCGCGAGCTGGCGACACGGGGCACCGGGCGGGTGATGCTCGACATGTCGCGCGTGGCTTTTCTTGACAGTTCGGGTCTGGGTGCCGTGGTCGCGGTGATGAAGCTGCTCGGCCCCGACCGGCGGCTGGAGCTGGCGGGGCTGACGCCCACGGTGGAAAAGGTGTTCCGCCTCACCCGGATGGATTCGGTTTTCGTCATTCACCCTGCG
>NZ_JAEULU010000276.1 GCF_016792925.1 Gemmobacter sp.
CTGTTCTTCCAGCGCAATCGCCAGCGCGATGTTCGAGGGGCCGAAGCCCACGCCGATCACCTCGTAAATCGGCAGGCCGGGGGGGCAGGAAATTGCCATCCATCTTACTGTGCCCCCACCGTTGCGGCGGCAACCGGGGTCAGCACCAGCTCGATGGCGGCGGTGATGATCTCGATGGCGCGGTTCAACTCCGATTGCGTCGCGGTCAGCGGCGGCAGGAGTTTCAGCACCTCATCATGCGGGCCGCAGCATTCGACGATCAGCCCGGCGGTATAGGCCAGCCGCCGCACCTCCAGCGCATCCTCGGCGCGGGGGAAGGCCAGCCCCTGCATGAAGCCGCGCCCCTTGCGGCGCAGGCCAAAGCGCGCGCCCAGAAGGTCCAGCGCCGTGGTCAGCCAATCGGCCTTCATCTCCAGCGCGGTAATGAAGGCGGTATCCTGCCAGAAGCGGCGGATGGCGGCCTCGGCGGTGACGAAGGCGTGGTTATTGCCCCGGAAGGTGCCGTTATGCTCGCCCGGTGACAGCACGTCATATTCCGGTTTCAGCAGCACCATCGACATCGGCAGGCCAAAGCCCGACAGCGATTTCGCCATCACCACGATGTCGGGCAGGATGCCCGCCCCCTCGAAGGCGAAGAACCGCCCCGAGCGGCCACAGCCCGCCTGAATGTCATCAAGGATCAGCAGCGCGCCATGGCGGCGGGCCAGGGCCTGAATCTTGCGCAGCCATTCCGGCGAGGCGGTGTTCAGCCCGCCCTCGCCCTG
The DNA here is from genome assembly GCF_016792925.1 of Gemmobacter sp. Lineage (GTDB taxonomy): Bacteria > Pseudomonadota > Alphaproteobacteria > Rhodobacterales > Rhodobacteraceae > Gemmobacter. The sequence continues at coordinate 765 of NZ_JAEULU010000276.1, forward strand.
AATGGCCTCCAGAATGATCGCCGCCGGGGCGTCGATGCCGCTGGACGGGTCTTCCAGCAGCTGCGCCAGATAATCGGCGCTGTCCATGCCCGCCGCCGGATAGCCCTCATAGGGGGCGCGGGTCACGCCGTCGCCGATCGGATTGCCGGTGCCGCGATGGCTGCGCGAGCCGGTCAGTGCCAGCGCCCCCAGCGAACAGCCGTGGAAGGCATTGGTAAAGGCGATGACATTGCGCCGCCCCGTCGCCTTGCGGGCGATTTTCAGCGCGGCCTCCACCGCATTGGTGCCGGTGGGGCCGGTGAACATGAAGCGGTAATTCATGCCACGTGGCGCCAGAATGATGCTTTCAAAGGCCTTGCAGAAGCGCGCCTTGGCCTCGGTATGCAGATCAAGGCTCATCGCCACGCCATCCTCGCGGATGTAGTCGATCAGCGCCGCCTGCAAATGCGGCTCGTTATGGCCATAGTTCAGCGAGCCGCAGCCGCTGAGAAAATCGAGGAAAACCCGGTCCTGGGCATCATAGAGATGCGAGCCCTTGGCGCGGGCGAAATGATCGGGGAAGGCGCGACAATAGGAGGCGACATTGCTTTCAAAACTGTACATGGGCGTATCCTTGGCATGGGGTGAGGGAGGAGGCCGGTGCAGGCAAGGCGAAGGTCTGGCAAAGCGGGGCTGATCCCCGGCCAAAGCGGCCGGGGGCGAAAAGGGTGATGTCGAAGGGGAAAAGGGTGGCGGGGAGCTTACCGGGGAAGCAGGCCCCCGCCGGGCGGCCCGATCCGGTCAGATCAGATCAGCAGCCGCATTCGATGGCCGTGCCGGGGCGCGCCTCGGCGCCGGCGGTGGCGTAGCCGTCACGCTTCCACCAATCCAGACCGCCCATCAGCTCCTTGACCTTGAAGCCCAGGGTCAGCAGTTTCAGTGCGGTCTTGGTGGAGGCATTGCAGCCGATCCCGTCGCAATAGCAGGCATAGACCTTGCTCTTGTCCAGATCGGCGGTGGTGTTCACGCAGATCTCGCGATGCGGCAGGTTCACCGCGCCGGGGATATGCTCGCGGGCATAGGCGCTGGCCGAACGGCCATCAATCACCACCAGCCCCTCGTTGTTTTGCAGGGCGACATAGACATCCCACGAGTCGATCTCGTAGGCGAGTTTCTTCTGGAAGTGCAGCAACTGGTCCATATCCATGCGATCGTATCCTTCTGGTCAATTGGAAGCGCCAAGGCGGCGCGGCGGGCGGCGTCTGTCCGGGGCCGGGAGGGCGGCTTGCACCTGCTGCCCTGTTCCGGCCCCTTGTGAGAACGACGCTAGGCCCATCCGCGCCATGCTTCTATTTCCCCCATTGGGGGCCTCGGATGCGATCCCCCCATTTGAGGGGGGTGCGGATCGGAAAAATCCGGGAATGCCGATCTGGAAAATCTGGAACTGGAGGTGCGCGGACGGCCTGTAAGCCGGATTTTGTCCAAGGGGTTGCCCCCTCTGGATGACCATTCCTCTGCGCGCCGCGTTACCACGGCGCTCTAGCTGCCAACCCGGGCACTCTTGGGCTGAAGTTCCCTTGCGGAGGTCTCCGACAGCCTTGCGGCTGAACGTCGGACCTTTCCGCGCGAGGCCCCTATTCGGCATTGCTCCGGGTGGGGCTTGCCGTGCCGTCCCGGTTGCCCGGTCCGCGGTGGGCTCTTACCCCACCGTTTCACCCTTACCCCACCCGCAGCACGCTGCAATCGGGGCGGTCTGTTTTCTGTGGCGCTTTCCCTGGGGTTACCCCCGCCGGGCGTTACCCGGCACCCTTTCTTCATGGAGTCCGGACTTTCCTCGCACGCCGTGCGGCGCACGCGGTCATCCAGCCATCCGCGCCCCGCTGCCATAGGGCCGCCGGGGGCAGAGGTCAACAGGGGATGCGGCTCAGCCCTTCCTTCTCTGCCCTTCCTTCATTGACAGCCCTCCCGCCCTGCGCGATAGGCGAAGCAAACCTGAATGTTTGATGCCCCGGAGGCCCCGATGCGCGTTCTGCCCGAAGCCCGTATCCCGGAACTGCCCAACCCCTATTTCGGCAAGGTGCGTGATTGCTATGATCTGCCCGCCACGGCGGAGGTGCCGGAGGGGCGGCGCATCCTGATCTCCTCCGACCGGATTTCGGCCTTTGACCGCATTCTGGCCGCGATCCCGCACAAGGGGCAGGTGCTGACGCAAGTGGCGCGCTGGTGGTTCGACCGGACGGGGGATATTTGCGGCAATCATGTGCTGGCCTATCCGGATGCCAATGTGGTGGTCGGCAAGCGCCTGACCATCCTGCCGGTGGAAATCGTGGTGCGCGGCTATCTGGCGGGCACCACCGGCACCTCGGTGCTGACGCTTTACAAGCAGGGCCAGCGCCAGATGTATGGCCACACCCTGCCCGAGGGGTTGCGCGACAATGAGGCGCTGCCGCAAGCCATCATCACCCCCACCTCCAAGGCCTTTGACGGCGGCCATGACGAACCGCTGACGGCGGCGGAAATCGTGGACCAGGGCCTGCTGACGGCGGCGCAATGGGACGAGGTTTCGGCCAAGGCACTGGCGCTGTTTGCGCGCGGGCAGACGATGGCGGCAGAGCGCGGCCTGATCCTTGTGGATACCAAATATGAATTCGGCGTCGATCTGGAAGGCAATATCCTGATTGCCGACGAAATCCACACCCCCGATTCCAGCCGCTACTGGCTGGCCGATGGCTATGAGGCCGCGCTGAGCAGCGGCAGCCGCCCGCCCAGCTTTGACAAGGATGTGATCCGCGCCTGGGTCGCCGCGCGCTGCGACCCTTACAAGGACGCCATCCCCGAAATCCCCGCCGAGATGATCGCCCAGACCAGCGCCGTCTATATTCAGGCTTTCGAGGCGATCACGGGGGAGACCTTCGTGCCCGACCTGTCGGGCGAGACGGTGCTGGACCGCGTGCGCACCAATCTGGCCCCGTATTTCGCCGGGTAAGCCGCGCGGGGGGGGGGGGGGGGGGGGGCCCCCCCCCCCCCGCGGGCGCGCCGGAAGGAGAGTGGGGTGTTGGTGTGGGGAGGAGGGCGAGGGGGGGGGACACGACAGAGAGAGTATGGGGTGTGGAGGAT
>NZ_JAEULU010000291.1 GCF_016792925.1 Gemmobacter sp.
GCGCTGGCCCCGAACGCGATGATGGCCGCCGAAATGGCCCTGATCCGCCTGACCCATGTCGCCGATCTGCCCGACCCCGAGGCGCTAATCCGCCGCTTGCAATCCGGCCCGCCCCCGGTGCAGCCCGGCGGTGGCGGCGGGGCGCCGGCGGGCGGCGGTGGCGGCATGGTCCATGCTCCCGCCCGCATGATGGCCCCGGCCCGCAGCCCTTCCATGGGCGCGCCCACCATGCAGGGTGGGGCGGCACTCGCCTTGGCGGAGGACCGGCTGAAGGTCTATGCCACCTTTGACAATGTGCTGGACCTGATCCGCGAAAAGCGCGACATGACGCTGCTGCTGGCCGTGGAAACCTATGTCCGGCTGGCGAAATACAGCCCCGGCCGCATCGAGTTCGAGCCCGGCCCCGAGGCGCCGCGCGATCTGGCGGCCACCCTTGCCGCGCGGCTGCAAGGCTGGACCGGCAGCCGCTGGGGCGTCTCGGTCGTGGGGTCGGGCGGTGCGCCGACGGTCAGCGAGACGCGCGACGCCGAGCGCCTGCAAGCCGAGGCCGAGGCGATGCAGAACCCGCTGGTGCAGGCGGTGCTGTCGGCCTTTCCGGGCGCGAAAATCACCGAAATCCGCACGCCCGAGGCCATGGCTCAAGAGGCCGCCGTGCAGGCCCTGCCCGAGGTGGAGGACGAATGGGACCCGTTCGAGCAAGACTGATCACCGCCCTCGCGCTGCTTGTGCCCGCCCCGGCCTTGGCCGAGGTCTGCGACAAGCTGCGCCCCGGCTGGGTGCCGGGCAGCCCCCCGGTGGGCTGGCTGGGCGAAACGCTGTTCACCTTCACCTCACCCCCCGCCCTCTTGCTGCTGGCGCTGTTTGGCCTTGCCATGTGGCGCGGCTGGCGCTGGCTTTTGGTGATCGTCACGCTGGCCGCCGTGGCGCTGGCCTTCCTGCTGTTTCTCGGCAACAGCGCCGAAATGGCCGCTGCCGCCCGCACCGAGGGCTGTATGGGCAGCCAGAACCCCGCCGCCGCCCTGTCGCTGCTGCTGGGCGTGCTGGCCTTTCTGCGGTTCTGGAAGCGCCTCGGCTAGGCGCCCCTTGCCGCAGGCCCGGGCAGGCCGTATCTGATGAACATAGGATGAACGGAGGCGGCGGCGATGCTGAAAGGTCTGGGTGGGGCGCTTGGCGGTCTGGGCGATATGGCCAAGATGATGAAGGCCGCGCAAGAGGCGCAGGGCAAGATGGCCGAGATGCAGGAAAAGCTCGCGGCGATCGAGGTGACGGGCGAGGCCGGGGCTGGCCTTGTGCAGGTGCGCGCCACTGCCAAGGGCGAGCTGACGGGCCTTGAGATCGACCCGGCCATCCTGGTGCCCTCGGAAAAGGAAGTGGTCGAAGACCTGATCCTCGCCGCGATCAAGGATGCGCAGGCCAAGGCCTCGGCACGCGGGCAGCAGGAAATGGCCAAACTGGCCGAAGGGCTTGGCCTGCCCGCCGATTTCAAACTGCCGTTCTGAGATGGCAGCGCCCTCGGATATCGAGGATCTGATCGGGCTGATGGCGCGGCTGCCGGGGCTTGGCCCCCGCTCGGCCCGGCGCGCCGTGCTGCAACTCCTGAAGAAACGCGGGCCGCTGATGGCCCCCTTGGCGCAGGCCATGGCGCATGTGGCGCTCAGCGCGCGGGATTGCACGGTCTGCGGCAATATCGGCACCAGCGATCTTTGCCCGATCTGCGCTGACCCGAAGCGCGACACCGGCGAGATTTGTGTGGTGGAGGATGTGGCCGACCTCTGGGCGATGGAGCGTGCGGGCGTGTTTCGCGGCCGCTATCACGTCCTGGGCGGCACGCTTTCGGCGCTGGACGGGGTGCGCCCCGAGGATCTGCGCATCCCGCAGCTGGTGGCGCGGGTGCGGGAGGACGGCGCGCGCGAGGTGATCCTGGCGCTAAACGCCACGGTCGATGGCCAGACCACCGCGCATTACATCGCCGACGCGCTGTCGGGCAGTGCGGCGCAGGTGTCGTCGCTGGGACAGGGCGTGCCGATTGGCGGCGAGCTGGATTACCTGGACGATGGCACGATCGGGGCAGCGCTGCGGGCAAGGCGGCGATTCTGAGGGGGAGACGGATGGACGCTCACATTCTGGCCGAAGGGCTGCGCGGCGAGGCCGATCTTTACGGCGCCTTGCGGCGTGCGGGCGCGGGCCTCTCGGCACAAGAGGCGGCGGCCCTGCTGCCCGCGCTTTATGCCGCGCTCGGCCCGGCCCCGGAGGCCGCAAGACTGCGCGCCGTGGATCAAGGCCTGCTGCGCGCCGTGATCCGCGCCGGCGCAGGCCTGCCCGCCGCGCCGACGGTCGCGGATTTTCTGCGAAAATCCGAGGTTGCGCCGGTATTTCTGCCCGAGATCGCCGCCAGCGCGCATATGCCGCTGCTGTGTGATGTGACAGAGGGCATGCCCGCCTATTCAGACCTTGGCTTTGACCTGTGGTTCGCTGAACAGGGGGTGGAGTATGGCCTTGGCCCTTATGGCGAAAAACGCAGTGTCTATCGCGCCGCCCAATTCGCCGATCAGGCCAGCCCGGAGCGGCGGATGATCCATATGGGGATCGACGTTTTTGCCCCTGCGGGCACGCCGGTCCATGCGCCCTTGCCTGGCGTGGTGCATTCGGTGGTCTATAATGCCGATCCGCTGGATTACGGCCATACGCTGATCCTGCGCCATGACGGCCCCGAAGCGCCGTTCTTCACGCTTTACGGCCATCTGGCCGCCAGCCTGCCCGGCCTGTGCCGGGTGGGGCAAGCGGTGGCGGCGGGGCAAGTGATCGCCCATCTGGGCAATTGGCCCGAAAACGGCGGCTGGGCGCCGCATCTGCATTTTCAGGTCATGGCCGACATGATGGAACAGACCGAGGGCAATTTCTTTGGCGTCGGCCATGAAAGCCTGTGGGATGTCTGGCAGCAGATTTGCCCCGATCCCAATCTGATCCTGCGCCTGCCAGCGGGCGCTTTGGGCTGAGGCCCCGGGGGTTTTACCCCCCGGACCCCCAGGATATTTGGACCAAGTTGAAGGATCAGGCGTGCCGCGCGCGGTGGCCGATCTGGTAGTAATTGCCGGTGCGAGTGGCAAGATAGGGGGTCAGCGGGATGTCTTCCTGCTTGAGGAACCCTTGCTGCGGCAGCGCGCCCGCGCGGACCATCTCGATCACCGCGACGACCGAGGCGCTGGTCGTCCAGGCGATTGCCGTACGGGATTTACCGCCGATTTCAATGGGGTAGTAGCTGCGCACAAATTCCTTGCGGCGCAGCTGGCCGCCGGTTTTGCCCTCGGCGGCGACATGGACATAGACCACATCCTCATCCACCGGAGGTTTCGCATTGGTCAGGATGCGCCCCGCCTCGGCGCGGTTTTCGCGCATCAGCAGCTCGTGGAAGAAGAAGTTCATCAGCTGCACATGGCCGGGATAGCGCATGGTCTTGTAATCAAGGTTCTCGATGCGCCCCAGATAGGTTTCGCACATGGTGCCCAGACCGCCGGAGGTGGTGAAGGCCTCCAGCTGCATGCCGTCGATATAGACCGCCTCCGTCCATTCCATCGCGGAAACGGTTTTCAGCACGCCCTCCTCGATCACCTCGCAATCGTTGAGATATTCGTTCACGACGCCTTCGGGCGACCAGTTGAAGGCATAGCCCAGAAGGCCCGTGGGGTTTTGCGGCAGGGCGCCGACGCGCAGCTTGATGGAGCGCACGGTGTCGAACTGGTTCGCCAGATCGGCGGCGACGATGCCAACGAAACCGGGGGCCAGCCCGCATTGCGGCGCCATCAGCCCCTTGGAGGTTTTCGCCAGGTCACGGATATGTTTGGTGGTGGGCACATCTTCGGTCAGGTCGAAGTAATGCAGCCCGAGGCCATGGGCGACGGTCGAGACGCCGATGTTCAGGTGATAAGGCAGGCAGGACAGCACCGCCTCTTGCCCCTCCAGCGCGGCCTTCAGCGCGGCGGCATCCGACAGATCGACGGTTTTGGTGGCAAAAGGCGCCTGCGTATCGCGGGCATCAATGCCGGTAACGGTGAAACCGCTTTCCACCAGCAGCTCGGCCGCCAGATGGCCGACCTTGCCAAGGCCCAGAACCGCGATCTTGTTGAATGACATGGGAATTTCCTGTCCGCTGAACGTTTCTTATCGGTTCAGGCTAAAGGACAGGCGTGCCGATTGCGCCGGACAGACCGCCCGAAGTGCAGCGTTTTCCGGGCGAAATAACGGCGCGGCGGGCGAAATGCCAGCCGCGCCGAAAGGCTCAAAAGTCGAACTTCACGCCTTGGGCCAAGGGCAGCGTGGCGCCATAGTTGATGGTGTTGGTCTGGCGACGCATGTAGCCCTTCCAGGCATCCGAGCCGCTTTCGCGCCCGCCGCCGGTTTCCTTCTCGCCCCCAAAGGCACCGCCGATTTCGGCGCCCGAGGGGCCGATGTTCACATTGGCGATGCCACAATCCGACCCTGCCGCCGACAGGAAAGCCTCGGCCTCGCGCAGATTCAGCGTGAAAATACAGGAGGAAAGCCCCTGCGGCACGTCATTTTGCAGGGCAATGGCCTCGTCAAGGGTTTCGTAACCCAAAACGTAAAGGATGGGGGCGAAGGTTTCTTCGCGCACTGATTCGGTTTGGGCGGGCATCTCGATCAGCGCGGGGGAGATATAGGCACCACCGGGCACGCCTTCGGCCTCGGTGCCACCATGAACCGTGCCGCCTTCGGCCCGGGCCTTGTCGATCTGCGCCACCATGCGGGCGCGGCTGGCCTCGTCGATCAGTGGGCCGATCAGCGTGCCGGCAGCGCGCGGGTCGCCGATGGGCAGGCTGGCATAGGCTTTGGCGAGTTTCGCCACGAGGTCCGCCTTGATCGAGTGATGTGCGATCAGGCGGCGCAGCGTGGTGCAGCGTTGGCCAGCGGTGCCGACGGCCGAAAAGACGATGGCGCGCACCGCCATGTCGAGATCGGCCGAGGGCGCCACGATCATGGCGTTGTTGCCGCCCAGTTCCAGGATCGGGCGGCCCCAACGCGCGGCCACTTTCGGGCCAACAATCCCGCCCATCCGGGTCGATCCGGTGGCGGAGATGATCGGCACGTCTTTCGAGTTCACCAGCGCCTCGCCAATGGCGGGGCCGCCGATGACCAGTTGCACCAGACCTTCCGGCGCGTCGCCAAACCGGGCCAGCGCGCGGTCCATGATCTTCATGCTGGCAATCGCCGTCAGCGGGGTTTTTTCAGAGGGTTTCCAGATGACCGGATCACCACAGACCAGCGCCAGCGCCGCGTTCCAGGACCAGACCGCAACGGGGAAGTTGAAGGCCGAAATCACGCCGCACGGCCCCATCGGGTGCCAGGTTTCCATCATGCGATGCGAGGGGCGCTCGGAGGCGATGGTCAGGCCATAGATCTGGCGCGACAGGCCCACGGCAAAATCGCAGATGTCGATCATCTCTTGCACTTCGCCCAAACCCTCAGAGGTGATCTTGCCCGCCTCCAGCGTGACCAGGGCGCCCAGTTCGGCCTTGGCCGCGCGCAACTCCTCGCCCAACAGGCGGATCAGCTCGCCCCGGCGCGGCGCCGGAACCGTGCGCCACGATCGAAAAGCCGCCTGCGACTTGGCGATGATGCCGGGCATATCGGCAGGGTTCGTCTCATGCACATGGGCGACCAGCGCGCCGTCAATGGGCGAATGCACGGCCAGCGTGCCCCCGGTCAGCTCTGCGGCGCTGAGGCCTGCGGCTTGCAAAACGTCGGCATGGGTCATGTCAGTCTCCCTTGGTGACCAGTTTGCGCTGCGTGTCCATCCCCATCGAGACGAGGCACGGCGCGGTTTCCTGAATGTGTTGGAAATCGGCTTTCGACACCATCCCCCGCCAGTTGGCGAGGATCAGGCTTTGCGCCACCGCCCCGCCCAAAGTGGTGCCGGGGCCAGTGACGATGAACAGATCGGGCGCAAATTCGCGCGCGGCATGGGTGATGGCCTTGGTGAAATCATAGGGCTGCACGACCTGATGGCCCAGCGTGTAGTCCCACAGGGCTTGCGTGTCACAGGCACCGGGCCACCAGATATGGCCCCGCCCGTCGATCATCGGCAGGCTTGGCTGGCCAAACAGCCCCGGCGCAAGGCGCGCTCGGCCCAATTCGGCGACCGGGGCTTGCAGCGCCGTGTGGAAGGCCGCGTGATTGGCCAGCCGCATGGGAAAGCGGCCCTGCACCACCGGCACCGCCGCCTCAAAGGCCTTCAGCGCAGACTCCTCGCCCGCCAGCACCAGCATGCCGCCCAGATCAATCGACAGGGCAAGCCCGGGAATGCGGTCGACCAGCGCCATCAACTCGGCCTTGCGGGCCGGATCGGGCCGCCAATCCTCGCCCAGGAACGGATAGATCAGCTGCCCGCCGATCAACCGCTCCTGCATCAGCGTGCCCATGGTGTTCACCACCTCGAACCCGCCCTCGGGCGTCAGCGCCCCGCCACAGGCCAGCGCCGAATACCAGCCCATCGAATTGCCGGTGACGGCCACCACCTCCACCCCTTCGATGGCGCGAAAATCAGCCAGCGTGGCGGCATAAATCAGCGCCGAGGCATTGTCGCCCCGCGTGTGTTTCGCGACGGAATAGCTCGCCGCGCCGTCCAGCGCCGAGAGCGTCTCTTGCCCTGCCGCCGCGCGGCGCGCATCGAAATGCGCGAGCAAGCCCTTGTCGGCAAAGTGCCGCCCCAACACGCCCAGCTCTGTTTTCGTATAGGTGCCCCGACCGGGGCAGATCACAACGGCGGTTTTCATGCGCAGATCTCCTTCGCCGCGGCCAGAATGCTGTCGCGCGAGGGCATGGTGGCAGCATAGGCCGGGCCGGTGGCGATGAAACTGTCCTCGGCCGTCACCCGCGCCAGCGGGATGCCGGGGCAGGCCTCGTGGAAATGCGCCATCAGCGCCTCGGCCATGCCGCCGGTGTGGCGGGTTTCATCGACGATCAGGATGCGTTTTGCCCCCGCAACCGCCTGCGTCAGCGCCTCTTTCGGCAAGGGCGAGAGCCAGCGCGTGTCGATGATCCGCGCGCGAATCCCGGCCTCTGCCAGCGCCGGCTCGGCCTGACGGCTGAGGTAAACCCCGTTGCCGAAGGTGACGATCGCCAGATCCGCGCCCGCGCCATGACACCCCACCTGCCCGAAGGGGATCACCTCTGACGGGTCGGGATAGGTCTGCATCCAGCCGCCATCCTTCTCGCCATGCAGATCGCGCATCGGGTAAAGCGCGATAGGTTCAAGGAAAACCACCAACCGCTGCTCCTCGCGCGCCAGCCGCACGCATTCGCGCAACATCCGCGCGGCATCCGCCCCATTGGACGGGCAAGCGAGGATCAGCCCCGGAATATCGCGCAGCACCGCCACCGAATTGTCATTGTGGAAATGCCCGCCAAAGCCCTTCTGATAGCCAAGCCCGGCAATCCGCAGCACCATCGGATTGCTGTATTGACCGTTGGAGAAGAAGGGCAGCGTTGCCGCCTCGCCGCGCAGCTGATCCTCGGCATTGTGCAGATAGGCGAGGAACTGAATCTCCGGCATGGGGATGAATCCGTTCTGTGCCATGCCGATGGCAAGGCCCAGAATGCTCTGCTCATCCAGCAGCGTGTCAATCATCCGATCCGCGCCAAAGCGCGCCTGCAATTTCTGGGTGACACCGTAAACGCCCCCCTTACGGCCCACATCCTCGCCCATCATCACGATCTCACGATGCTCCAGCATCAGATCGGTCAGCGCCCAGTTGATCAGGCGCGACATGATCTGCGGCTCGGCCATCTGTTTGAGATCGCTGCCAAAAACCTGCGCGCGTGCATCGGGCGATGGCCCGTTGGTGGGCTTGCAGGCGCGCTTCGGCGGGATCAGCGCGGCCATGACGCCCTTGGCATCCGTCAGGCGCGGACGCGTCACCGCCTCAGCCGCGATGCGGGCGACGCGCGCATTGGTCGCGGTGTAAACCTGCAAGGCGGCCTCCGGGGTCATCGCCCCGATCTGATCCAGGCCCCGCACCATATGCAGCAGCGGGTCTTGCGCCTCCTCGGCCTCCACCTCCTCGCGCGGGAGATAGGTCGTGGGCATATCGGCCCCGGCATGGCCATAAAGCCGGATGGTGCGAATATGCAGGAAAGCCGGCTTGCGGCGCGTGCGCACATAATGCGCGGCCTCTTGCGCGGTGGCGAATGTGTCGAACATATCGAGGCCGTCGCAGGCGAAATATTTCAAACCGGGGCGGTTCTGGAACGAGGCCGCGATCCAACCCTTCGGTGTCTTTGTCGAAATGCCGATGCCATTGTCTTCACAGGCAAAAAGCAAAGGCAGCGGAATGCCCTGATAGCTGGTCCATTGCGCGGCGTTGAAGGCGCCCTGCGCGGTGGAGTGGTTGGCCGAGGCGTCACCAAAGCTGCAATAGACAATGCCATCCTCGGGCAATTCGGCATGTTCGGGCCGATGGCGCCGCGCCGCGCCAATGGCATAGGCCGCACCCATGGCCTTGGGCAGATGCGAGGCGATGGTGGAGGTCTGCGGCGGGATGTTCAGCGCCTTTGACCCCAGAACCTTGTGCCGCCCGCCCGAAATCGGGTCTTCGCTGGAGGCCGCGAAGGACAAAAGCATATCCCAGGCAATGCTTTGCCCCGGCACTTGTCGGCTGCGCGCGATCTGAAACGCCGCGTCGCGGTAATGCAGGAAGGCCATATCGGTTGGGCGCAGCGCAGTGGCCACCGCCCCCAGCCCCTCATGCCCCGAAGAGCCGATGGTGTAGAACCCCTGCCCCGCCCGCTGCATCACCCGGCTTTGCCGATCCAGTGCCCGCGAGAGGCAGGCGGCGCGGTAAATCTCCACCGCCTGAAACGCCGGAAGCGCCCCCGAAGGGGCGCTGCCATGCGGAATATCCCGCGCCGCAATGCGACGCAGGAAATTGTCGTGAACGATGTCGGCGCGATCCATGCCGTATCCTGTCTTTGAAGCTGCCCTGTCGCGGAAGGTCGGGCCCCGAATTTTCGACGAAAATTCGGAACCCGCGCGCCGTTTAGAAGAAGGCCTGAAGGCCGGTGATGGCACGGCCCAGGATCAGCGCATGCACGTCATGGGTGCCTTCATAGGTGTTCACCGTCTCAAGGTTCACCATATGGCGAATAACTTGAAATTCCTCGGAAATTCCGTTGCCGCCGTGCATGTCGCGGGCGTGGCGCGCGATCTCCAGCGCCTTGCCGCAATTGTTGCGCTTGACGATGGAGATCATCTCGGGCGCGGCATTGGCGGCATCCATCAGGCGGCCCACTTGCAGGCTGGCTTGCAGGCCAAGGCTGATTTCCGTCAGCATATTCGCCAGTTTCAGCTGATAAAGCTGGGTGCCCGCGATGGGTTTGTTGAACTGCTTGCGGTCCAGCCCGTATTGCCGCGCGGCGCTCATGCAGAACTCTGCCGCGCCCAGCACACCCCAGCTGATGCCATAGCGGGCGCGGTTGAGGCAGCCGAACGGGCCTTTCAGCCCCTCGACATTGGGCAGCAGCGAATCCTCGCCGACCTCGACATCCTTCATCACGATCTCGCCGGTGATCGAGGCACGCAGGGACAATTTACCGCCAATTTTCGGTGCCGAGAGGCCCTTCATGCCCTTATCCAGCACGAAACCGCGAATTTTGCCGCCATGCGCCTCGGATTTCGCCCAGACCACAAACACATCGGCAATCGGCGCGTTGGAGATCCACATCTTGGACCCGTTCAGCACATAGCCATTGGCGGTCTTGCGGGCCACCGTCTTCATCCCCGCCGGATCCGAGCCCGCATCCGGTTCGGTCAGGCCAAAGCAGCCGATCCATTCGCCGCTCGCCAGCTTGGGAAGGTATTTGCGGCGCTGCTCTTCCGAGCCATAGGCATAGATCGGATACATCACGAGGCTGGATTGCACCGACATCATGCTGCGATAGCCGCTATCGACACGCTCCACCTCGCGCGCCACCAGCCCGTAAGCCACATAAGAGGCGCCCAGACCGCCATATTCCTCGGGGACGGTCACGCCCAGCAGGCCCATCTCGCCCATCTCGCGGAAGATCGCCGGGTCGGTCGATTCCTCGGCAAAGGCCTTGATGACGCGGGGTTGCAGCTTGTCTTGCGCATAGGCGCGGGCGGCGTCGCGCAGGGCGCGCTCGTCCTCGGTCAGTTGCGCATCCAGCCGGAACGCATCTTCCCAATCGAAGCGGCCAAGGTCGGGGGCGTCTTTCGGTTTCAGGGCCATCTGTCTGCCTTTCGGAGGATCACTTGCATATGTGTTTAAGGGATTGTTTCGCGGCGCGATAACGATAGATTGGCCTGATAGAATGCGCAAAAGGCATAGATCATGGCCACGCCCCGCCGCCTGCTGCCCTCGGTTTCGCTGCTGATGGCCTTTGAATCGGTGATCCGCACCGGATCGACCCTCGCCGCCGCCCATGACCTGAGCCTGACACAGGGCGCGGTGTCGCGGCTGATCCAGAACCTTGAGGCGCAGTTGGGGGTGCAGCTGTTCCGGCGCGAGGGGCGGCGGCTGGTGCCGACCGAAAACGCGCTGGCCTATGCGAAAGACGTGGCCAAGGCGATGGATCTGATCAGCCGGGCCTCGATGCGGGTGCGTTCGGCGCCGGGGGGCGGCACGCTGGCGCTTTCGATCCTGCCGACCTTCGGCACGCGCTGGCTCGCGCCGCGCTTGCCGCGGTTTCTGGCGGCGCATCCGGGGGTGACGATCAACCTGGGCACGCGGCTCAGGCCGTTCGATTTTGCCGAGGAGGGATTTGACGCGGCGATCCATTTTGGTGAGGCAACCTGGCCGGATGCGGGCTTTGCCAAGCTGTTTGACGAGCGCATGGTGGCCTGCGCGGCGCCCGGATTTCTGGCCAGCCACCCGGTGAAAACCGCCGCCGACCTGATCGGTCTGCCGCTGCTGCAACTGGAAACCCGGCCCGACGCCTGGTCAGATTGGCTGCAATATCATGGGGTTGCGGGAAACCCTCCGCTGGGGATGCTGTTTGATCAATTCGCACCCATGATCCAGTCCGCCATCTATGGCATGGGGGTGGCGCTGCTGCCGGAGTTTCTGGCGAAGGCGGAACTAGAGGATGGGAGGTTGGTGGATGCCTGGGGGGGGGCGGTGCCGAGTCGGGGGAGTTACTATCTGGTTTGGCCGCATTCGGCGGAAAGCTATCCGCCGCTGATCGCCTTTCGGGACTGGCTTTTGCAGGCGGTGGCGGGCAGCGCGGATGAGGGCGTGCTGGCATGGTAGCAGGTCGCGCTTGGGCGGGCGCAGCCGCGCGCGCCATGGCAGAATGCGCCAAAGACAGGAGCCATCATGACCCGCGTGACCATCGCTGCCGCCGCCTATCCGCTTGATTTTCATGATTCTTTCGACAGTTACGCCGCCAAGGTCACCGCCTGGGTGAGCGAGGCGGCGGCCTCGGGCGCGGCGCTTTTGGTCTTTCCCGAATATGGCGCAATGGAGCTGGGAAGCCTTGGCGGGCGCGCTGTGGCGGGCGATCTGGAGGCCTGTTTGCACGAGGTTGCGCGCTGGAAACCGCAGGTCGATGCGCTGCATTGCGCGCTGGCGGCGCGGTTTGGCGTGCATATTCTGGGCGCCTCGGGACCGGTGTTTTTGTCGGAAAAAGGTAACGATATATACACTTCTGCTGGGCAGACTGACCCAAAGCGTAACGCTGTATACACATCCGGCCCCCGCCCGGTGAATCGCGCGACGCTTTATGGCCCCGGCGGCATCCTGGGCCATCAAGACAAACAGATCATGACTCGCTTTGAACGCGAAACATGGTTTGTGGAGCCGGGCCACGGCCTTCGGGTTTTCGACACTCCGCTGGGGCGGCTGGGGGTCGTGACCTGCTATGACAGCGAGTTTCCGCTGCTGTCTCGCGCGCTGGTCGAGGCGGGGGCGGAGATCCTGCTGGCGCCCTCCTGCACCGACAGCCTGCGCGGCTTTACCCGCGTGCGGGTGGGTAGCATGGCGCGCGCGCTGGAGAATCAGTGCGTGGTGGTGCATGCCCCGACCGTGGGCCTGTGCGATTTCTGCCCGGCGGTGGATGAGAATGTGGGATCGGCGGCGATCTATGGCCCGCCCGACCTTGGCTTTCCCGAAACCGGGATTTTCGCGGAAACGCCACTGAACCAGCCCGGCTGGGCGATTGCGACGGTGGACCGCGCCGCGATTGCAGAGGTGCGGCGCGCGGGCGGCGTGCTGAACCACCTGCATTGGGAGGAACAGGCCGCGCGGATTGCCGCCGGGGTGGCAGTGGTCTGAGGCTCAGAGATCCGGGTTTTGAGGACTCGGGTCTTTGAGATCGGTTTTTTGGGATCGCGGTTTTGAGGATCGAGCATTTGCGGATCGGGGCTCTTGCCCCGGTTTTCACATCCCGGTAATGTTACGATATAACATTGCAAGGATGCGCCGCCATGTTCGATCCCCGCCCTTCCGATCCTCACGTGCCTGATCCCCGCCTTCCCGTCACTGTGCTGTCCGGTTTCCTCGGGGCCGGAAAAACCACGCTTTTGAATCACATCCTCAACAATCGCGACGGGCGCCGGGTGGCGGTGATCGTGAATGATATGAGTGAAGTGAATATCGACGCCGATCTGGTGCGCGAGGGGGCGGAGCTGAGCCGCGCCGAGGAAAAGCTGGTGGAGATGACCAATGGCTGCATCTGCTGCACGCTGCGCGACGATCTGCTGGGCGAAGTGCGGCGGCTGGCGGCGGAGGGGCGATTTGATTACCTTTTGATCGAATCCACCGGCATTGCCGAGCCGCTGCCAGTGGCGGCGACCTTTGATTTCCGCGATGCCGAGGGCCAGAGCCTGCAAGATGTGGCGCGGCTGGATTGCATGGTGACGGTGGTGGATGCCATCAACCTGCTGAAAGATTTCTCCAGCCATGATTTTCTGGCCGATCGCGGCGAGAGCCTGGGCGAACAGGACGAACGCTCGCTGGTCACGCTGCTGACCGAACAGATCGAATTTGCCAATGTGATTGTGCTGAACAAATGCCGCGATGCGGGGGCGGCGCGGGTGCTGGCGGCGCGGCAGATCATCCGGGCGCTGAACCCCGATGCACGAGTGATCGAGACCGATCACTCGGTGGTGCCGGGCGAAGCGATTTTCGAGACCGGGCTGTTCGATTTCGACCGCGCGCAAGAGCATCCGATGTGGGCGAAAGAGCTGTATGGCTTTGCCGATCACAGGC
>NZ_JAEULU010000343.1 GCF_016792925.1 Gemmobacter sp.
GAGGGGCGGAAGAGGAAACGCATCGCGTTTCCCCGCCCCTTGTGGGCACCGCACCGCAAGACCCTTGCCACAGACGACCGGGAGGCCCGCGCCCGCCCGGTGGGCGCAAAGCGCCCGCCGCCCGGAGGGCGGGCGCGGGCCGGTGGCTTTGGGCCACCGGCCCAAACGCGGAAACGGCACCGCGTGACCTCGGCGATGGCCTCGGCCATGGGATGCGACACTAGATCACGCCGCCAGCCGCGCGTAGGCGCCGCCTTTTTCCAGCAAGGCCTGATGGTTACCGCTTTCGACAACCTGCCCCTCGGCCATCACCACAATGCGATCCGCCTTGCGGATGGTGCCCAGGCGATGCGCGATGACCAAGGTGGTGCGGCCGACGGCCAGGGCCTCCAGCGCCGCCTGAATCTCGCGCTCGGTCTCGCTGTCCAGGGCGCTGGTCGCCTCGTCCAAGATCAGGATCGGCGGGTTTTTCAGGAAAACGCGGGCAATCGCCACCCGCTGTTTCTGCCCGCCCGAGAGCATCACGCCGCGCTCGCCCACCACCGTCTCCAACCCCTCGGGCAGGCTGGCGATCAGCGGGCCAAGCTGCGCCCGCGCGGCAGCCTCCTGCACCTCGGCCTCGCTGGCGCCAAGGCGGCCATAGGCGATATTCTCGCGCAGGGTGCCGCCGAACAGGAACACATCCTGCGACACAAGGCCGATCTGACGGCGCAGACTTTCCAGCGTCATCGCGGCCAAAGGCAGGCCGTCAATCGTGATGCGTCCGGCCTGCGGATCGTAAAACCGGGGCAAAAGCGCGAGAAGCGTGGTTTTTCCGGCGCCCGAGGCGCCGACAAAGGCCACGGTCTCGCCCGCGCGCACGGTCAGATCAATGCCCGACAGGATCGGGCGCGCGGGGTCATAGGCGAAATGCACGCCCTCAAAGGCGATGTCACCACGCAGGGCGGGCGCGGACTGTGCATCGGGCGCATCCTCGATGCCCGGCGAAGTGTTCAGCAAATCCAGATAGTTGCGAAAGCCTGCAATGCCGCGCGGATAGGTTTCGATCACGGCGGCAATCTTTTCCAGCGGGCGGAAAAACACCGTGACCAGCAACAGGAAGCCGACAAAGCCACCCCCCGTCAGCTGCCCCTGCATGACAAACCACGCCCCGGCCACCATGACCAGCACCTGCACAAAGCGTAATCCCATGTACTGAAGCGCACCGGCCTTGGCCATCACGCCATAGGCCTGCAACTTGGTCTTGCGATAGCGCTGATTGTCGCCCGCGAACAAAGCGCGCTCGTGGCTTTCATTGGCAAAGGCCTGCACCACACGGATGCCGCCCAGCGCCTCTTCCAGCCGCACGTTGAAATCGCCCACCCGGCCATAGATCGCCTGCCATGTGCGGGTCATGCGCGCGCCGAAGATCGACACCACCGCCACCATCAGGGGCACGATCGCCGCCGTCATCAGTGCCAGTTGCGGATGCAGGCTGAACATCAGGAAGAACGCGCCGGCAAAGGTCATCACCGCGATGAACAGATCCTCGGGTCCATGATGGGCCACCTCGCCGATCTCTTCCAGATCACGGGTCACGCGCGCCACCATCTTGCCGGTGCGGGCGCGGTCATACCAACCCCAGCCCAACCGGGTGAGATGGGCAAAGGCACGGGCCCGCATCTCGGTTTCGATGTTGATGCCCAGCATATGCCCCCAATAGGTGACCACCGCCATCAACCCGGTATTCACCAGATAGACCAGCAAC
>NZ_JAEULU010000013.1 GCF_016792925.1 Gemmobacter sp.
GTCTGCCCACGGTCTTTGGCGGCGCCATCGTGACCGAGCAGATCTTCAAGATCAACGGCATTGGCGCGGCACTGATCGGGGCGATCCATGTCTCCGACCTGCCGGTGATCCAGACCATCACCTTCATCTTCGCGGT
The DNA here is from genome assembly GCF_016792925.1 of Gemmobacter sp. Taxonomy (GTDB): domain Bacteria; phylum Pseudomonadota; class Alphaproteobacteria; order Rhodobacterales; family Rhodobacteraceae; genus Gemmobacter. Next base: position 137 of record NZ_JAEULU010000013.1, read on the forward strand.
GCTGATCGTGCTGTTCAACCTGATTGCCGACATTCTGTATGGCATCCTCGACCCGCGGATCCGCTATGACTGATACGACGACCACCGTGAAGATCGAACGCCCGCGCAGCCAATGGCGCGATGTCTGGGATCAGTTCCGCCACCACAAGGGCGCCATGGTGGCACTGGTGCTGCTCGGGCTGATTGCGGCCTTCGTGTTCATCGGCCCGCTGCTGTGGCGGATCGACCCGAACTTCATCGAAAGCGATCCGGTCAAGATGATCCGGCTGCGCAACAAGGGCCCGACCTGGGATCACCCGCTGGGCACCGACCAGCTGGGCCGCGACATGCTGGCCCGGCTGATGTTCGGCGGCAAGATCTCGCTGGCCGTGGCCACCGTGGCCATGCTGGTGGCCATCTTCATCGGCACCACCGTGGGCGTGCTGGCCGGTTATTTCCGCCGCGTGGACGGGCTGTTGATGCGGCTGACCGACATGTTCCTGGCACTGCCGCTGTTGCCCCTGCTGCTGGTCATGATGTTCCTGTTCCGCGACGCGGCGGCAGCGGTGCTGGGGCCCAGCCTTGGCACCTTCCTGCTGATCGTGCTGGCGATCGGCGTCACAAGCTGGATGCACGCCGCCCGCATCGTGCGCGGCGAGGTGCTGGCGTTGAAAGAGCGCGAATTCGTGCTGGCCGCGCGCTCCATCGGCACGCCGTCGCTGCGCATCATCCTGCGCCACATCCTGCCCAATGTGCTGTCGCCCGTGCTGGTGGCCGCCACGCTGGGCATCGCCTCGGCCATCATCACCGAAAGCGTGCTGAGCTTCCTCGGCCTCGGCTTCCCGCCAGATTTCCCGACCTGGGGCCGCCTGCTGTTCGATGGCGTGGATGCCATGCGCACCTATCCCGACCGCGTGGTCTGGCCCGGCGTCGCCATCTCGCTGACAGTGCTGTGTGTGAACTATATCGGTGACGGGCTGCGCGATGCGCTCGACCCGCGTGTGCGCGGGCGGTGAGGTCGCAGGGGGGGCTTCGCGCCCCCCGGCTCTTTCAGAGCCTCCCCCGCGGGATATTTTCAGACATAAAAAGCGCAGAGCCGTTCTTTTGCTTTTTCTGTTCACAAATATCCTCGGGGGGAGCGCGCATCGCGCGCGTGGGGGGCAGACAGCCCCCCTGCCCGGCCAAAGGCTCAGTGCATCGCCTGTTTGATGCGGCGCACCATCAGCCAGACCCCGGCGATCACCGGCAAAACCAGGGTCGCGGTGAGCATTTCCTTGGAAAGCCCAACCGCCTTGCCCAGCGGATAGGCCGCATAGGCGGCGAGGCTGACCGCATAATAGCTGATCGCCACCACCGAAAGCCCCTCGACGGTATGTTGCAGGCGCAGGGCCAGATCGGCGCGGCGGTCCATGCTTTCCAGCAGGCGCTGGTTCTGCGCGCTGCGCTCCACATCCACGCGGGTGCGCAGCAGCTCGGCGGCGCGGGCAGCGCGTTCGGTCATGGCTTTCAGCCGGGCCTCGGTGGATTTCACCGTGCGCATCGCCGGGTCGAACCGGCGCATCATGAATTCGCCAAAGGTCTGGCGGCCGTCGATCCGCTCCTCGCGCATCACGCTGACCCGCTGGTTCACGATGGCCTCATAGGCCGCCGTGGCGCCAAAGCGGAAGGTGAAGCGGGCCGAAAGCGCCTCCAGCTCGGCGGAGATGTCGAGCAGGTCTTCCAGCAGCGCCTCGGGCGAGCGGTCGCGGGTATCCAGCGCCGCCACAAGGGCCGAAAGCCTCGGGTCCAGCGCGTTCAGCCGGGTGGAGAGGTCGCGGGCGCGGCTGAGGCCCAGCATGGCTGTGGCGCGATAGGTTTCCACCTCGCAGAGCCGCTGCACGATGCGACCGATGCGCCGCTCGCCCACGCCTTCGCGGACGAAGACCGCAAAGCGCATATGGCCACCGGCATCAATGCGGAAATCCCCGGCGATGATCGCCGCACCGTCCACCACCTCGGACAGCGCGAGGCTTTCGGCCACGAACCACTCATCCAGCCGCGCCAGGGCTTCGGCGCGGGTCGCGGGCATTTGCTCCACCCGGATCAGCACGGAGACAAGCCGCTTGCCCGGGGCCTGCGCCACCCAATCTGCCGGGAACACCTCGGCCTCGAACGGGTCAAAGGGCCGGGCGGAAAGGCCGGGGGTGAAGGCGGAATAGGTCACGAACTCGGTATGGCTCTCCCATTTCAGCTCGGCCCGCCCGATGGGGCCGGAGAAATGGGTGGCCCCCGGCTGGGGATGGGCCGAGCCGTGCCGGTCCAGCAGGTTCAGCAGATGCGCCCGGTCGGCGCCCCGGTCGCGGTTATGCGCCGAGACGGGCTCCTTGATGGCGACATAGGCCGCCATGCAGGGCGCGCGCAGCACCGGAAAGGGGCGGGCATGCAGTTCATTGACCAGCGCATAGCGCAGGGGGTGGTCGGGCAGGTGGTCGTTGGGCATCAGTCTTGTTCCGGCTCTTTCGGGCGAGACTAGCGGGCTGTGCCCGGATTGCCCCTTAGAAATCAGGGCATTGCGCGTATACAAGGGAATACTTGCTTTTGTGCAACAAAAGCAAAGGCCCCGGTCTCCCGGGGCCTTGCAGGCTTTCCACACGATTTTTCGACGAAAAATCGGACGGGTTCACTCGATCATGGGCAGCAGTGCGTCGAGGCTTTTCTTGGCGTCGCCATAGAACATGCGGGTGTTTTCCTTGTAGAACAGGGGGTTCTCGATGCCGGAATAGCCGGTGCCCTGGCCGCGTTTCGACACGAAGACCTGTTTGGCCTTCCAGCATTCCAGCACCGGCATGCCGGCGATGGGGCTGTTGGGGTCTTCCTGCGCGGCCGGGTTCACGATGTCATTCGAGCCGATGACGATGGCGACATCCGTTTCGGGGAAGTCCTCGTTGATCTCGTCCATCTCCAGCACGATGTCGTAAGGCACCTTGGCCTCGGCCAGCAGCACGTTCATGTGCCCCGGCAGGCGGCCCGCCACCGGGTGAATGGCGAAGCGCACCTTCTTGCCCTTGGCGCGCAGCTTGCGGGTCAGTTCGCTGACCGATTGCTGCGCCTGTGCCACCGCCATGCCGTAACCCGGGATGATGATGACGCTGTCGGCATCGTTCAGCGCCGCCGCCACGCCTTCGGCGTCGATGGCGATCTGCTCGCCGGTCACTTCCATCGCCGGGCCGGTGGTGCCGCCGAAGCCGCCAAGGATCACCGACACGAAGCTGCGGTTCATCGCCTTGCACATGATATAGCTGAGGATCGCCCCCGAGCTGCCCACCAGCGCGCCGGTGACGATCAAGAGGTCATTGCCCAGGCTGAAGCCGATGGCCGAGGCCGCCCAGCCGGAATAGCTGTTCAGCATCGAGACCACCACCGGCATATCGGCGCCGCCGATGCCCATGATCAGGTGATAGCCGATGAACAGCGCAAACAGCGTCATCAAGAGCAGCGCCCACATGCCCGCGCCATTCATATACAGCACCAGCAGCAGCAGCGAGGCCGCCGCCGCCACCGCATTCAGCGCATGCCCGCCCGGCAGTTTCTTGGCCTTGCCATCCACCTTGCCCGCCAGCTTGCCAAAGGCAATGACCGAGCCGGTGAAGGTCACCGCGCCGATGAAGACGCCGAGGAAGGTTTCCACCTTCAGGATCGCCACTTCGGTCAGGGTCTTGTGGGCGACGATGGCGGCAAAGCCGGTCAGGGTTGCGTAATCGGGCGGCAGGCTGCCGGTGGCGTCATGCACCTCGATGATCGGCCAGACCTGGCCCAGCACGATATGGGTGTTGATGCCGATGAAGACGGCCGCCAGGCCCACAAAGCTGTGCAGCGCCGCCACCAGCTGCGGCATTGAGGTCATCTCGACCGTCTTGGCCAGATACCAGCCCAGAACCGAGCCCGCCACGATGGCTATGCCGATCAGCGGGTAATAGCCCACGCCCTCGCCCAGCACGGTGGCAAACACGGCCATCGCCATGCCCGCAATGCCATACCAGACCGCGCGCTTGGCGCTTTCCTGCCCGGACAAGCCGCCAAGGCAGAGGATGAACAGAATGGCTGCGGCGATATAAGCCGCGGAAATCAGTGCGTAATCCATGTGATCCGCCCCCCCTTACGACTTCTGGAACATGGCGAGCATGCGCCGTGTCACAAGGAAGCCGCCGACGATGTTGATGCTGGCGATCAGGATCGACAGGGTCGACAGCACCACGATCACAAGGCCCCCGAGCCCGGTGCCGCCCGCGCCGATCTGCAACAGCGAGCCGAGGATGATGATCCCCGACACCGCATTGGTCACCGCCATCAGCGGCGTGTGCAGCGAATGCGACACGTTCCAGATCACCTGGAAGCCGACAAAGCAGGCCAGCACGAAGACCACGAAATGCGCCATGAACGAGGCCGGCGCGACCGACCCCACCAGCAGCAGCAGTGCCGTGCCGATGGCCAGCAGCCCGACCTGTTGGGTGGTCTGCTTGCGGAAGGCGGCGACCTCCTGCGCGCGGCGCTCCTCCGGGGTCAGCTCACGCGCCTTTTCCTTCGGCTTTTGCGCGGCAATGGCCTGCACCTTGGGCGGCGGCGGCGGATAGGTGATCGCGCTGTCCTTGGTGACCGTGGCCCCCCGGATCACGTCATCTTCCATGTTGTGATCAATCACGCCGTCTTTCTTCGGCGTCAGATCGGTCAGCATATGGCGGATATTGGTGGCATAGAGCGTCGAGGCCTGGGCCGCCATCCGGCTGGGGAAATCGGTGTAACCCACGATGGTCACACCATTTTCCGTGACGATCTTCTGATCCGGCACCGTCAGGTCGCAATTGCCGCCGCGTTCGGCCGCAAGGTCCACGATGACCGAGCCGGGCTTCATCATCTGAACCATGTCCTCGGTCCACAGCTTCGGCGCGGGCCGACCGGGGATCAGGGCGGTGGTGATGACGATATCGACCTCGGGCGCGAGTTCGCGGAATTTCTTCAGCTGCGCTTCGCGGAATTCCGGGCTGGAGGGGGCGGCATAACCGCCCGTGGCAGCACCGTCCGTCTGGTTCTCGGCGAAATCGAGATAGACGAATTCGGCGCCCATGCTCTCGATCTGCTCGGCCACTTCGGGCCGCACATCGAAAGCCAGCGTGATGGCGCCAAGGCTGGTCGAGGTGCCGATGGCCGCCAGACCGGCCACGCCCGCCCCCACGATCAGCACCTTCGCCGGCGGCACCTTGCCCGCAGCGGTCACCTGGCCGGTGAAGAAGCGGCCGAAGTTGTTCCCGGCCTCGATCACCGCGCGATAACCCGCGATGTTCGCCATCGAGGACAGCGCGTCCATCTTCTGCGCCCGGCTGATGCGCGGCACCATGTCCATGGCGACCACGGTGGCGCCCCGCTCCCGGGCCTGCTCCAGCAGCTCGGCATTCTGGGCGGGCCAGAAAAAGCTGATCAGCGTCTGGCCCTGGCGCAGCTGCGCCACTTCCGAAGGCTCCGGCCCGCGGACCTTCACCACAACATCCGCCGCCGCAAACACCGCCGCCGCATCAGCCAAAACCTCGACGCCCGCCTGCGCATAGGCCGCATCCGAAAACCCGGCCTTCGCACCAGCCCCGCTTTCCACAACACAACTGTGCCCAAGCTTCCCCAGCTGCACTGCCGAATCCGGCGTCAATGCCACCCGGTTCTCACCCTCGAATATCTCTCTCGGTGCCCCGATTTTCACGGTGTCCCTCCCGTTCTGAGGCGCCTTGCGGCGCAGCCTTCCCCGACTCGTTCCCCGAGCGCGCAAGATTGTTTACTTGTCGCGCAAGAAAATTACAAAACCTTGTTTTCACAAGATGCGAAATTGCCGTGACGTTTTGCTGCACCGCAGAGACAGATTTGCCGATTCTCTCCGGGCAGGCAGGTCAAAGCGCTTTGCGCCCCTGCTTGCCCGACAAAAACGGCTCATCCAGCTTCCCTTGCGTCACAATCGCCCCGGTTCCTCCGATCCGGCAGGCATCTTCGCCGGGATTTGCAACTTTGCAATGCCCGATGCCCGCTTTTCTGCCCCGCCACTGCATTCGCTTTCGCCCTTGGCATCCGGCGCGGCGCCTGTTCCAATGCGGCCCAGGCAGGCCCCGGCATTCGTTCAGGCAGGCCCGCAGCCCGGAGGAGAGTTTGATGACCACCGATTTCGCCGCCACCCGCGCGCTGTTCGATCTGCCCGAGGGGGTGATCTATCTTGACGGCAATTCGCTGGGGCCGCTGCCCCGCGCCGCCGCCGCCCGCGTCGCCCGCACCGTGACCGAGGAATGGGGGCAGATGCTGATCACCGGCTGGAACAAGGCCGGCTGGATGGAGCTGCCCAGCCGTCTGGGCAACCGCGTGGGGCGGCTGATCGGGGCCGAGCCGGGCGCGGTGGTGCTGGGCGACACGCTGTCGATCAAGGTCTATCAGGCGCTGGCCTCCAGTTTCGAGATGAACCCGGCGCGCAAGGTGGTGCTGTCGGATCGCGGCAACTTTCCCTCTGATCTTTACATCGCGCAGGGGCTCTGCCGCACGCTGGGGCCGGAGTATCAGCTGAAGACCGTGGCGCCCGAGGAGGTGCTGGGCGCGCTGGACGAAACCGTGGCGGTGATGATGATCACCGAGGTCGATTATCGCACCGGGCGGCGGCATGACATGGCGGCGCTGACCGCGCGGGCGCATGAGGTCGGCGCGCTGACGATCTGGGATCTGGCGCATTCGGCGGGCGCGCTGCCGGTCGAGGTCGCCCGGGGCGGCGCCGATTTCGCGGTGGGTTGCACCTATAAATACCTCAATTCCGGCCCCGGCGGCCCGGCCTTCATCTATGTGGCCCCCCGCCATGCCGAGGTCGCCCGCCCCGCCTTGTCGGGCTGGCTGGGCCATGAGGCGCCCTTTGCCTTCGACCTCGACTATCGCCCCGGCGCGGGGGTGGAGCGGATGCGTGTCGGCACCCCGCCGGTGATTCAGCTGGCGGCGCTGGAGGCCTCGCTCGACATCTGGGATCAGGTCGAGATGGCGGACATCCGTGTGGCCTCGCTGGCGCTGACCGACCGGTTCATCGCGGGCGTCGAGGCCACCTGCCCCAGCCTGACCCTCGCCACACCGCGCGACCATGCGGCGCGCGGCTCGCAGGTCAGCTTCCGCCACGCCGAGGGCTATGCCATCATGCAGGCGCTGATCGCACGCGGGGTTGTGGGTGATTTCCGCGCCCCCGACATCCTGCGCTTTGGCTTCACCCCCCTGTTCATCAACGGCGAGGATGTGGACAAGGCCGCGGCCATCATCGCCGAGGTGATGGCAGGCGATCTTTGGGACCGCCCCGAATACAAAACCCGGGCCCGCGTGACCTGATGCCAGCCGACTACCCGATTTTTCGTCGAAAAATCGTTACAGGATCTTTCGTCGAAAGATCCTGCCCGCCGCTGTGCCGCCCTTCGGGCTGGGCCTGCCTGTGGCGCCGCATCGGCAATCTTTCCGTGTTGAACCGGCGGGTTGCGGCCTGATCCGCCGCCCAACTGTCAACCGGAGAGAAACAATGACCACCACTTACACCCCCGCCACCGATGGGGCGCAAATGTCCTTTGACGGGCGCATGTCCTATGGCGACTACCTTCAGATCGACCGCATCCTGGGCGCGCAGACCCCGCTGACCGACGCCCATGACGAGATGCTGTTCATCATCCAGCATCAGACTTCGGAACTGTGGATGCGCCTTGCCCTGCACGAGATGGATGCTGCGCGCATCGCCCTGGCCGCCGACCGCCCGCGGGAGGCCTTCAAGATGCTGGCGCGGATTGCGCGCATCTTTGAACAGCTCAACAGTGCCTGGGACGTGCTGCGCACCATGACCCCGGCCGATTACACCACCTTCCGTGACGGCCTGGGCCAAAGCTCGGGTTTTCAGTCCTGGCAATATCGGCTGATCGAATTTGCCGTGGGAAACCGGAACCTTGCACTGCTGGCGCCCCATGCGCACCGCCCCGACCTCATCGCGCTGCTGGAGGCCGAACTGGCCCGGCCCTCGCTATATGACGAGGCGCTGCGCTGGCTTGCCCGGCGCGGCATGGCGGTGCCCGCCGATGTGCTGACCCGCGACCTGCGCAGCGCCTGGACTGTGCATGAGGGGGTGCAGGCGGTCTGGGCCGAGGTTTATCGCGACCCGCTGACCCATTGGGAGGCCTATGAGCTGGCCGAGAAACTGGTGGATTTCGAGGATTACTTCCGCCGCTGGCGTTTCAACCACGTGACCACCGTGGAACGGGTCATCGGGTTCAAGCGCGGCACCGGCGGCACTTCGGGCATTCATTACCTCAAGCGCATGCTGGAGGTGCAGTTGTTTCCGGAATTGTGGCAGTTGCGCACAATTCTTTGATTTTTGCGCGGTGGACCGCAAGCGCCCTCTCGGCTATCCCGGGAATCAGTATATGGGAACGCAGATTGATGCGGACCGCTACAGGATTCGCCAGGAGACGTTTGAAATGCTGCGCAATGTGATGGCCCTCATGCTGGGCAGCGTGCTGGTTGGCACGCTGTCTGCCTGCGTGCCGACCGACCCCAAAGCCACCGCGACCCCGGCCGAACCCGCCGCCCCGGCTGCGCCGGTTGTCAAGCAACCCGTGCCCGAGGATTTCGTGAATGCCTATGCCGCCCGTCAGGATGGCAGCTTCACCGTGCCCGCCGTGCCCGAGGAGAAAATTCCGCCGCAATTCAAGCGGCAGGAGGTGGCCTTTGCCTCGACCGATCCGGTCGGCACCATCATCATTGACCCGGCTCAAAAGACGCTGCATCTGGTCACCGCCCCCGGCAAGGCCATGCGCTATGGCATCGCCGTGGGCAAGGACGGCTTCCAATGGGCGGGCGAGGCGCTGATCACCAATCGCCGCCACTGGCCGACCTGGACGCCGCCCAAGGAAATGATCGCCCGCAAGCCCGAGCTTGAGAAATGGAAGGATGGCCAGCCCGGCGGTCCGACCAATCCGTTGGGCGCCCGTGCGCTGTATCTGACCACCAATGGCGTGGATTACGGCTTCCGCATCCATGGCACGCCGGAATGGAACTCGATCGGGCGCAATGCCTCCTCGGGCTGTTTCCGCATGATCAACCAGGATGTGATGGACCTTTACGACCGCGTGCCGAATGGCGTGAAGGTTGTGGTGCTGAATGCCGACGGCTCGCGCCCGACCGCGCTGAAACTGCCGCCGCCGCAGCCGGTGAAAAAGGCCAAGCCGAAGGCGACGCCGAAACCCGCAGCAGCAAAACCGGCTGCCACCAACGCGCCCGCGCCCGGCTTCCCGACGATGACCGCCCCGGCGCTGACGCCGCCGAATCTCGGCGCCCCGGTGGGCAGCCCGGCAGCGGTGGCGCCGGTGCCAGTGATGACCCCGGCCCCGGTCGCCCCGGCGCCCGTGACGCCTGCTCCGGCGGCTCCGGCCCCTGTGGTTCCGGCCCCTGTGGTTCCGGCGGCACCCGCCGTCACGCCCGCAGCCCCGGCTGTGGTGACCCCGGCTCCGGCCCCCGCCCCTGTCCCGGCAACCCCGGCGCCCGTCTGCGTGCCGACCCCGGAAAAGGCCTGCCCCTGATCATCAGAGCGGCACCAGATACAAAGCAAAGGCGGCCCATCGGGCCGCCTTTTTCTTTGCGCACCGGGCCTTGATGGCCCGCCTGACCAGTTTACCGGCATGCCCCTCAGTCGCGGCAAGCCGCGCCGCCCCAATGGCGGCAAGCCGCGCCGAAAGCCTCGAACAAGGGGCGCGACACCGGGTCGCCCGCCGCATTCCATTCCGGGTGCCATTGCACCGACAGCGTGAAGCCCGGCGCGTCCTGCACGAGGATCGCTTCGGGTGTGCCATCCGGCGCCCAGCCCTCGATCACGATGCGCGCGCCGGGGCGGTTGATGCCCTGACCGTGCAGCGAATTGGTCACCACCTCCTCGGCGCCCATCAGCCGGGCAAAGCGGCCACCGGGGGTGAAGCGCACCGGATGGCGCAGCGCGAATTTCTCCTCCAGAGAGCCATCGGGCGGCATGCGATGGTTCATCCGCCCCGGCAGATCGCGGATTTCCGGGTGCAGCGAGCCGCCCATGGCGACATTCACCTCCTGAAAGCCCCGGCAAATGCCGAAGAAGGGTTGGCCACGCTCCACACAGGCGCGGATCAGCGGCAGGGTGATCGCATCGCGGCCGCGATCAAAGGCGCCATGGGCCGGGGTCTCGGCCTCGCCATATTCGCTGGGATGCACATTCGGGCGCCCGCCGGTCAGCAGAAAGCCGTCGCAGAGCGCCAAAAGCTCAGGTACCTGCACCAGACGCGGATCAGAGGGGATGATCACCGGCACGCATCCCGCGACGCCCGCCACCGCCTCGGAGGTCATCTGCCCCCCGGCATGCACCGGATAGGTGTCACCGATCACGCCGGTATTGCCGATAATGCCCACCACGGGCCGCCGAGAAACCGCTGTCATTGCCGCCTCCGTTCCGGGCTGCCTCCGCTCTGGCCTCAACCTAGCCTGACCGATGGGGCGATTGAAGGGGACAGACCGCTTTCCTTTTGTGCGCTGCCGCAGAACCCCTGCGCGGCCCCGATTTTTCGACGAAAAATCGCGCCTCTCCTCACGGCGGTTTGACTTGCCTTCCCCTTGGGGGAATCTTGCAGCCTGAGGTCAAATCACAGGAGGCCCATGATGATCCGATTTGCCCTTGCTCTGGCCACGGCCCTTGCCGCCGCTCCGGCCCTGGCCGAAACCGCCCCCGACGCGCATGCAGGCCATGCCATGCCGGGGGCTGCGGCAGCGGCCAGCCCCTCGACCGCCGCCTATCAGGCGGCCAATGATGCCATGCATGCAGGCATGGCGATTCCTTTCACCGGCGATGCCGATGTGGATTTCATCGCAGGCATGATCCCGCACCATCAGGGCGCGGTGGCGATGGCGCGAATCGTGCTGGAACATGGCAAAGACCCGGAGGTCCGCGCCTTGGCCGAAAAGGTGATCGCCGCGCAGGAGGCCGAGATCAGCTGGATGCAGGACTGGCTAGCGAAGCACCGCCAGTGATCGCCTTGCGGTAAAACAGCCGGTCGAACCCGTCTTGCTGGCGGCGTTCGACCAGCTGGAAGCCCAGCCGGTCATAAAGCCGCTGCGCGCCGGTCATGGCCGCATTGGTATAAAGCGTCACGGCCCGCAACCCGCTGGCCCGCGCCAGCGCTTCGGCATGACCCTCCAGCGCGGCGCCAAGCCCCTGCCCCTGCGCTTCGGGCGCGACGGCCAGGATGTCCAGCTCCAGCTCCTCGCCTTGGGCAAAGCAGACCATGAGCGCGGTGACAGCCGCGCCCGTGCCCAAGCCCGCACCCGTGCCCTCGCCCGCACCCGCCACCCAAAGCTGCCCGGCCGCCTGGGCCGCCGCCAGATCGGCGCGCATGGGGGCAGGCTTCTGGCCGATCACCGCAATGAACGGCGTGAAGGCCGCGCGCAGCACGGCCTCGGCGGCGGCAACATCGTGAACCTCGGCCCGCCAGATCATGCGGCACCTGCCACAAAGCGGGCGACGGCGCCCGCCGCCGCCTCCAGCGCGCCGGCGCCATGCGGGATCTCCAGCGCCTGCATGCCGGCCTCCATCACCGCGAGGGCGCCCAATGTCATATGGGCGTTCACATGGCCCATATGCGCCACGCGCAAAAAGGCGTCGCCCGCCGGATCGCCGGGCCCGGTCATGCCCAGCCCGATGCCCAGCGTGACCCCGGCCTTTGCCTCGGTCCAGTGGCGCAGCCGGGTGGCATTGGGCGCGGGCCCGATCCGCGCCGCCGTCACCGCATGGCTGCGATGCGCCGGATCGGCGACATTCAGCGCAATCTCGGGATGCCCCGCCCCCCAGGCGTCAAACGCCGCCCAGACCGCCCGCGCCAATGCGCCATGCCGCGCCCAGACCGCCTCCAGCCCTTCCTCGAAGATCATGTCGAGGCTTTCGCGCAGCCCGAACAGGTGATGCGTCGGCGCGGTGCCGAACCAATGCTGCCAGAACTCGGTCGCGGAAAACCGGCTGTCCCAATCCCAATAGGGCGTGCGCAGATCGCTGCCCCGGCACTGCGTCACAGCCCGGTCGGAGACCCACAGGAAGCCAAGCCCCGGCGGCACCATCAGCCCTTTCTGGCTGGCCCCCACGATCAGATCGACGCCCCAGTCATCCATCCGCATCTCGTCGCAGCCCATCGAGGCCACGCCATCCACCGCCAGAAGCGCCGGATGGCCCAGCGTGTCCAGCAGGGCGCGCAGGGCCGGAATGTCGTTCTTCACCCCGCTGGAAGTATCGACATGGCTGACCAGCAGCGCCTTGATCCCATGCGCCCTGTCGGCGCGCAGCGCTGCCTCCACCCGGTTGAGGTCAACCGGCACCGACTTTCCAAAATCCAACATTTCCACCTGAACGCCCAGCGGTTTCAGGCTTTCCGACCACCCAAGACCGAACTTTCCGGTGGATAGCAGCAAGGCCCTGTCGCCGCGCGAGAACAGGTTGGAATTGGCCGCCTCCCAGGCGCCATGACCATTGGCGAGCCAGATGCCGACATGGCCCGAACACCCCGCCAGCCGCTTGAGATCGGGCCAAAGCCCGGCCACCATCTCGGGCAAGGGGCCATCATAGATGTTCGGCGCCGCCCGGTGCATCGCCGCCAGCACCCGGTCCGGCATGACCGAGGGGCCGGGAATGGCAAGATAGGGGCGACCATGGGCAAGCGGCATAACGGCAATCTCCTGTGCGATGGCCGGAGGCTACGCCCGGCCCTGCGCGAGGTCCAGCCCCCGAAACCGGCCGCGTGTGGCCGCTGTCGCCGGGGGGCTGTCTGCCCCCCACGGCCCTTGCGGGCCGCCCCCCGAGGATATTTTTGAACAGAAAAAGCAGAAGAAGTGCGCTGGCGGGAGCGCGGCTTGCTGCCCCCCGCGTGCCGCGCTATGCCTGTCGGGGTCACATGACCCGGAGCCTGCCCGTGCCCAAAGCCCCCACCGATCCGCGCTATACCTCGCGCCGCCTGTTTGCGCGGTTGTGGAGTGGCTATCTGCGGCCGCATCGGTTGCCGATGGCGGGGGCCTTCGGGCTGATGGTGATCGAAGGCTCGACGCTGGGCGCCCTGTCCTGGCTGCTGGAGCCGCTGTTCGACAAGGTGTTCGCCCCCGGTGGCAGCGCCGCCCTGCCCTTGGTGGGGGCGGCGATTTTTGGCCTGTTCCTGATCCGCGCCATCACCTCGGTCGCCTCCAAGACCTTGCTCACCTCGATCGCGCAGCGCTCGTCGACGGCGATGCAGGTCGATCTGCTGGCGCATGTGCTGACACTGGAAACCCGGTTTTTTCAGGAAAACCCGCCCGGCGCGCTGATGGAGCGGGTGGTGGGCGACACGGCGGCGGTGCAGGGGGTCTGGACCTCGCTGATCACCGGGGTCGGGCGGGACATGATCGCGCTGGTCTCGCTGTTTGCGGTGGCGCTGTCGATTGATGTGCATTGGACGCTGGCAGCCCTGGTGGGCGCGCCGCTGCTGGTGGCGCCTGCCGTGCTGATCCAGCGCTATATCCGCCGCAAGACCTTGCAGATGCGCCACAAGGCGGGCCTGCGCACCACCCGGCTGGACGAGATCTTTCACGGGATTCAGGCGATCAAGCTGAACCGGATGGAGGCCTATCAGACCGACCGTTTCCGCCGCATCGTGGGCGAGATCGTGCGCGCGGAGGTCCGCACCGTGACCGGCCGCGCCACCATCCCGGCGCTGATCGACGTGATCACCGGCATCGGCTTTTTCACCGTGCTGATGCTGGGCGGGCGCGAGATCGCCGAGGGCAGCCGCACGACCGGCGAGTTCATGGCCTTTTTCACCGCCATGGCGCTGACCTTCCAGCCGATCCGCCGCCTGGGCGATCAGGCGGGCATCTGGCAGATCGCCTCTGCCTCGCTGGAGCGCATCTTCCGCCTGTTCGACACCGCCCCGCCGCCGCGCCTGCTGGCCGGTTCGGCGAAGGTGGCGCCCGGCGCCCCGGCCATCGTGCTGGAGGATGTGCATTTCGCCTATGACAGCCTGCCGGTGCTGAACGGCTTGAGCTTCACCGCCGAGGCGGGCCAGATGACCGCGCTGGTCGGCGCGTCGGGGGCGGGCAAATCGACGGTCTTCCAGTTGCTGACCGGGATGGTGGAGCCCTCTGCGGGCAAGATCACCCTGGGCGGCGTGCCGATTGAGGCGCTGTCTTTGCCCGATCTGCGCGGGCAATTCGCCAGCGTCTCGCAGGATGCCATGCTGTTCGACGAGACCCTGCGCGAGAATGTGACCCTGGGCCAAACTGTACAGGCCGATACACTTTCGGCGGCGCTGGATGCCGCCCATGTCAGCGATTTCCTGCGCCAGTTGCCCGCCGGGCTGGAGACGCCCGCCGGTCCGCGCGGCTCTGCCCTGTCGGGCGGGCAACGCCAGCGCATCGCCATTGCGCGGGCCCTGGTGGCGGGCGCGCCGGTCCTGCTGCTCGACGAGGCGACCTCGGCGCTGGATGCGGCCTCGGAGGCGGTGGTGGCCGAGGCGCTGAACCGGCTGGGCGCAGGGCGCACCACCCTGGTGATCGCGCACAGGCTGGCCACGGTGCGCGAGGCTGACAAGATCGTGGTGCTGGATCACGGTCGGGTCGTCGAACAGGGCACCCATGCGCAACTGCTTGAAATCGGCGGGCATTATGCCGATCTTTACCGTCTGCAATTCAAGGAATGACCATGCGCCGCCTTGTCACCCTTTCTGGCCCGGATGCCCTGCCCTTCCTGCAAGGCTTGGTGACGAATGATGTGCTGCGGCTGCGCGATCCGGGGATCGTCTATGCCGCGCTGCTGACGCCGCAGGGCAAATATCTGGCGGATTTCTTTGTGGTGAATAGCGGCGCAGAGCTGCTGCTTGATCTGGCAGAAGCGCAGGCCGATAGCGTGCTGAAACGGCTGAACATGTACAAGCTGCGCGCGCAGGTGCAGATCACTCCCTCTGCAAGCGCGGTCAGCCGTGGATTGGGGCCTGCGCCCGAGGGCGCCCTGCCCGATCCCCGGCATCCGGCGCTTGGCTGGCGCCACTATGGGGTGCCCGGCCCCGAGGCGGCAGTGGATTGGGACGCGATCCGCGTGGCCGAGCTGATCCCCGAAAGCGGTATCGAGCTGATCCCGGATGAAACCTATATTCTGGAAGCCGGGTTCGAGCGGCTGAACGGGGTCGATTTCCGCAAGGGCTGTTATGTCGGGCAAGAGGTGACCGCCCGGATGAAGCACAAGACCGAGGCTCGCAAGGGCTTGGTCCGCTTGCAGATTTCCGGGCAGGCCCCGGTGGGCAGCCCCATCCTGATGGCCGACGGGCGCGAGGCCGGCACGCTGTTCACCCAATCGGGTGGCATGGCGCTGGCCCATATGCGCTTTGACCGGATGGAGGGGGTGCTGACGGCGGGCGCCGCAACCCTGCGCCGGGCCTGATCGCCCGCAATTTTTCGTCGAAAAATTGCCTGCGGCACCGGGGCCGAAGCGATTTTGCGGTGATTGTCAACGGATCGCGCGAAAGTGAACCGTCCTGAAATGCGGCAAATTCTTGGTAAAACCTTGATCGGTCGAAAGCGTCCCCTATATGTCGTTGGCTGCCGCGCCTTGACCAGACTAAATACGGTAGAGCTTTCAGCAAGTGATGCGCAAAACGCATAGCAACTATGCAAAAGCCGGAATACCGAATCGTCGTGAAAAGGTCATATTCCGCGAGCGCCGGAACACGAAGAGCAAGAACAGGAAGACGAAATGGCCGATTTCATCGACAGCACCGCGTTCAACTACGAGCAGGGCCAACGCGCCCGCAAGCTGTTTGCCGCTGTCGTTCTGGCTGCGCTGGATGATGCCATCGCGGATGACAAGAAATACGGCAATGGTCCTGATCAGATCGCCCGCTGGGCGCGTTCGCGCGATGGCCGCGAAGTGTTGTCTTGCGCCGGGATCGACCCGAACGAGCGCGTGGTGAAGGGGCTGATGGAATTCGTTTCCAAGGGCGTGCGCACCTCGGTTGCGCTGTCGCGCGAGGAAAGCGAGCGCCGCCATGCCGCCGAAATGGAAGCCGAAGCGGCCTGATCCGGCAGGGCACAGTCTAATGAAAAGCGCGCCGCCCTGGCGCGTTTTTGCGTTTCAGTTCAATGGATTAACCGGCGATCTTCATGCGTTGTGTGAAGCCTGCCGCGCAGATCACGACAATTCGCGGCTGGCCAGCGCGCGGTTGATCTCGGCCCGAACCAGTTTGCGCACATTGCGCGTGATCCGCTCGCCCAGGGCGCCCTGCAGCTCCTCGCGGATGATGTCGCGCACGACTTCGCGCAGGGCCTCTTCGTCAAATTCCTCGGCATCCTGCGGCGCGAACAGATCGGCAGCGGCGGCCATGGCAGCCGCCGAATCCGCCGCCTCGATTTCCGCCAGCACGGCAGCCTCGGCCAGATCGGCCAGGGCCGAAACCGCCCCCTCCTGCCCCTCATCCCCGGCGTGAAACAGGTCGGCGGGGTCTTCCTCCCGCGCGGCGGGCTGGGCATCGGGCCAGGCGCCATCGCGCCATGCCTCCTCCAGCCGCGCCTCCTCGACCGAGGTCACTTCCAGAACCTCTGCCTCCTCGACAGCCTCCAGATCGACCTCGACAAGCTCCGGCTCCCATGTGGCGGCGGGCCAGCTTTCACCGGTCGGCTCCAGCTCGGCATCCCAGTCATCGCTGACCTGCGCACCGATCCGCGCCACCACCGCCCCGCGCCCGGCATCGTCCGAGGCGGGCACCTCGATGAACGGGGCCTCGGGGATGGGGTCGGCATCCAGCTCTGGCAGCGGGTCTTCGCTGGGCACCACGCGCAGGGCCGGGGTCAGCAGCAGCTTGCCCGGTTCGGGCACCGGCACCGGCGCCGCGACAGGCCGGGCCACGGCTTGCGGCGCGGCAGGTCTGGCCGCCGCTGCGCTGCCGGGGCGCAGATCTTCCGAAACCAGCCGCCGGATGGAGGACAACACATCCTCGATCTCCACAGAAGTCATGGGGTCAGTCATACCGGGGGCCTCGTCAACCATGCCGAAAGGACCGGAGTCACCCCGGAACCTCGTCACCTTTGTTGCCAGAGTAACGACAGCGCCCCCGCCGTGCAAGGCGGAGGCGCTGATCTGGTAAACAATTCCTGTGTCAGGGCAAGGCGTTGCCCGCCAAGCCCGCCCGTCAAGGTTGATCTGCGCTGGCGGTTTATTCCTTGCCAAGCGCCTTCAACACGCGGTCAAGGCTTTCGCCCTGAAAGCTGACCGTGGGCGCATCCTTGGCCAGGTTGTAATAGCCCGTCACATCATAGGTCGGGATGCCAAGGTTCAGATCCTTGACCGTCAACTGCCCCATCGAGGCCAGCACCTGATATACGTAAAAGTAGCGCTGCGCCTCGGATTGCACCTTGGCGGCGCGGGCATCCAGCACGTCCTGCTCGGCATCCAGCACCTCCAGCGTGGTGCGGGCGCCCAGCTTGGCTTCCTCGCGCAGGCCCTGGAAGGCGACCTGCGCCGCCTCGATCTGGCGGGCATTGGCCGAGATTTGCGCGGCAGAGACATCCAGCTGCGCCCAGGCCGTGCCGAGGTTCTGCTCCAGCAGCACGGCGGTCTGATGCAGCGAAGCGCGCTGCGCCTCGCGCTGCATCTGCGCCTGCCGCAGCTGTGACGACAGGCGGCCACCGGCATAAAGCGTCTGGCTCGCGGTCACGCCGATGCTCTGGCTGTCAAAGTCATTGCTGGCCCCGGCCCCGCCGCTCAGGCTTGCCGTGGCGCGCGCCGTGACGCTGGGCCGCATATTGGCATTGGCCAGTTCGATATTCAGATCGGCCACTTTCACCAGATGCTGCTGGCGGATCATGTCGGGATGGGTGCGGCGGGCCACGCTCAAGGCCGCCTCGACACTGCCGGGCAGGCGCGGTGCCTTGGGCAAGGCCGAGAGCTTGCCCGGATAGGCACCCACGGCGGCCTTGTAGCTTTCGCGCGCCACCCGCACATCGCCCTCGGCGGCGGCCAGCGCCGCGCGGGCTTCGGCCAGGGTCGCCTCGGCCAGCGAAACGTCGGTGCGCGTCACCTCGCCCACATCAAAGCGGTCCTGCGTCGCGCGCAATTCCTCGCCGATCACATTCACATAATTCTGGCGCAGGTTCAGGATTTCCAGCGAGAGGCGCACATTCACATAGGCCTGCACCGCCGTCAGCAACACGTCCTGTTCGACCCCGATCAGCGCGGCCCGCGTGGCCAGAACGCTTTCCTTCGCGATGTCGATCCCGGCGCGGGTGCGGCCGAAATCCAGCAGGGTCAGCTGCACCGCCAGATCAATCGTCGCCACTTCGCGGAAGCTGGTGGCACGGTTGAACACGATCTCGCCATCCACCAGCGACGGCGATGGCGCATCGGGCAAGGTGCGGGTCTTGTTGTAATTGGCCGCGAAAGTGATGACCGGGCGCAGGGCCGAAACCGCCTGTGCCACATCTTCATCCGCCGCCGCCAGCAGGGCGCGGTTTTGGTCCAGCAGGTGAGAGTTGCGATAGGCCGCCACCAGCGCATCGCCAAGGCTTTCGGCCCAGGCCGCCGACAGGGGGGTGGCAAATGTCAGCACCGCTGCGGCGACACCCGCCACAAGTTTCCGCTTCAACCCGATCATGCCCGGCTCCTGTTCTGCCTCGCCAGCCCCGTCTCGAGGTCAGGCCCGTCGGGCGTCACGGCGCCCGTTGTGATACGTTGGCCCGGTGCGGTTCCGTCGCATCGGGCCAAAAATTCTTACAATGCAAAAGCGCGATGGGTCGCAAAGCCCGGCAGCACCGGCGCCGAGGCGTTGAAGGCCTGCCGCCAGGTGACCACACCGTCAATCTTGTAGCCGATCCGGGCCACGCCAAGCGCGCCCTCCATGAAGATGGCGCCGATGCGCCCGCCCTCTTTCAGCTGGGCCAGAACGGCTTCGGGCACCTGTTCGGCAGCGCCTTGCAGCACGATCACGTCATAGGGGCCGGCCTTGGCCGCGCCCTCGGCCAGCTTGCCCGAGATCACGGCGGCATTGTCCACGCCCTGTTCCGACAACGTGGCCTGAGCCTCGGCGGCCAGGGCTGCATCTTCCTCGACCGCGACCACCGCCTCGGCCATGCGCGCGATCACCGCGGTCGAATAGCCCAGGCCGCAGCCCAGATCCAGCACCGCCTCGACGGGCTGGATGTCCAGCGCATCCAGCAGCTTGGCCAGCGTGCGCGGGTCCAGCACCACGCGGCCCGGCGCCAGCGCCACATGCTCGCCCACATAGGCGGCCTCGCGCTTGGCGCTTGGCACATAGGCCTCGCGCGGGATCGAGAGCATGGCGTCAATGATGGTGTATTTCGTCACGTCCGAGGGGCGGACCTGAGTATCGACCATCATGGTGCGGCGGGCGGCGAAATCGGTCATGCTGAACTCGTCAGTCTGGTTTCTGTCAAAAGTGTCATGCCACAGAAACCCCGCATGGGCAACCTTGGCTTCGCGCCTGCGGCATGGCCCGACGACAGTTCACGCGGCTGTGACATTGCCCCCTCGGCCAAGGCCCGGCGCCCTGCCCGGCCGGTTTCTGGCCGCCGCGCTGTCAGCTTAGGCTGAACCTAAGCAAAGCGGAAAAACCTCCTGCTTTCGCCCTAAGCCTGTTCGCGGCAGTCTGAACCTCTGGACCTGCACGCCAGAGCTTTGCCCGTTGACCTTGCCCCCCCATCCCGACACCCGCCGGAGGCCGCCATGACCCTGCATGACCCGATCAGCCCCGCCGCCGAATTGCACGCCAATGTGGCGGTGCCGTTTGAACAGGCCTTCGCCATGCCCAAATCGGTCTATACCTCCGAGGCCTTTCTGGCGCTGGAGCAAAAACACGTCTTCGCGCAGGACTGGATCTGCGCGGGCCGGGCCGAGGCGCTGGCCCAACCCGGCGATTACCTGACGCTGGAAATTGCGGGCGAGCCGGTCATCGTGCTGCGCGACCGCGACGGCCAGCTGCGCGCGATGTCGAATGTGTGCCGCCACCGGATGTCGACGCTGTTGCAGGGGCGTGGCTCGGTGCGGGCCATCACCTGCCCCTATCATGCCTGGACCTATAACCTTGACGGCAGCCTGCGCGGCGCGCCCGCGATGACGCTGAACGGCAGCTTCTGCAAGGAGGCGCTTGGCCTGCCGCAAATTCGCTGCGAGGTCTGGCAGGGCTGGATCATGGTGTCGCTGAACACCGATGCCCCCGCCCCCGTCGAAAGCCTGCGCGAGGTCACCGACCTCATCGCGCCCTTCGACATGACCCGCTACCGCGAAACCTATCGCGAGACCTTCCGCTGGGCGACCAACTGGAAGGTGCTGGCCGAGAATTTCATGGAAAGCTACCACCTGCCGATGTGCCATTCCGGCACCATCGGCGGCGCCTCGCGGCTGGAGGAAATGGTCTGCCCGGAAGGCGGCGCGGGCTTCAACTATCACTGGATCCTGAAGAACGACTCCGTGCCGCTGGCGCTGGCGCATCCCACGAACACCACGCTCACCGGCGATGACCGGCGCAAGACCTGGCTGCTGGCGATCTATCCCTCTCTGCTCATCACCGTGACGCCGGGTTACTTCTGGTATCTCTCGCTCACCCCCGACGGGCCGGGCCATGTGAATGTCCTCTATGGCGGCGGCATGTCGGAGGACTGGCTGGCCGATCCGGAGGCCGAGGCGCATCTGGCCTCCGTCCGCGCCCTGCTGGCGGATGTGAATGCCGAGGACAAGGGCTGCACCGAAAAGGTCTATCTCGGGCTTTGCGCGGGCATGGCGGTGCCCGGCCCGCTCAGCCATCTGGAGCGCCCGAATTTTGAGTTTGCCCAATACCTTGCCCGCCGCATCCCGGCCTGAGGCTTCTGACAAGGATACCGCAATGACGATCGAAAGAACCGAGGCCCTCGTGGTCGGCGCCGGTCAGGCCGGTGTTGCCATGAGCGAACACCTGACCCGCGCGGGCGTGCCGCATCTGGTGCTGGAACAGGGGCGCATCGCGGAGCGCTGGCGCTCCTGCCGCTGGGACAGCCTGGTGGCCAATGGCCCGGCCTGGCATGACCGCTTCCCGAACATGGAATTTCCGGGCGACCCGGAGGCCTTTGTCGGCAAGGAAGGCGTGGCCGATTACTTTGTGGCCTATGCTGATCGGTTTCAGGCCCCCATCCGCTGCGGCGTCTCGGTCACCTCGGTCACCCGGCGCGCGGGCGGCGGGTTCCGGGTGGAAACCTCGCAAGGCCCGGTCGAGGCGCAATATGTGATCGCGGCCACCGGCGCCTTTCAGGTGCCGGTGATCCCGGCGCTGGTGCCGGAAAGCGCGGGGCTGATGCAGCTGCACTCCAACAGCTATCGCAACCCCGATCAGCTGCCCGAAGGGGCGGTGCTGGTGGTGGGGGCTGGGTCTTCCGGCGCCCAGATCGCCGAAGAGCTGATGGAGGCCGGGCGCAAGGTCTATCTCTCGGTTGGGCCGCATGACCGCCCGCCGCGCCGCTACCGGGGCCGCGATTTCGTGTGGTGGCTGGGCGTCTTGAACCTGTGGGATGCCGATGCGCCGAAGGGGGCCGAACATACCACCATCGCCGTCAGCGGCGCCCATGGCGGCCAGACGGTCGATTTCCGCAAGCTGGCGGCGCGGGGCATGACATTGGTGGGCCGGACCGAAGGCTTCGAGGGCGGCGTGATGCGCTTTGCCCCCGATCTGGCCCGCAATATCGAGCGCGGCGACGCCAACCTGCTGGCGCTGCTGGACGAGGCCGATGCCTGGGCCGCGCGCAACGGGATCGACTTGCCGTAAGACCCCGAGGCCCGCACAATCCTGCCCGCGCCCGATTGCATAACAACACCGCTGGACAGCCTGAACCTGCGGAAGGCGGGCGTGACCTCGATCCTCTGGGCCACGGGGTTCACCCATGATTACGGCTGGCTGAAGGTGGATGCGCTGGATGCCAGCGGCAAACCCCGCCACCAGCGCGGCGTCTCGTCAGAGCCCGGCGTCTATTTCCTCGGCCTGCCCTACCAGTCGCGGCGCGGATCGTCCTTCATCTGGGGCGTCTGGCACGATGCGAAATTCGTGGCTGATCACATTGCCAAACAACGCCTCTACCTTGCCTATCGCGCGCCCGCTGCGGCGGAATGAGAAAGACCGAAAATGGAACACAAACGCTATCGCCCTTTCAACACCAAGGACACCTACCCCGAACAGCGGCTGGACAATGATCTGTGTCAGGCAGTGGCCACCCGCGGCGGCACGACGCTGTGGATGCGCGGCCAATGCCCGCAAGACCTTGATACGGCGGTGAATATCAAGGGCAACGACCCGGTCGAGCAGACCCATAAGGTGATGCAGAACATTCGCCAGCTGGTCGAGGAGGCCGGTGGCAAGATGGAGCATGTGGTGAAGCTGGTGGTGTATCTCACCGATGTGCGCCACCGCGAGGCGGTCTATCGCACCATGGGCGAATATATCAAAGGCGTGCATCCGGTCTGCACCGGCCTGACCGTGGTGGCGCTGGCCCGCCCCGAATGGCTGGTGGAGATCGACGCCACCGCCGTTATCCCCGATTGACCTGACAGGACCGGGGGTTTCACACCCCCGGACCCCCGTGGGATATTTTTGAACAGAAAATGGAAAAAAGGTGAGTTCATTTTCTGTTCAAAAATATCCTCGGGGGGATCTCCGCAGGAGATGGGGGGCAGACAGCCCCCCTCGCCCTTTCCGCAAAGGACCGCCGCATGACATTCTCGCTCGTCGCCCGCTGTGCCCGAACCGGGCGGTTCGGCATGGTGATTTCCTCCTCCTCTCCCGCCGTGGCGGCGCGTTGCGTGCATCTGCGCAGTGGCGTTGGCGCCGTGGCGAGCCAGAATGTCACCGATCCGGGTCTTGGGCCGCTGGTGCTGGAGGCGCTTGCGCGCGGGCTTTCGGCGGCAGAGGCCCTGGCTTCCGTGACCACGGGCCGCGCCCATATCGACTATCGGCAATTGCTGGTGGTGGATCGAACGGGCGGCGTTGCCATCCATTCCGGGCGGCAGGTCTTGGGTCTTTGGGCCGAGGCGCGGGGCGTGGATTGCGCGGCGGGGGGCAATCTCTTGGCCGATACCGGCGTGCCCGCCGCCATGGTGGCGGCCTTCGAGGGCGCGGCGGGTGATCTGGGCGACCGGCTGATGGCCGCCTTGCAAGCCGGATTGCTGGCGGGCGGCGAGGCCGGGCCGGTGCATTCAGCGGGGATGCAGATCATGGGCGCGCGGCCCTGGCCCGAGGCCGATCTGCGCTGCGACTGGACCGAGGCCTGCCCCATCGCCGCCGTCTCGGCGGCCTGGGCTGTCTACAAGCCGCAACTGCCCGCTTATCTGCAACGGGCCGATGACCCGACAAAAGCCCCCTCTTATGGCGTTCCCGGAGACGAATGATGTTCACCCATGCCGAATGGAAAGCCCGCGCCGCCGCCCTGCGCCTGCGCAACCAGATCTGGCTGGAGGGCCGCTTCCAGCCCGCCGCCTCGGGCGCGCGGTTCGAGACCCTCAACCCCGCCACCGGCGGGGTGC
Organism: Gemmobacter sp.; assembly: GCF_016792925.1. Lineage (GTDB taxonomy): Bacteria > Pseudomonadota > Alphaproteobacteria > Rhodobacterales > Rhodobacteraceae > Gemmobacter. Next base: position 23,700 of record NZ_JAEULU010000013.1, read on the forward strand.
TGACCGATGTGGCGCGTGGCGGGGCCGAGGATATTGACCGCGCCGTCGCCTCGGCCCGCCGCGCCTTCGAGGATGGCCGCTGGAGCCGCCAGACGCCGGGCCAGCGCAAGGAGGTGCTGTTGCGCCTCGCCGCCCTCATCCGCGACAACGTGCCGGAACTGGCGCTGCTCGACAGCCTCGACATGGGCAAGCTGGTGCAGGACGCCGCCACCATCGACGCGCCCGGCTCGGCCCATTTCTTTCAATGGCATGCCGAGGCCATCGACAAGCTTTATGACGAGATTGCCCCCACGGGCGGGCGCGATCTGGCCATGGTGCGCCGGGTGCCTTTGGGGGTGATCGGGGCTGTGGTGCCGTGGAACTTCCCGCTGGATATGGCGACTTGGAAGCTGGCCCCGGCATTGGCCATGGGCAATTCGGTGGTGCTGAAACCGGCCGAGCAATCGCCGCTTTCGGCGCTGCGGCTGGCGGAACTGGCCGCCGAGGCCGGTTTGCCGGATGGGGTGCTGAATGTGGTGCCGGGCTTGGGCGAGGAGGCAGGCCAGGCGCTTGGCCGCCACCCGGATGTGGATTGCCTTGTCTTCACCGGCTCCACCACCGTGGGCAAGCTGTTCCAGCGCTATGCCGGCGACAGCAACATGAAGCAGGTCTGGCTGGAAACCGGGGGCAAAAGCCCCAACCTGATCTTCCCCGATGCCGATCTGGATCAAGCCGCCGATATGGCCGCCTTTGGCATCTTCTTCAATCAGGGCGAGGTCTGTTCGGCCAATTCCCGCATGCTGGTTCACGCATCCATTGCCGAAGACATGATTGCCCGCATGGTCGCGCGGGCGCAGGCGATGCAGCCGGGTGATCCGCTGGACCCGGCCTCGAAAATGGGCGCGCTGGTGGATGAGAAACACGCCGAAAGCGTGATGCGCTTCATCGCCTCGGGGCGGCAACAGGCCCGGCTGGTGGCGGGGGGCGAGCGTGTGACGGTGAATGGCGCAGGCGCCTTCGTGCAGCCGACCATCTTTGCCGATGTGCCCCCCGAGGCCCGGATCGCCCGCGAGGAAATCTTTGGCCCGGTGCTGGCGATCCAGAGTTTCGAGACCGAGGCGGAGGCCATCGCCATGGCGAATGATTCCCCCTATGGCCTGGCCGCTTCGGTCTGGACCCGCGACCTCGGCCGCGCCATGGCGGTCTCGGACCGGCTGTTCGCCGGCACGGTATCGGTGAATACGGTCGATGCGCTGTCGGCCATGACGCCCTTTGGCGGCATGAAGCAATCAGGCTTC
>NZ_JAEULU010000021.1 GCF_016792925.1 Gemmobacter sp.
GGTAGCCATATTGCGACCCCGGCGTCAGCCCGCCGACATGCACATGCCAGATGTCGCCATCGCGGTCGCGCAGCGGGATGCGGCACAGCTCCTTGCGGCCATCGGGGGAAAAAAGGCACAGCTCCACCCGCTCGGCATGGGCCGAGAAGAGGGCGAAATTCACCCCCTCGCCATCAAAATTCGCCCCCATCGGCCAGGGGCGGCCCGGGCTGATGGCATGGCCCGCCAGACGGTCGGGCAGATTGCCTTGCGCGGCGATCATCACCGCAGGATGCTTTCATAAAGCCGGGCATAGGCGGCGGCCGAGGCCTCCCAGCCGACCGGCTGCGCCATGGCGCGCTTGACGATCTGCGCCCAAAGTTTCGGGTCGCCATGCAGCGCCACCAGCCGCCGCAGCGCCTCGGCGAAAGCCGGGGCATCGGTGGGCGTGAAGGTGAGGCCGGTCGCCACGCCCTGCGCCAAGGCGGCCGGGTTGGCATGGATCACCGTATCGGCAAGCCCGCCCACGGCGGCCACCACCGGCACCGTGCCATAGCGCAGCCCATACATCTGGGTCAGGCCGCAGGGTTCGAACCGCGAGGGCACCAGCACGGCATCGGCACCGGCGAACATGCGGTGGCTCAGCGCCTCGTCATAGCCGATGGTCACGCCAACCCGACCGGGGAAGCGTTCGGCCAACCCCTGCATCGCCGCCTCCAGCGCCGGATCGCCCGAGCCCAGAAGCACCAGCCCGCCACCGGCTTCGATGAAATCGGGCAGCACCTCGGGCAGCAGGTCCATGCCCTTCTGATCGGTCAGACGGCTGACCACGATGGCCAGCGGCCCAGGCACCTCCAGCCCGTATTCGGCACAAAGCGCGGCGCGGGCCTGCGCCTTGCCCTTGGGCTTTTTGGCGGAATAGGGGGTCTCCTCGGCCTCTGGGTTCCAGACGGCCTCATCCACCCCGTTCAGAATGCCCACCACATCCGCCGCCCGCGCCTCGATCAGCCCTTGCAGGCCAAGGCCGAATTCGGGCCGCATCAGCTCGGCGGCGTAAGAGGGCGAGACGGTGGTGATCTTGTCGGCAGTGACCATCGCGGCCTTCAGGCTGGACAGGCCGCCGTAATATTCCAGCGATGCCGGGTGGAATTCATGCTGCGGCAGGCGCAGCGCCTCCAGCATCTGCACCGGCGCCCAGCCCTGAAAGGCAATGTTGTGAATGGTGATCACCGTCGCCACATCGCGCGGGCCGCCAAAGGCCAGATAGGCCGGGGCAAGGCCCGCCTGCCAGTCATGCGCATGCAGCACCTGCGGGCGCCAGCCATCCCCCAGACCAAAACGCGCGATCTTCGCCGCCACCCAGGAGAGCGCGGCAAAGCGCTGCGGATTGTCGGGCCAATCGGCGCCGCCCACATTGTAGGGCCCGCCTTCCCGGTCAAACAGATGCGGCGCATCCAGCAGCAGTACAGAGACCCCCTCCACCGCGCCCGCCCGCACCACGCCGCGACCACCGAACAAGTTCTCCTCGACAAAGACCTCTGGCCAATCCGCCAGACGCGCGCGCAAGGCGCGATAGGCGGGCATCAGGACCCGCATGTCCCAGCCCTGCCCGGCCAGGGCGCCCGGCAGCGCCCCCACCACATCCGCCAGGCCCCCGGTCTTGACCAGAGGCACGCATTCCGACGCGACCGACAACACCCGCTTCATCCCTGCGTCCTTCTTCATCTTGGCCCAAATATCCCGGGGGGTGCGGGGGGCTGGCCCCCCGCCTTTTGGCATGGTGCGGGGGGCTGGCCCCCCGCCTTTGGCGTGGTGCAGGGGGCTGGCCCCCCGCCTGGTCTCACATCACCCGCTTACAGCTTCGCCCGCGACCAGCGGTCGATCATGTCCTGCGTGATCAGCACGATTCCCCCTTCCGAGCGGCGGAACCATTTGCCGTCTTCCTCCGGGTCTTGCCCGATGACAAGCCCCTCCGGGATGATCACGCCCCGGTCGATCACACAATTCTTCAGCTCGGCCTTGCGGTTGACGATCACCTGCGGCAGCGCCACCACATATTCCATGCTGGAGAAGCTATGCGTCCGGCAGCCGGTGAACAGCAGCGAGTTGCGCACTTCCGACCCCGAAACGATGCAATCGCCCGACACCAGCGACGAGATGGCCGAACCGCGCCGGCCGTCCTCATCATGGATGAACTTGGCCGGGGGCACCAGCTCGGCATAGGTCCAGATCGGCCAGCTGTTGTCATAGATGTCGAGCTTCGGCACGAAATCGGTGAGGTCGATATTGGCCTGCCAGAAGGCGTCGATCGTGCCCACATCGCGCCAATAGGGCTCATCCTCCAACCCCGCCGTCACGCAACTTTCGGCAAAGCGATGCGCCATGGCCTTGCCGTGTTTCACGATCTCGGGGATGATGTCATTGCCGAAATCATGGCTGGAATTCGGGTCTTCGGCATCCTTGATCAGCAGCTCGCGCAGGAAGGCCCAGTCAAAGACATAGATCCCCATCGAGGCAAGGCTATGCGCGTCATCGCCCGGAATGGTGGGCGGGTTCTTGGGCTTTTCGAGGAAATCGGTGATGCGCCCGCTGGCATCCACCCCCATCACGCCAAAGGCGGTGGCCTCGGCCTTGGGCACGGTGAGGCAGCCGATGGTCACATCGGCCCCGGTCTCGACATGCTGTTGCAGCATGACCTCGTAATCCATCTTGTAGATATGGTCACCGGCCAGGATGATCACGTATTTGATATTGTAATCATCAACAATATCAATGTTCTGGGTGACCGCATCGGCGGTGCCCAGATACCATTTGCTTTCATCGACGCGCTGGCTGGCGGGCAGGATGTCGAGATATTCGTTCCGCTCGGCCCGGAAGAAGCTCCAGCCGCGCTGCATGTGGCGGATCAGGCTATGGGCCTTGTATTGCGTGGCAATCGCCATCTTGCGGATGCCGGAGTTCAGCGCGTTTGACAGCGCAAAGTCGATGATCCGGGTCTTGCCGCCGAAATAGACCGCCGGTTTGGCGCGCCGGTCGGTCAGTTCCTTGAGGCGACTCCCGCGCCCCCCCGCCAGCACGAAAGCCATCGCCTGCGAGCTGAGCCTCTGGTTCGGTCTTGCCTTCATCTGTCCCTCCCTCCCCGGCCTGGCCGGGTCACCTTGAAATCAATTGTCCGAATGGCGCAGGAACACCGCCGACAGCGGCGGCAGCACCAGCAGGGCGGAATGCGCCTGCCCCTGCCAAGCCTCTGCCTCGGCGGTGATGCCGCCCAGATTGCCGCGATTGCCGCCGCCATAGATCGCGGCATCGGTGTTCAGCACCTCCGCCCAATGCCCGGCCCGTGGCAGCCCGATGCGCAGGCGCCGCTCCACCGGCGTCATGTTCACCGCCACCACCACCGGCGCGTCCGTCTCGGCGCCATAGCGCACCCAGGAATAGGTCGAGCCCTCGGCGTCATTGCTGTCGATCCACTGGAAGCCCTCGGGCCGCGTGTCATTCACATGCAGCGCGGGCGTGGCGCGATAGAGCGTGTTCAGATCGCGCACCAGCCGCTGCATGCCCGCATGTTGCGGATAATCGAGCAGATGCCAGTCGAGGCTTTGGCGATAGGCCCATTCGCGGCCTTGCGCGAACTCACAGCCCATGAACAGCAGCTTCTTGCCGGGATGGCCCCACATGAAACCGTAATAGGCGCGCAGATTGGCGAATTTCTCGTCGCCCTGCCCCGGCATCTTCTCCAGCATGCTGCCCTTGCCATGCACCACCTCGTCATGGCTGATGGGCAGGATATAGTTTTCCGACCAGGCGTAATGCAGGCCGAAAGTCATCTGGTGATGATGGTATTTGCGGTGGATCGGGTCACGCTGCATGTAGGACAGCGTGTCATTCATCCAGCCCATATTCCATTTGAAGCCAAAGCCGAGCCCGCCCCAATCGACGGGCCGTGACACGCCGGGAAAGGCGGTGCTTTCCTCGGCCACCGTCATCACGCCGGGCACCTCGCCATAGGCCACGCTGTTCATGCGGCGCATCATGGCGATGGCCTCGTAATTCTCGCGCCCGCCATCCTTGTTGGGCACCCATTGGCCATGATCGCGCGAGTAATCGCGATAGAGCATCGAGGCCACCGCATCGACGCGCAGCCCGTCGATATGGAATTCCTCCAGCCAATACAGCGCGTTGGACACAAGGAAGTTTTGCACCTCGGTCCGGCCATAGTTGTAGATCAGGGTGTTCCAGTCCTGATGGAAGCCCTCGCGCGGGTCTTGATGCTCGTAAAGCGCGGTGCCGTCAAAGCGGCCCAGCCCATGCGGATCGGTCGGGAAATGCCCCGGCACCCAATCGAGGATCACCCCCAGCCCGGCCTTGTGCGCGGCATTGACCAGCGCGCGGAACTCTTCGGGCGTGCCATGGCGGATGGTGGGGGCGAACAGGCCCACCGGCTGATAGCCCCAACTGCCGTCAAAGGGATATTCCGACACCGGCAGCAGCTCCAGATGGGTGAAGCCCATCTCGGCGGCATAGGTCACCAATTGATCGGCCAGTTCCAGATAGGACAGCATCCGGTCGCCCGGCGCACGCTTCCACGACCCCAGATGCACCTCATAGACCGAGATCGGCGCGTCGATGCGATGTGCGGCGGCGCGGCGGTCCATCCATGCCGCATCATCCCAGGGGCCACGGATCACCCGCACCACCGAGGCATTCTTCGGCGCATGTTCGCTGCCAAAGCCGACCGGATCGGCCTTCAGGGGCTGCATCGCGCCGCCGGGGCCACGGATTTCATATTTGTAAACCGTACCCTCGGGCAGGCCCGGCACAAAAATCTCCCAGACGCCGGTGGCGCCGCGGCGGCGCATCGGGTGACGGCGGCCATCCCAGATGTTGAAATCCCCCACCACCGAGACCCGCTCGGCATTGGGCGCCCAGACGGCGAAATGCACGCCCTCCACACCTTCATGGGTCAGCACATGCGCGCCCAGCACTTGCCAGATGCGCTGATGCGTGCCCTCGCCCAGCAGGTATTCGTCCATCTCGCCCAGAACCGGGCCAAAACGATAGGGATCGTCCCAGTCCCATTCCGCGCCATGGCCCTGCGCCCGCAGCAGGTAAGGCCCCGCCTTGGGCAGCACGCCCGCAAAGAGGCCATCGCCCAGGGCTTGCAGGGCCACCGGATCGGGGCACAGCGCAAAAACCGCCTCGGCCCCCGGCTGCATCACGCGCAGCACCGGCTGGCCCGCCACCTCATGCAGGCCCAGCACCCCGAAAGGGTCGCCATGGCGGCCCTGACGCAGCGCCTCGGCCTCCTCCACCGCGATCAGCGGCCCCCCTGCGGTCTTTTTCGCCCCGGATTTCGCCATCGGTCTCCCCCCGGATAAGCGCATCAGTCTCAGCATCTGCGAGGCAGGCCAAGGGCCTGCCCCGGTCTTGTGGCCGTTAAAGGGCGCTGTCCAGGCCCCAGATATCGGCCATATAGCCCCGGATCGTGCGATCCGACGAGAAGAAGCCCGAGCGCGCGGTGTTCAGCGCGGCCATGGTCAGCCAGCGGTCGCGGTCGGCATAGGCGGCATCCACCTCGGCCTGGGCGGCGCGATAGGCGTCGAAATCGGCGGCCACCAGGAAGTAATCGTGATGCCAGACACGATGCACCAGCTGGTGATAGCGGCCCGGCTCCTCGGGGCTGAACCGGCCCTCAGCGATCATCTGCAAGACATCCTGCAAGGATTTGCTGGCGGTGATCGCCTCGCGGGCGTGATCGGGGTTCTTGCGCCGCTCCATCACCTCTTCAGCCTCCAGACCGAACAGGAAGAAGTTCTCGGCGCCGACCTCTTGCAGGATTTCCACATTGGCGCCATCCAGCGTGCCGATGGTCGGCGCGCCATTCATCATGAACTTCATGTTGCCGGTGCCCGAGGCCTCTTTCCCGGCGGTGCTGATCTGCTCCGACAGGTCGGCGGCCGGGATCAGACGCTCGGCCAGGCTCACGTTGTAATTGGCCGGATAGACGATCTTCAGCTTGTCGCCCACATCCGGGTCATTGTTGACCACGGCGGCCACATCATTGATCAGATGGATGATTTCCTTCGCCACCACATAGCCCGGCGCGGCCTTGCCACCGAAAATCTTGACGCGCGGCACCCAGTTGGCGGTCGGATTGGCCTTGATGTCGTGATAGCGGGCGATGGTTTCCAGAATGTTCAGCAGCTGGCGCTTGTATTCATGGATGCGCTTCACCTGCACATCGAACAAAGCATCGGGCGAGACGGTCACCCCGCAATTCTGCGCGATCCAGCCTGCCAGCGCCACCTTGTTCTCGCGCTTGGCGGCATCAAAGGCCTTGAGGAAGGTCTTTTTCTTCACATGCGGCTCCAGCGCGCGCAGCTTGTCGAGATCGGCCTCCCAGCCCTCGCCGATGGTCCGGGTGATCAGGTCCGACAGCGGGCGGTTGCACATCTTCAGCCAGCGGCGCGGCGTCACGCCATTGGTCTGGTTGATGATACGCGGATGCAGGCTTTCCAGTTCCGGGAACAGGTTCTTCTTCACCAGATCGGAATGCAGCGCCGAAACCCCGTTCACCTTATGCGCCATGATCACGGCCAGCTCGCCCATCCGCACCTCGTGATGCTTCACGATGCCCACCCAATGCGGGCGGGTGGGGTAGGTCTTCTGGTGCCAGCTGTCGATGCGCTCCACAATCTGCATGTGACGCGGCAGGACGCTGCCAAAGGTATAGGTGGCCCAGCGTTCCAGCGCCTCGGGCAACAGCGTGTGGTTGGTATAGCCGAGACAGGCGCGCGCGGTGTCCATCGCCGCCTCGAACGCCATGCCATGCTCGTCCATCAACAGACGGATCAGCTCCGGCCCGGCGATGGCCGGGTGGGTGTCGTTCATCTGGATCGCCACATGTTTCGGCAGATCCTCAATGGCGTAACCGCCGGTCTTGAAGCGGCGCAGGATGTCTTGCAGCGCGGCAGAGGTCAGGAAGAATTCCTGTTTCAGCCGCAGCTCCTTGCCCTGATAGGTCGTGTCATCGGGATACAGCACGCGAGACAGCGTGCGGGCGAGGGTCTCCGGCTCGGCGGCGGCGGCGTAATCGCCGCGGTTGAAGCGGTCCAGATCGAACAGCGTGGTGGGCTTGGCGCCCCACAGCCGCAGTGTATTGGCCCATTTGCCCTGCCAGCCGATGACCGGCGTGTCATGCGCCTCGGCCAGCACGGTTTCGCCCGGCACCCAGACCTCGCGCCCGTCGCGGGTGACGATCTCGCCCTTGAAGCCGATGGTATAGGCCGCCTCGGGGCGCTCGAACTCCCAGGGGTGGCGTTGGGTCAGCCAATCCTCCGGGGTCTCGACCTGGCGCCCGCTCTCGAAACGCTGGCGGAACAGCCCGTGTTCATAGCGGATGCCATAGCCATAGGCCGGGCAACCGACCGTCGCCATGCTTTCCATGAAACAGGCGGCCAGACGGCCAAGCCCGCCATTGCCAAGCGCGGCATCGGGCTCATCTTCCACGATGGTGCGGAAATCCTGCCCCAGATCGGCCATCACGCTTTCGCACAGATCGCGCAGGCCAAGATTGATCGTGGCATCCTCCAGCAGGCGGCCGATCAGGAACTCCATCGACAGATAGTAAGCGCGCTTGTGACCGGTCTCCCAGGTGCGGCGGGTCGAGGCGAACCACGGCTCCACGATCCGGTCGCGGATCGCGAATGACAGCGCCATGCGCCAGTCATACAGGCTGGCATGCGGCGCATCCTTGCCCAGGGTAAAGGTCAGATGGCGCAGAATGTCCGCCTTGAGCTGCGGCGCGGTAATCTCGGTCACGTCACGTTCCAATCGTTGTTGCCCCCGGTCCAGTAAGGCCGAGCCCCGCCGCGACTGCAAGCCGCAGAGATGCAAGACCGGTTCCCATCGCCGCCGAAAGGGCGCTGCAAGCTGGAACCTGCCGAAAGCTTCATCAGTCCAAGGTCAGTGTTAGCGCAAACGAACCGTAAGTTCACCTTAATTTTCCCCATGAATATCAGTAGCCTGCATATTCAAAGCGCTTTGATGGAACCGGCATCGATTCGCCATTGCCCGTCCTTTGGGCAATGGCCGAAAACCTGTGTCGGCAAAACATGATCCAAATCATGGCGCGCGCTGGCGCGCGATTCTATTCCTGCGGGAAACCGGCCTTGATCCGCCCCCGGAGACCCCCATGCGATTGACCACCCGCACCAATCTGGCGATGCGCACGCTGATGTTCTGCGCCGTGAACCCCGGCCGCATTGTCCGCAAGGCCGAGGTCGCCAGCGCCTGCAATGCCTCGGAAAACCATCTGGCGCAGGTCATACACCTGCTCGCGCAAAAGGGCTTCCTGCATACAGTGCGCGGGCGCGCCGGAGGGCTGATGCTGGGCCGCGCGCCCGAGACGATCCGTGTGGGCGAGGTGTTCCGCACCTTTGAAAGCACCCTGCCCTTCACCGAATGCTTTGCGGGCGGCGAGAACTCCTGCCCGCTGGCCGGATGCTGCCGGCTGAAATGCGCGCTCGCCGATGCGGTGGAGGCCTTCTATGCCTCGCTCGACCGGCTGTCGCTGCGCGATATGGTCGACGGCAATGGCGCGCTTGAAGGCCTGCTGAAGGTCGCTTGACCCGGCCAAGACAGGGGGCGCTCGCGCCCCCTCTTGAGCCTGCGGCTCAATTCACCCCCGAGGATATTTAGGAACAGAAAATGAAAGCAGACGCGCCGCGCCCTTCATTTTCTGTTCCTAAATATCCTCAGGGGGGAGGCCCGGCAGGGGCCGTGGGGGGCGCGAGCGCCCCCCTCTTTCAGGCGCCCCAGCTCCGGCGCAGGACCGACATCCAGTTGCCCCAGGCGAGCTTGGCGATCAGCGCCTCATCATAGCCATGCGCGCCAAGTGCCGCGATCAGGTTCGGCAGGCCCGCGACATCGGTGATGCCTTCCGGGATCTCGGCCCCGTCGAAATCCGAGCCGAAGCCCACATGATCTTCGCCCAGATGGGTGATCAGGTGATCGAGATGGCGCAGCACCGGCTCCCATCCCATCCGGGCCGAGCGTTTGCCATCCTCGCGCAGGAACACCGTGGCGAAGTTCAGCCCGACCATGCCGCCGCTGTCGCGGATCACCGACAGTTGCCGGTCGGTCAGGTTGCGGGTCGAGGGGGTGATGGCATGGGCGTTGGAATGGGTGGCGATCAGCGGCGCATCGCTGATCGCCGCCACATCGTTGAAGCCCGCCTCGTTCAGATGGCTCAGGTCCACCACGATTTTCAGCGCATTGCATTCGCGGATCAGCCGCCTCCCGGCCTCGGTCAGGCCTGCGCCGGTATCGGGCGTACCGGGAAAGCGGAAGGGCACGCCATGGCCAAAGATCGTGGGCCGTGACCAGACCGGCCCCAGCGAACGCAGCCCCATGGCGTGAAAGCTGTGCAGCGCGTCCAGATTGGCGTCGATCGCCTCGGCGCCCTCCATATGCATCACGCCGGCAATCACGCCTTCGGCCCGCGCGGCCTCGATTTCGGCCACGGTGCCGCACAGGCGGAAGGCCCCTTGCGAGGCGCGCGCCATCCACAAAAGATGCCCGGCCTCGGACAGGGCGATGGGTTGCGCCACATCGAGCGGGATCATCGCGGGCAGTTCCACCTCATAGGGCGGGTTGTCCATCAGCGCATCGTAATCCGGCGCGCCGGGCGCGGGGGGCGAGGGGATATAGATGGCGAACATGCCACCTGCAAAGCCGCCCGCCTGCATGCGCGGCAGATCCAGATGGCCGCGCCCTTCGCCGGTCAGCCAGATCGCCTCGCGCCGCCTGGGCGCCATCTGCAAGCGCAGCAGAATGTCATTATGGCCGTCAAATACCGGCTGCATATCCGTCCCCGTCTTTATCGTTGCGCCGAACCTGACACGGCGCGCCGGGGAAGGCCAGAGGTCAACAGCAATGCCCCTGCCCCAGCCCTTGCAGGATCGGACAATCCGGGCGGCCATCGCCTGCGCAGGCCTCGACCAGCCCGGAAAGTGTGCGCTTCATGGCTTGCAGCTCGGCGATCTTGGCCTCGATGCGGGCCAGATGCGCCGCGGCGAGGGCCTTCACATCGGCGCTGGCGCGTTCGCGATCCTCGTAAAGCGCCAGCAGCGCCCGGCAATCCTCGATGGTGAAGCCAAGGCTGCGGGCGCGGCCGATGAAGGCCAGCTTGTGCAGGTCGCTTTCGCGGAAGGCGCGATAGCCATTGGCCTGCCGCAAGGGGGTGATCAGGCCGATTTCCTCGTAATAGCGGATGGTCTTTGCGGGCAAGCCCGCGCGGGTGGCGACATACTTGATATTCATGCCCGCACCCCTTGCAGGCGCCGCAGCCGCAGCGCATTGCCCAGCACAAAGACCGAAGACAGCGCCATGGCCCCCGCCCCCAGCATGGGCGAAAGCTGCGGCCCGCCAAAGGGCACCAGCGCCCCCGCCGCCACCGGGATCAGCGCGGCATTATAGCCAAAGGCCCAGACGAGGTTCTGCTTGATATTGCGCAGCACGGCGCGGCTGATGTGGATGGCCGTGGCCACGCCCTGCGGGTCGCCGCTGGTCAGGACCACCTCGGCGGCCTCGATGGCAATATCGGTGCCAGTGCCGATCGCGAGGCCCACATCCGCCGCCGCCAGCGCGGGCGCGTCATTGATGCCATCGCCCACAAAGGCCACGCCGGGGCGCAAGCCCTTGATGATGTTCACCTTATCGCCCGGCATCAGCTCGGCATGCACCTGTGTGATCCGCAGGTCCGAGGCGACGGCCAGCGCCACCCGTTGCGCATCGCCCGTCAGCATGGCGCTTTCCACCCCCATGCCGCGCAGCGCGGCCACTGCGGCGGCGGCCTGCGGCTTCACCGTATCCGAGACCGCCATCACCCCCATCACCTTGCCGTCCAGGGCCAGATAGATCGGGGTCTTGCCCTGTACGGCAAAGCCTTCGCCCTCGCGCAGCCATGGCCCGCAATCGTCAAACATCCGGGCCGCGCCCACGGCCACGCGCTGCCCCTCCACCATCGCCTCGGCGCCAAGGCCGGTGCGGCTGGCAAAGCCCTGCGCCGGCGGCACATCCAGCCCGCTGGCCGCTGCAACCACCGCCCGCGCGAGCGGGTGTTCCGATTGCGCCTCCACCGCCGCCGCCAGCCGCAACAGATGCGGCGAGGCGGGTTTGAGGTCGCTCAGCACCGGTTTGCCCTCGGTCAGGGTGCCGGTCTTGTCAAAGGCCACGCGCGTCACATCGGCCAGGGTCTGCAAGGCCTCGCCGCGCCGGAACAGCACGCCCAGCTCGGCCGCGCGCCCGGTGCCGACCATGATCGACACCGGCGTGGCAAGGCCCATCGCGCAGGGGCAGGCAATGATGAGAACCGAGACCCCGGCCACCAGCGCCTCGGCCAGACCGGGGCCAAAGATCAGCCAGACCGCCACCGTCGCCGCCGCCAAAACCATGACCACCGGCACGAACCACAGCGTGATGCGATCCACCAGCGCCTGCACCGGCAGCTTGGCCGATTGTGCCTCCTCCACCATGGCCACGATCCGGGCCAGCACCGTATCGGCCCCCACCTGCGTCACCCGCATGACCAGCGCGCCGGTGGTGTTCAGCGTGCCGCCGGTGACACGATCCCCCGGCGCCTTTGAAACGGGGAGCGCCTCGCCCGTCAGCATGGATTCGTCGAGGCTGGAGGCGCCCTCCTCCACCACCCCGTCCAGCGGCACGCGCGCGCCCGGCAGGATGCGCAGCCGCGCGCCGGGGATGATCTGCGCCACCGGGCGCTCGGCCCAGCCCTCCGGCCCCTCGACCAATGCGAGCTTCGGCGCCAGATCCAGCAGGCCCGCGATGGCCGCCCCGGCCCGGCCGCGCGCCCGCGCCTCCATCAGCCGCCCCGCGAGGATCAGCACCACGATCACCGCCGCCGCCTCGAAATACACCGCGCGCGCCGCGCCGGGCAGCAGTGCGGGCGCATAGGTCGCCACGCAGGAATAGGCAAAGGCCGCCAGCGTGCCAAGCGCGACAAGGCTGTTCATATCCGGCGCGCCGCGGGCCAAAGCGGGCAGGCCCTTGGTCAGAAAGCGCCGCCCCGGAAAGGCCAGAACCAGCGCAGCCAGCAGGCTTTGCGCCACCCATTGCGCCTGCATCGGCACCACGCCCATCAGCCAGTGATGAAAGGCCGGGATCAGATGCCCGCCCATCTCGGTCAGGAAAATCGGCAGCGTCAAAAGCGCGGCCAGCCAAAGATCACGGCGCAGCGCCGCCATCTCGCGGGCCTTGCTTCCGGGATCGGCCGCCGCCTGCGGCACCGCCGCAAAGCCCGCCCGGCTCACCGCCGCCGCCAGCTGCGCAGGGTCGGCCATACCTTCCCATACCGTCACACTGGCGCGCCGTGCCGCCAGATTGGCCTGCGCAGCGATCACGCCGGGCTGCGCGGCCAGAACCCGCTCCACCCGCCCCGTGCAAGAGGCGCAGGTCATGCCTTCCACGCTCAGCGACACGACCGCCTGACGCGGCGGATAGCCCGCGCGGCTCAGCGCCTCGGCCAGCGTGGCGCGGGTGGCAGGCGCGTCAAAGCGCACCTCGGCGCTTTCATCAGCCAGATTGACCCGTGCCTCGCTCACCCCCGCCTGCGCCCGCAGCACCCGCTCGGCCCGGGCCACACAGCTGGCGCAGGTCATGCCCTCCAGATGGAATCGCGCCTGATGAGAACCGGCGGTTTCAAGTTTCTGATCCATGGTGAGGCTCCTTTGCCTGCCGATATGGGGCTTCCAGTCACGGGAAGGTCAACCCCCCGTTTTCACCCTTGACCTTCCGGCGGCAGGAAGCTGCATGATGGGCCAAAGACAGGAGTCACCCATGATCACCCTTTCCATTCCCGACATGAGCTGCGGCCATTGCCGCGCCTCCATCGAAGCCGCCCTCGCCCCGGTGCCCGGCATCACCGCGTTGCGTTTTGACGGCGAACGCCGTCAGGCCGAGATCGAGGGCGATGTGAGCGCCCGCGATCTCGTGCAATTGCTGGATGCGATCGGATTTCCCGCGCAGGTGGTCAGCTGAACCGCCAGCCCGACAAAGCGTTGCAAAACTGCCTAAAATTTTTGCGATTTGCGAATCTCCGGCGGGATTGGGCTTGCCAGTCAACCCGTGCCGACATATTTGCAGCGAAAAGCGTCATGGCGGTGTGCGTCGGACGCTTTCGTGCAAGCCAGTGAACCGGAGCAGACCCATGGCCCAGCAATCCTCGTCGCAACAGCCCCAGCAGCAGCAGGGCGGCGCGACCACCCCGGCCCCGCAGCAACAGCAGGGCAGCCAGCCGATCTATCGCGATTGGGCCGCGATCTGATTCCACGCCCCTTGCAAGTTACGCCTTGAAAATTCCGGGCCAGCCTCCCAGGCTGGCCTTTTGCATGTCAAGCGGCCGTGATGTCTGAACCTGTCTCCACCATCCCCAATCTCGGCCCCGCCTCCGAGGCCGCCTTTGCCCGCGCGGGCATCCGCAGCGCCGGGGAAGTGCGCGCCATGGGCGCCGATGCCGCCTATCTGGCGCTGATGCGCTCGGGCACCCCGCCGCATTTCATCGGCTATTACGTGCTGGTGATGGGGCTGCAAGGCCGCCCCTGGAACGATTGCAAGGGCGAGGAGAAAAAGGCGCTGCGCCTGCGCTTTGACGCGCTGAAGGCCGAAGCCATGGCCGCTGCCGCGCCATCGGGCCTGCCGCGCGATCTGGAGGAGATGCTGAACCAGATGGGCGTGCGCCCCAAATGAAAAGGCCGCCCCACGGGGCGGCCTTTCGATCCTGCGATGCGCTGAAAGATCAGCCCACCAGCTCCAGACCCGAGAAGAAGAACGCGATTTCGCGGGCAGCCGAGGCTTCCGAATCCGACCCGTGAACCGAGTTCTCGCCTTTCGACAGGGCGAACTCCTTGCGGATGGTGCCCGCATCGGCAGCGGCCGGATCGGTCGCGCCCATCACTTCGCGGTTCTTGGCAATGGCGCCTTCGCCTTCCAGAACCTGCACGACCACCGGCTCCGACGCCATGAAGCTGCACAGCTCGCCATAGAACGGACGCTCCGAATGCTCGGCATAGAAAGCACCAGCCTGCGCGGGCGACAGATGGATGCGCTTGGAGGCGACGACGCGCAGGCCGGCCTCTTCAAATTTCGCGACGATCTTGCCGGTCAGGTTGCGCTTGGTGGCGTCGGGCTTGATGATCGACAGGGTGCGTTCGATGGCCATTGGGGCTCTCCGGTGTGAAAAGGCGCGGGATTTGGCCCCCCGCGCCGGATTTGTGGCGCTGCCTTACCATGCACCGCCGCTGTTGAAAAGGGCGTGACAGCAATCGTCCACGCCCCTTCTTTTTCTGTTCAAAAATATCCTCGGGGGGAGCGCGCAAAGCGCGCGCGGGGGGCAGACAGCCCCCCGTCTTCCCCGATTACATTGCCACGCGCCGCCGCTCGTCGCGCCGCGCGGTCAGCTCTTCGGCCACAAGGAAGGCCAGTTCCAGCGATTGCGAGGCGTTCAGGCGCGGGTCGCAGGCGGTGTGATAGCGATCCGACAGATCCTCATCGGTCACCGCACGCAGACCGCCGGTGCATTCGGTCACATCCTTGCCGGTCATCTCGAAATGCACGCCGCCGGGCACCGTGCCCTCGGCCTTGTGGATGGCGAAGAACTCGCGCACTTCGCGCAACACGCTATCAAACGGCCGGGTCTTGTAGCCGGTCGAGGATTTGATCGTGTTGCCATGCATCGGGTCGCAAGACCAGACGACATTGGCGCCCTCTTCCTGCACCGCCTTGATCAGCCGCGGCAGGTTCTCGCCCACCTTGCCCGCACCAAAGCGCGCGATCAGCGTCAGCCGCCCGGCCTCGTTTTCCGGGTTCAGCTTGGCCAGCAAGACCTTGAGATCATCGGCAGTGGTCGACGGCCCGCATTTGAGGCCAATCGGATTCAGCACGCCCCGGCAGAATTCCACATGCGCGCCATCAGGCTGGTGCGTGCGGTCGCCGATCCAGATCATATGGCCGGACCCTGCGATATTCTGGCCGGTGATGCTGTCCACCCGGCACAGCGCCTCTTCATATTCCAGCAGCAAGGCCTCGTGGCTGGTGTAGAAATCCACCCGCGCCAGCTCGTTGGCGGTTTCCGCCGTCACGCCTGCCGCCGCCATGAAATCCAGCGCGTCGGAAATGCGGTTCGACAGCTCGCGATAGCGCTCGGCCTTGTCATGCTCGGCAAAGCCCAGGGTCCAGCTATGCACCCGGTTGATGTCGGCAAAGCCGCCGGTGGAGAAGGCGCGCAGCAGGTTCAGGCTGGCCGCCGCCTGCGTATAGGCTTGCAGCATCCGCCCCGGATCGGGCAGGCGCGAGGCCATGTCGGCGTCGAAGCCGTTGATGATGTCACCGCGGTAAGACGGGTATTCCACCCCGCCGATAACCTCGGTGGGCGCCGAGCGCGGCTTGGCGAACTGGCCCGCCATGCGGCCCACCTTCACCACCGGCACCTTGGCGCCATAGGTCAGCACCACCGCCATTTGCAGCATGACGCGGAACGTGTCGCGGATATTGTCGGCGCTGAATTCGGCAAAGCTCTCGGCGCAGTCGCCGCCTTGCAACAGGAAGGCCTTGCCCTCGCCCGCCAGCGCGAGCTGCTTCTTCAGCCGCCGCGCCTCGCCGGCAAAAACCAGCGGAGGATATTTTGCCAATTGGGCCTCGACTGCGTTCAGCGCGGGCTGATCCGGATAATCCGGCATTTGCACCCGAGGCTTTGCGCGCCAATCCGATTTCGACCAGGCTTTGGTCATGGCAGTCCTCCGTCCGTTAGCGGTAGCGCAACGGGTATAGGCAAAATGGCGGGAAAGGCAATGGGGGCAGGCAGCCGCTTGCGCGCGCCCCTGCCCCAAAACCGACCGCTTTTGCCGCGAAAGCAACAAGCACTCTTGAATGCGCGGTCAAATCCTGAATAGATACCCCGAAACCGACACGAACAGGTCGCACATGACTGCCCTTCCGCGCAAAGCCACCGCCATTGCGAAAGAGACCGAGGCGCGCCGCTTCGTTTTCCTGCTGCTGGACCGTTTCACCATGATCTCCTTTGCCGGGGCCATCGAGCCGCTGCGCATCGCCAACCGTGTGGCCGGTCGCGAGGTCTATCGTTGGAAGCTCGCAGGCGAAGGTGGCGAGGTCGCGGTCTGCTCCAATGGCGCGGCCTTCAAGCTCGATATGGGGTTGGAAGAGATCGACCGTGACGACACGGTCTTTGTCTGCGGCGGCATTGATGTGCCGCGCGCCACCACCCGCGCCGTCACCGGCTGGCTGCGGCGCGAGGCGCGGCGTGGGGCCACAATGGGCGGGCTTTGCACTGGGGCCTATGCGCTGGCCAAGGCCGGGCTGCTGGATGGCAAGAAGGCGACGATCCACTGGGAAAACCAGGATGGATTTCTGGAGGAGTTCGAGGAGGTCAAGCTGACCAAATCGGTCTTCGTGATCGACGGCAACCGGATGTCCACCGCCGGCGGCACCGCCTCGCTGGATCTGATGCTGAAGCTGATTGCCGCCGATCATGGCGAGGATCTGGCCAATACGGTCGCCGATCAGCTGATCTACAACGCGATCCGCACCGATCAGGACACGCAGCGCCTGTCGATCCCGACCCGGATCGGCGTGCGCCACCCCAAGCTGTCACAGGTCATTCAGATGATGGAGGCCGCGATCGAAGACCCGATCTCGCCCGCCGATCTGGCCGATGATGTGGGCATGTCCACCCGGCAGCTGGAGCGGCTGTTCCGTCGTTACCTGAACCGCAGCCCCAAGCGCTATTACATGGAGCTGCGGCTGCAAAAGGCCCGCAACCTCTTGATGCAGACCGATATGAGCGTGATCAACGTGGCGCTGGCCTGCGGCTTTGCCTCGCCCTCGCATTTCTCGAAATGCTATCGGAGCCATTACAACACCACCCCCTATCGCGAACGCGGCACGCAAGGCGCAGTGCCCGCCCTGGGCGCCCGGCTGGCGGTCTGACCCCGCGCGGTCCGGGAAGACCCGATTTTACGACGAAAAATCGCGCGCGCCCCGGAATTCAAGGCGCGTGACGGACGGAAATCGCTTGGCCATTGCGGGGGGCGTTTGACACGACAGGTTGTCCGTCAAAGCGGGGTGTCCTGCGGGTGCTGCGGGCCGCCGTCAGGCGAACACATCCGCCATCTGCACGGGCTGCAAAGGATCAGGGCCAAAGCGGTTCTCGCCTTGCGTTCCCCGTCTTGCCAGCCAGATCACCTGGATCAGGCTGCCAATCGGCATCAGAGCCAGCAAGACCCACCAGCCGCTGCGATCCATGTCATGAAACCGCCGCACCGTGACAGAGATCCATGTCATCAAATGGCCAAGATGGAAGGTGAGGCTCAGCGGGCCTTCGCCAAACATGGCAGTGCCATTCTCGCTCCAGCCCAGCCGCATCTCCACAACGGCCACAGCGATCACCAAGATCGCTTGCACCAATGCGAACCACCAGAATTCAGACCGCTGCGCCCTGCCACGAAAGGTAAAGGTCTTGCGGTAGACCGTCAGCACACTCGACACAATATCCATGGCGCTCTTACCGGAAGGTTTCAGACAGATCGGCGGGTTGCAGCGGGTCAGGACCAAAGCGATTGCCGCCTTGGGTGCCGCGCAGCATCATCACGATGGTGAAAATCAGGGCGGCCACGCTCCAGATGGCAAAGCCGACAAACCAGCCGATCAGCGCGTCGGACGGCCTGCCAATGCCGGTCGTCGCCTCGACCTCGCGCAGGAAATTCCCCAGAAACGGCAACGCAGCATAGCTGGAATAGGGCACCAGCGCCCACCAGCCCGAGGCATTGCGGTCATGCAGGCGCCGCACCACGACGCTGACCATGGGTGGCAAAAACAGCCACATAAGGGCAAAGCTCAGCGGTCCCTCGGCCATTCCGTAAAAGGGATGCTCCGGGTTGCTCCCCCAGGTCGCGAGGCCGAACTGCCCCTCCACAAAGCCCACCACAAAGCTTATCAGCAAGGTGAACAGCCAGAACCACCAGAATTCGGACCGGGCAGCGCGGCCGGAACGATCACGCCATTTGCGCAAGCAGATCTTTACAGACTCGGCGAAAGTCATGGCACCCCGCTGCAAACCACCCTGACGGGTATCACTGCCGCAGAGCTACCCATGGTTGAATGAATTGTCCAGAAAGATCGCGATCACCCCTCCGGCTCCATCCGGTAAAGCGCGCCGTCTATGACCGACAGGAACCAGATCGCGCCCTCCGGGCCTTCGGCAATGTCGCGCACCCGGCCTGTGGTCTCGCCTGCAATCTGCTCCTCGGCATAGCCGGTTTCCGCCGGGGTTTCCGGGTCCAGCCGCGCGATGAAACCGCTGTTGAGGCTGCCGGTGAAAAGATCGCCCTGCCATGCGGGCACCAGCCTGCCGGAATAGACCATGAGACCAGAGGGCGCGATGGAGGGATCCCAATAATGCAGGGGCTGCTCCATGCCGGGTTTCGCCGTGCCTTCGCCGATGGGCAGGAAGTTGTAGTTCCGCCCATAGGTGATCACCGGCCAGCCGAAATTGGCGCCGGAAGTGGTGATCTGGTTCAGCTCGTCGCCGCCCCGCGCGCCATGTTCGACGGTCAGCAAACGGCCATCGGGCGCAAAGGCCGCGCCTTGAATGTTGCGATGACCCAGCGTTTGCACTCCTGGCGCCCAGCCGGGCTTCAGCGCGGTGACCGCACCATCCCGGGCCATGCGCACCAGTTTGCCCGCCACCTTGGCAGGGTCTTGCGCCTCCATCCCGTCGGGGCCAGTGCCGCGATCGCCGGTGGTCAGCCAGATCGCCCCATCCGGCGCCTCCAGCAGGCGCGCGCCAAAATGCCGCCCGCCCGCATAGGGTTCGGCGGTGAACAGGGTCTCGAACCCTTCCAGTCGGGTGCCATCCGCCGAAAGCCGCCCGCGCCCTGCCGCAGTGGCCCCGCCCCCCTCGACAGGCGCCGCGAAGCTGAGCCAGACCTCGCGCGAGCGGGCGAAATCGCGCGGCACCATCACATCGAGGAGCCCGCCCTGCCCCTCGGCAAAGACCGCAGGCAGGCCGCTGACCTCCTGCCGCCCGGCCTGTGTCAGCAGGCTCAGCCGCCCGGCCCGCTCGGTCACCAGAATGGCGCCATCGGGCAGAAAGGCGAAGGCCCAGGGCTCGTCCAGCCCCTCGGCCTGCGCCACCACGCGCATCGGGCCCGCGCTGGTCTGGATCACCTCTTGCGCCGCCGCGCAGACCGGGGCGAGCGCCAGCACCCCCGATACCAAATGCCCCAAGCCCCGCCGCATCCTGCCTCCACATGTCGCCTTTGCCTCAAGGTGGGTCGCATCCCGCCCGGATCAAGCCGAAACTGCCCGAAAGATCGCCAAAAGGACGCTTTTCTTTTGATCACATGCGGTCTAGCCTGCCCGGCAGGATTGATATCCGACATGGGAGTCACACAATGAAAAAACTGCTGCTCGCCACCGCTGCGACCGCTCTGTTCGCCGGGGCTGCCGCCGCCGACGAGGTGAAGGTCGGCGTTCTGCTCGGCTTCACCGGCCCGCTGGAAACCACCGTTCCGGGCATGGCCGCCGGGGCTGAACTGGCCATCAAGGAAGTGTCCGATTCGGGCAAGTTCATGGGCGGCTCGACCGTCGCAGCCGTGCGCGGCGATACCACCTGCGTGGACGCCGCCGCCGCCCAATCGGCAGCCGAGCGTCTGGTGACCTCGGACAAGGTGGCCGCCATCGTCGGCGGTGACTGCTCGGGCGTGACCGGCGCCGTCCTGCAAAACGTGGCGCGCCCGAATGGCGTGGGCATGATCTCGCCCTCGGCCACCTCGCCTGCGCTTTCGACCGCCGAAGATGACGGCCTGTTCTTCCGCACCGCCCCGTCGGATGCCCGTCAGGGCGAGATCATGGCCGACATCCTGACCGATCGCGGCGTGAAATCGGTGGGCGTGACCTATACCAACAACGATTACGGCAAGGGCATGGCGGATGCTTTCGCCGCAGCCTTCACCGCCAAGGGCGGCGCGGTCACCCTGTCGGCCCCGCATGAAGACGGCAAGGCCGATTACTCGGCGGAAGTCGCGGCGCTGGCCTCGGCCGGTGGCGAAGTGCTGGTCGTCGCCGGTTACGTCGATCAGGGCGGCAAGGGCATGATTCAGGCCTCGGTCGATTCGGGCGCCTTCTCGACCTTCTTCCTGCCCGATGGCATGTATGGCGAGGCCCTGATCCAGTCGATCGGCGCGCCGCTGAATGGCTCCTACGGCTCGGTTCCCGGCACGGACAGCCCCGGCGCCGCCAAATATCTGGAAGTGGCCAAAGCCGCCGGCTTTGATGGCGCCTCGGCCTATTCGGGCGAAAGCTATGATGCGGCTGCGCTGATTCTGCTGTCGATGGAAGCCGCGAAATCGACCGCCGGCAAGGACTGGACCGCCAAGGTGATGGACGTGGCCAATGCCCCCGGCGAGCCGATCTATCCGGGCGAGCTGGCCAAGGCGCTGGAGCTGATCGCAGCTGGCACCGACATCGACTATGTTGGCGCCACCGCCGTCGAAATGGTGGGCAGCGGCGAAAGCGCCGGGAACTTCCGTGAATATGACGTGAAAGACGGCAAGTTCGAGACCGCGAAGTTCCGTTGATCGCCCGGCGCCACGCCGTGTGATCGGCAGCGGCCCGGGGTTGCCCCCCGGGCCGCTGTCTTGCTAAGGGGACGAACCGCCCGACCCGACAGGACCGGCATCAGACCGGGCACAACACCTGCGGGGGCGCTTCTCAGGGGACATGGGATGATCCGTGTAGAAAATCTGCACCGGCATTTTGGCGGCTTCCGGGCTGTCGACGGTGCGACATTGGAAATTGCGAAAGGCTCGATCACCGGGCTGATCGGCCCGAATGGCGCGGGCAAATCCACGCTGTTCAACGTGATCGCGGGGCGGCTGCCGCCGACCTCGGGGCGCGTCATCATGGATGGCGAGGATGTGACGGGGCTGCCGCCGCACAAGCTTTTCGCCAAGGGCATGCTGCGCACCTTTCAGGTGGCGCATGAATTCGGCTCCATGACGGTGCGCGAGAACCTGATGATGGTGCCCGCCCTGCAATCGGGCGAGACGCTGTGGAACACCTGGTTCAACCGCGAAAAGGTCGCGCGCGAGGAGGCCAAGCTGCGCGACAAGGCCGATGAGGTGCTGGAATTCCTGACGATCAGCCATATCGCCGATCTGAAGGCCGGGCAAATCTCGGGCGGCCAGAAAAAGCTGGTGGAACTGGGCCGCACCATGATGGTGGATGCCAAGATCGTGTTTCTGGATGAGGTCGGCGCGGGCGTGAACCGCACGCTTTTGAACACCATCGGCGACGCCATCCTGCGCCTGAACCAGGAGCGCGGCTATACGTTCTGCGTCATCGAACATGACATGGATTTCATCGGTCGCATCTGCAACCCGGTGATCTGTCTGGCCGAGGGCAAGGTGCTGTCGCAGGGCACGCTGGCCGAGATCAAGGCCGATGAGCGCGTGATCGAGGCCTATCTGGGCACCGGCCTGAAGAACAAGGTGAAGGAGGCCGCGCATGGCTGAGCCCTTTCTGATCGGCCACCAGATGACCGGCGGCTATGGTGGCGCCGATATTCTGCATGGCTGCACCATTGCCGTCGAAAAGGGCGAGATCGCCGTGATCGTCGGCCCCAATGGCGCGGGCAAATCCACCGCCATGAAGGCGGTGTTCGGCATGCTGAAACTGCGCGAGGGCCATGTGAAGCTGGAGGGCGAGGACATCACCGCCCTGACGCCGCAGGCCCGCGTGGCCAAGGGCATGGGCTTTGTGCCGCAGACCCACAACATCTTCGGCTCGATGACGGTCGAGGAAAACCTGGAGATGGGCGCCTTTATCCGCACGGATGATTACGCCGACACCATCGCGCAGGTCTATGACCTGTTCCCCATCCTCAAGACCAAGCGCAATCAGCCTGCGGGCGAATTGTCGGGCGGCCAGCGTCAGCAGGTGGCCGTGGGCCGCGCCCTGATGACGCGCCCCAAGGTTCTGATGCTGGACGAGCCCACCGCCGGCGTCTCGCCCATCGTGATGGACGAGCTGTTCGACCGCATCATCGAGATCGCCCGCACCGGCATCTCGATCCTGATGGTGGAACAGAACGCCCGGCAAGCGCTTGAGATTGCGGATAAAGGCTATGTGCTTGTGCAAGGGGCCAACCGTTTCACCGATACCGGCAAGGCCCTGATGGCCGACCCCGATGTCCGCCGTTCGTTCCTGGGGGGCTGAGCCATGGATTTCCTCAACGCCCTTGTGGCCTTCCTGAATTTCGTTTTCGTGCCGGGGCTTGCCTATGGCGCGCAACTAGCGCTTGGCGCGCTGGGTGTCACGCTGATCTATGGCATCCTGCGCTTTTCCAACTTTGCCCATGGCGACACGATGGCCTTTGGCACCATGGTCACCATCCTGTTGACCTGGTGGTTCCAGTCGCTGGGCATCACGGCGGGCGTGCTGCCCACCGCGCTGCTGGCCCTGCCCTTCGGCATTGCCGCGACGGCGATGCTGGTGCTGGGCACTGACCGCGTGGTCTATCGCTTCTACCGCCGCCAGAAGGCCTCGCCCACCATCCTGGTCATCGTCTCGATGGGGGTGATGTTCGTGATGAACGGCATCGTGCGCCTGATCATCGGCGTCGATGACCAGAACTTTGCCGATGGCGGGCGCTTCCTGATCTCGGCGGGCGATTTCAAGGCGATGACCGGGCTGACCGAAGGTCTGGCCATCAAGGGCAGTCAGGCGGTGACCGTGATCACCGCCGCGGTGACCGTGGCCGCGCTGTTCTGGTTCCTGCAAAAGACCCGCACCGGCAAATCCATGCGCGCCTTTGCCGATAACGAGGATCTGGCGCTGCTTTCGGGCATCAACCCCGACCGCGTGGTGCAGGTGACCTGGATTCTGGCCGCCGCCTTGGCGACCATCGCGGGCGTGCTTTACGGCCTCGACAAGAGCTTCCGGCCCTTCACCTATTTCCAGCTTCTGCTGCCGATCTTCGCGGCGGCCATCGTGGGTGGCCTCGGCTCGCCCTTGGGGGCCATCGCGGGCGGCTTTGTCATCGCCTTTTCCGAGGTGATGCTGACCTATGCCTGGAAGAAAGTGGCAACCTATGTGCTGCCTGACAGCCTGGCGCCGGACGGGCTGCTGCAACTGATGGGCACGGATTACAAATTCGCCGTCAGCTTTGCCATCCTGATCATCGTCTTGCTGTTCATGCCGACCGGCCTGTTCAAGGGGAAATCCTACTGATGTCGAAGACCACCAAACTCTTTGCCGCAGTTTCCCTGCTGTTCGTGCTGACCGGGCTGCTGATCTCGTGGAACCAGGCGCTGTTCATCCTGAACTTCGCGCTGGTCTCGGCCATCATGGCCCTCGGCGTCAACATCCAATGGGGCTATGCCGGGCTGTTCAACACCGGGATCATGGGCTTTGCCGCGCTTGGCGGCCTGTCTGTCGCCCTCGTCTCTGCCCCGCCGGTGCGCGAAAGCTGGGCGGCGGGCGGCAGTGGCATCGTTCTGGGCCTGCTGATCGGCCTCGCCACCCTGATTGCCGGGGTGCAGGTCTGGAAGCGCATGGCCAAGGGCCGCGCCCGCACGCTCACGCTGCTGGCGGTGCTGCTGGTGGGCTTTGTCGCCTTCCGCATGGTCTTTGACCCGGCGGTTTCGGCGGTCGAGGCCATCAACCCCTCGGTCACCGGCAACCTGGGCGGGCTTGGCCTGCCGGTCTTGCTGGCCTGGCCCATCGGTGGCCTGCTGGCCGCGGCGGCGGCCTGGGCCATTGGCAAGACCGCGCTTGGCTTGCGTTCGGATTACCTCGCCATCGCCACGCTGGGCATTGCCGAGATCATCATCGCGGTGATGAAGAACGAGGATTGGCTGGGCCGGGGCGTCAAGATGATGAACCTGAGCGAGCGGCCCTGGCCCGTGCCCTATGAGGTCGAGCTGCAAAAGGCCGACTGGTTCCTGAGCCTTGCCCATGGCATCGGCGCCGATCCGGTCACCTTCTCGTCGATCTTCGTGAAGCTGGTCTATATGGTGATGATCCTCGCCGTGCTGGCCAGCATCATCTGGCTGTCGGAACGCGCGCTGAAAAGCCCGTGGGGCCGCATGATGCGCGCCATCCGCGACAATGAAGACGCCGCCCGCGCCATGGGCAAGGATGTGACCGCGCGGCATTTGCAGGTCTTCATCCTCGGCTCGGCGCTGTGCGGGGTGGCCGGCGCGATCCTGACCTCGATGGATGGCATCCTGAACCCCGGCACCTATCAGCCGCTGCGCTTCACCTTCCTGATCTGGGTGATGGTGATCGTGGGCGGCTCGGGCAATAACTGGGGCGCCGTTCTGGGCGCGCTGCTGATCGGCTGGCTGTGGCTGATCGTGGAGGCGCTTGGGCCGCAGATCATGGGCTTTGTCACCATGGGCCTGTCGGAAGGGCCGCTGAAGGCGCATCTGGTCGACAGCGCGCAGCATATGCGGCTGTTGTCACTGGGGGTGATCCTGCTGCTGGTTCTCAGGTTCAGCCCCCGCGGCCTGATCCCCGAGAAATGAAAAAGGGCACCTTCGGGTGCCCTTTCCTTTTGTCGCCTCACGCGGCCAGCAACACCCGCGCCTCATGCGCCTTCAGGCTGCGCCGCGCCGCCTGCATCGCCACGTCACCCCGCGCCAGTTCGGGGAAGAGGCACAGCAATTCGTCGCGCTGCGCCCTGTCCATGCCGGGCAACTGCCGGGCGGCAGGCTGGAAACTTTCGGTCAGCGCGCCCTCGGCCGAGATCAACTCGTGATCGGCGCACATGATGTGCAGATAGGTGACCTCCTGCACAGCGTCACGGGTGATGCCCGGCAGGCCCACCAGATGCAGCGCCGCCACCAAGACCTCCGCCTCGCCAAACAGGATCTCGGCACGCGGGCCGCTGAACACCATGCGGTGCTGCGGCGACACGACCAGATCTTGCTCGGGCAGGCCAAGACCAAGCGCCCCGGCGGCAATGCGCACCGGCTGCAAGCCCGGATTGGCCGCCAGTTCCGCCGCGCCCAGATGGCGTGCCCCCGCCCAGACCAGAGGCTGCGGCCCGTGATCCGCGGTCAGCACCAGATCCCCCACCCGCAGCGTCTCGACTGCGCGCAGGCCCTGCGGCGTCGCGATCCGCGCGCCGGGGGTGAAGCAGGGGATCAGCGTCTCGATATTCGAGAAGTTCATCGTGCCGATGACATTGCCATTGGCATCAAGGAACTGGACCACACCGTTTTCCGGGTTGGCGGGGTCAAAGATGATATTGGTCAGCGCCTTGCCGATGCCGCGCAGGTCAAGCGTGTCGACATCGTCGCCACCCTCATTGCCATCGACCGTATCGCCGATGCCGTCGGCGCCGATGACAAAGGTGTCGCGATCATCGCCGCCCGAGAGGCTGTCTGCCCCGGCGCCGCCGATCAGCGTGTCATTGCCCGTCCCGCCCGAGAGCGTATCGTTACCATCCCCGCCCGAGAGGCTGTCATTGCCGCTATCGCCCGAAACCAGGTCATTGCCGCTGCCCGCGTCAACCGTGTCATCCCCGACCGAGGCGGTGATCTGGTCATTGCCGCTGCCGCCAAACAGCAGGTCATTGCCGCTGCCCGCCAGGATCGTGTCATCGCCCGCATCGCCGCGGATCGTGTCATCACCCGAGCCGCCATCCAGGCTGTCATTGTCGTCGCCGCCTTCAAGGCTGTCATTGCCGGTGGCGCCGCGCAGCACATCGGCCCCGCTGCCGCCAAACAGCCGGTCATCGCCATCGGCGCCCGAGAGCGTGTCATTCCCGGCAT
The DNA here is from genome assembly GCF_016792925.1 of Gemmobacter sp. GTDB lineage: Bacteria > Pseudomonadota > Alphaproteobacteria > Rhodobacterales > Rhodobacteraceae > Gemmobacter. The sequence continues at coordinate 25,854 of NZ_JAEULU010000021.1, forward strand.
CGCCGTAAACGGTGTCATTGCCCAGCTCGCCCGACAGCGTGTCATCGCCGTCGCCGCCATAGATCAGGTCATTGTCATCGCCCGCCCAGACCGTGTCATTGCCAAGGCCGCCAAAGACCTGATCATTGCCCGCGCCGGACATCAGGCTGTCGGCACCATCGCCGCCCAGGAGCGTATCGTTGCCAATGTCACCGATCAGCGTGTCATTGTCGGCGCCGCCATCCAGACTGTCATCGCCGGTGCCGCCGTTCAGGCTGTCATTGCCCGCATCGCCCAGCAGCGTGTCATTGCCAGCATCGCCCGAGAGCGAGTCATCGCCCGCGCCGCCTTCCAGCCGGTCGCGATCATCGCCGCCAGCCAGCGTGTCATTGCCGAGGCCGCCATAGAGGCTGTCATTGCCCGCCCCGCCCGACAGGTTGTCGGCGCCATCGCCGCCCAGAAGGGTATCGTTGCCAATATCCCCGATCAGCGTGTCATTGTCGGCGCCGCCATCCAGACTGTCATCGCCGGTGCCGCCATTCAGGCTGTCATTGCCATCGCCGCCCAAGAGCGTGTCATTGCCCGCGTCACCGATCAGCGTGTCATTGTCGGCGCCACCATCCAGACTGTCATCGCCGGTGCCGCCGTTCAGGCTGTCATTGCCCGCCTCGCCCAGCAGCGTGTCATTGCCCGCATCGCCCGAGAGCGAGTCATCGCCCGCGCCGCCTTCCAGCCGGTCGCGGTCATCCCCGCCTGCCAGAGTG
>NZ_JAEULU010000022.1 GCF_016792925.1 Gemmobacter sp.
CGAGGCCCATGCCGCGCGCATGGTGATCGGCATGGCGCTGGACCCGGCGATGCCCTTTGCCGCCGGGGGCAGGACGGCGGCGGGCGGGCTGCCCCCGGGCGATCCGGCGCGGCTGGTCGGGCAGGAAGCGGTCACGCTCTCTACCACCCCCGCCTGGGTCGAGGGGCGGCTGGTGCCGCGCCCGATGACGATCCGGGTCTTTGCCGCCCGCACCGCCCAGGGCTGGACCTTCATGCCCGGCGGCTATGCCCGCATCGGCAAAAGCGATGACACCACGGCGCTGGCGATGCAGGCGGGCGGCTCGGTCGCCGATGTCTGGGTGGTGGCGCCGCGCCCGGTGGCGCCCGACACACTGGCCTCGGGCGGCAGTTTCGAGCGCAGCCCGCCGGGCATCCTGCCCGCCCGCGCCGCCGACAACCTGTATTGGCTGGGCCGCTATGTCGAGCGGACCGAGGGCGCCATCCGCCTGCTGCGCGCCTGGCATCTGCGGCTGGCCGAAACCGGCGACCCGCAAGAGGCGCGCCTGTCGGCCATGGCCGATTTCATGGCCGCCCTTGGCCTGACGCCCGACCGCCCGATCCCGGAGGCGCTGTCGGGCTTGATCTTCTCGGCCCGCGCGGCGGCGGCCAAGGTGCGCGACCGCTTCTCGCCCGATGGCTGGGGCGCGCTGAACGATCTGGCGAAGACCGCAGCCAAGCTGGCCGCCAAGGTCGATCACGGCGACGATGCGGCGCTGGCCATGTCGATCCTCTTGCGCAAGATCAGCGGCTTTTCCGGGCTTGTGCATGAAAACATGTATCATTTCGCAGGCTGGCGCTTCCTGTCGCTGGGCCGCGCGCAAGAGCGGGCGGATGGCACGCTGATGCTGTTGCAGACCTTCGCCGATCCCAAGGCCGCCCCCGGCGCGCTGGAGATCGCCATCGAGGTGGGCGACAGCGTGATGACCCATCAGCGCCGCTATCGCTTTGGCCCCTCGCGCGAGACGGTGCTGGACCTGCTGCTGTCGGAGGCGCAGAACCCGCGCGCGGTGCTGTATCAGATCGCGCAGATGCGCCACCATGTCGGCAAGCTGCCGCAAGCGGGCGCGGGCGGGCGGCTGGGCACGCTGGAGCGGGCGCTGCTGACCCTGGATACCGATCTGCGGGTGTGGGGGCCCTCTGATCTGGCGCCGAAGCGGCTGGGAGAGTTGCGGGCCCGGCTGGGCGAGGTGTTCGACCTGCTCTCCGCCCTGTATCTGAGGTAAGCTCCGATGCGCTATGACATCCGCCTGACCATCGACTACCGCTATCAGGTGGCGTCGGATCATGTGCGCAACATGCTGCGGCTTTTGCCCTCAGACGGGCCGAACCAGCGCGTGACCGCCCGGCTGCTGACCATCGCCCCGCCCCCGGACGAGCGGCGCGACGGGGTGGATTTCTTTGGCAATGCCACGAGTTCGGTGGTGTGGCACGAGCCGGTGGACCAGATCACCCTGCATCTGCGCGCCACGGCCGAGCGGCTGGCCGCGCCCTTGGCCGACCTCTCGCCGCCGCCGGGGGCGATTGCGGCCGAGCTGCCGGCCAGCGGCATCGGCCCGGCGGCGCCGCTGCATTTTCTGGCGCCCTCGCCCCGGATTGCCGCCGATCCCGGCATCACCACCTTCACCCGCGCGCTGATCCGCTCCGAACACAGCGCCCGCGCGGCGGTAGAGGCGGTGGGCCGTGGCCTGCACAAGGCGATGACCTATGACGCCGAGGCCACCGATGTGACCACCACGCCGGTTGAGGCCTTCACCCTGCGGCGCGGCGTCTGTCAGGATTTCGCGCAGATCATGATTGCGGGCTTGCGCGCGTTGGGTCTGCCTGCCGCCTATGTCTCGGGCTTTCTGCGCACCTACCCGCCCGAGGGCCAGCCCCGGCTGGAGGGGGTGGATGCCATGCATGCCTGGGTGGCAGTCTGGTGTGGCGCCGCGCAGGGATGGGTGGAATATGACCCGACCAATGCGCAATGGGCGGGCGAGGATTACATCACCGTCGCCATGGGCCGCGATTATGCCGATGTGGCCCCGGTGAAAGGCGCGATCCGCACGGCGGGCGGGCAAGACAGCACGCAGGCGGTGGATGTGATCCCCCTCGACTGAGGGGCCGCCTTACCAGCCGATATGCCGCTGGAAGTCGGCCAGCATATTGTCCCAGATCGACAGGTTCGCCTCGAACAGCTCGCGCGGAAGGCCGCCCTGCATCGCGATGTCCATCTCGATATAGGGGTCGTTTTCCGTGTCCAGCGAGGCCTGACCATAGCGGTTATGGCGGTTCCAGTCGTTCATCAGCGCCAGATCGCTGCCGTCCTTGGTGTCAAACCCCGCCGAGAATTGCACCGAGCGGCAGCCGCGATGATCCGAGCAGCCATAGAAATAGACGCTGAAATTCGCGCCCCCGGCGGCGGATTTGATCTTGGGGTCGCCCTGCCCGTCAGTGGTCAGCTCGGCCCGGTAGCCCAGCTCCTGCATCAGGGCCACCATGGCCTCGGGCGCCTCGGCCCGCACCATCTGCGCGGGGGGCATGGCTGTGGGAGCCGTGGTGGCGGAACCCGTTGTGGTTTGCGCCTGTGCGACCGGCGCCCCAGACACCGAACCTGCCACCGCAACAGCCAGACCAAGCGCGCGACACAGCATGAGCAATACCCTTTACCTCAGAAACAGGCCCAACGGCCCGCCACAAGTTTGTCATGCCAGAGGCGGCAGGGAAAGAGGCTCAGGCAAGGATCACATAATCCTTCAGCGTGGTCTCCACACAGTCCCAGGTGCCCTCGAAACCGGGGCGGATGATCCAGCTGTCGCCCGCGCGCAGCGTAGTGGCATGGCCCTGCGCATCGGTGAGGATCGAGACGCCCTCCAGAATATGCACATATTCCCATTCGGAATAGGACACCTTCCACTTGCCGGGGGTCGATTGCCACAGCCCGCAATAAAGGGTGCCGCGTTCCTCGATGTTCCAGGTGCTGTGGACAGGATCGCCCGCCAGCACCTTTGCAGGATCGGGCCGCGCCACCTCGGGGGTCACGGCGTTGCGGTCGACAGGCTGGAGGAAGCGCACGGTTTGTCCTTTCGGTTATCGGTCGGGTATCGGTCGGGTGCAGGTCGGTTGCGGCTGCCCGCCATCCTGCGCAGCCCCGCCGTGCCGTCAAGCCCGGGGGCGGTGCGCCACCTGCCTCAGATTTGACGTAACCTCGGGGCATCACGCGGCCTCGCCGCCGTGCAGCGCGGAACTTTCGCTGGTGCGGCACAGGCGGGGGGGCTATACAGGCGCCACCATCATTCCTCTTGGTTTAGGGAGAGCAAGAGAGACATGAGCGCTTCTACCGCCCTTCGCCCCGTGCTGCCCGCCGATATTCTGGCCCGCAAGGGCGGCACGCCGCTTGTGGTGCTGACGGCCTATACCACCCCCATGGCCCGCATCGTGGATCGCCATTGCGACATCGCGCTGGTCGGGGATTCGCTGGGCATGGTGCTGCATGGCCTGCCCTCCACGCTGGGCGTCACGCTGGACATGATGATCCTGCACGGGCGCTCGGTCGTGCGTGGCTGCCAGAAAGCCATGGTCGTGATCGACATGCCCTTTGGCAGCTATGAGGAAGGCCCGGCGCAGGCCTATCGCAACGCCGCCCGCCTGATGGCAGAAACCGGCGCGCCCGCCGTGAAGCTGGAGGGGGGGCAGCATATGGCCGAGACCATCGCCTTCCTGACCGCGCGCGGGGTGCCGGTGATGGCGCATATCGGCCTCACCCCGCAGGCGGTGAACACGCTGGGCGGCTACAAGGTGGTGGGCCGCGATGGCGAGGCCGAAAAGGTGATGGCCGATGCCCGCGCGGTCGAGGCGGCAGGGGCCTTCTCGGTGGTGCTGGAAAAGGTGCCGCAGGGCCTGTCCGGGCGCATCACCAAGGCGCTCAGCATCCCCACCATCGGCATCGGCGCCGGGGTGGATTGCGACGGGCAGGTGCTTGTCGTCGATGACATGCTTGGTTTGTTTACCGATTTCCGACCCAAATTCGTCAAGCGGTTCGGAGAGCTGGGGCTTGCGGCGGATGAGGCGATTTCTGCCTATGCCGCCGAAGTGCGCGCCCGCAGCTTCCCCGCGCCGGAACATGCTTTCGCGGATGTATTGCCCGCCAAGGAACCAAAGACCTGAGATGCAGACCCTAAGAACCGTTGCTGAATTGCGCACCCGCGTGCGCGGCTGGAAACAGGATGGCCGTCAGGTTGGCGTGGTGCCGACCATGGGCGCGCTGCATGAGGGGCATCTGAGCCTGGTGCGCGCCGCCAAGCGCGGCTGCGACCGGGTGATCGTCACGATCTTCGTGAACCCGACCCAGTTCAACAATGCCGAGGATCTGGCGAAATATCCCCGCACCGAGGAGGCCGATGCCGCGATGCTGGCGGCCGAAGGCGTCGACATCCTGTTCGCCCCCGCGCCGGAAGAAGTGTATCCGGCCGGTTTCGCCACGGGCGTGGCGGTGCAGGGCGTGACGGCCCCGCTGGAAGGCGCGCTGCGCCCCGGCCATTTCGAGGGGGTGGCGACGGTGGTGGCCAAACTTTTTGGCATGACGCAGGCAAACCGCGCCTATTTCGGCCAGAAGGACTGGCAGCAGCTTCAGGTGGTGAAGCGCATGGTGGCCGATCTGAACATCGCCATCGAGGTGGTGGGCTGCGACACGATCCGCGAGGCGGACGGGCTGGCCATGTCCTCGCGCAATGTGCGGCTGGATGCGCTGAGCCGGGCGCAGGCGCCGGGGCTTTACAAGGTGATGGGCAAGGTGGCTGCGGCCATCAAGGGCGGCGCCGATGTGGCAGCAGTGCTGGCACAGGGCCGCGAGGATTTGCGTCAGGCGGGCTTTACCGAGGTTGATTACCTCGACCTGCGCAGCGCCGCGATGCTGGAGCCGATGACCACGCTGGACCAGCCCGCCCGCCTGCTGGCCGCCGCCTGGATCGGCGGCGTGCGGCTGATCGACAATATCGCGGTGTAGTCCGGCGCCTTGGCCGAGGCCATTGCCGAGGTCACGCGGAGGCGTTTCCGCGTTTGGGGCGAGTGCCCCAAAGGCACTCGGCCAGCGCCCGCCCTTCGGGCGGCGGGCGCTTCGCACCCGCCAGGGCTGGCGCCGGCCTATGGCATCTCTGCTGACATGGTCTTGCGGTGCCGCTTCTACACCGGGCGGGGAAAAGCGGTGCTTTTCCTGATCCGCCCGGATGGGACCGCTCACCCCCGCGCCGTCACCCTTGCCCGCCATAGCGTGAACAGCGCCGCCGCCATCACCACCGCCGCGCCCACCACCACATTCGGCCGCAGCGCCTCGTCAAACACCCAGACCCCAAGCCCCGCGATGAACACCAGTTGCAACAGGCCAAAAGGCTGGATGTCGCTGGCCTCGGCCACCTCATAAGCCTTGATCATCATGAAATGCGCCGCTGCCGCCGTGAAGCACAGCAGCCCCATCCAGCCCCAATCCGCACCGCTCATCGGCTCCCACATCCACAGCCCGACCGGGGTGATGAGCAGCGCCCCCACCCAGCCCGTCCAGAAAAACGAGGTCATCGCCGCATCCGCCCGCGCCACATAGCGCGTCAGCAACCCGTACAGCGCAAACAGCGCCGCACAGAACAGCGGCATCAGCGCCCAGATGCTGAACACGCCCGCGCCGGGGTCCAGGATGATGATGACGCCCACAAACCCCACGGCAATCGCGCTCCAGCGCCGCCAGCCGACCGTCTCCCCCAGGATCGGCCCCGAAAGCGCCGCCACGATCAGTGGATAGCAGACAAAAACCGCATGGCTTTCGATCAGGCCCAGTTTGATGAAGGCCAGGATCATCACGCAAACTTCCAGGATCAGCACTGCCCCGCGTAGAAACTGCACCCAAGGCATGCGGGACCGCAGCGCAGCCTGCACCCCGCCCGGCTGCCGCGCCACCAGCGCCAGCGCGAAGGCGGCAAAAGCCCAGAAGCGGATCATCACCACCATCCAGACGTTATAGGTGCCGGAAAGATGGGTCGAGATGCCGTCCTGCAAGGCAAAGATCAGGGCTGTGGCCGACATCAGCACGATGCCCAGCATGGTGTTTTGTTGTGCGCGTGCCAAAGCGGCCTCCTGTCAGGGCAGGCGGCCCACGCTCATATGGCGTTTGCGGCCATGGCCCGGCTGCCGCTCTACCGCGAAACCGGCGGCAGATAAAGCCCGCCGCACCGCACCAGCGGCAGTATATGTCGCAAACGTGCCATTTGGCGCAGTATGTGCCGCTACCGAGGCCATCAGCGCATCGGACCACAGCTCGGGGTTCTTGGCCGGGCTGAAACCGTCCAGAAACCACGCATCCGCCCGGCCTTGCCATCCGGGCAGGGTTGCGCGGGCATCACCGATCACGATCTCGGCCTCGATCCCCGGCAGGCTCAGCCGGGTTTGCCCGGCGGCCCATTGCGCCAGAAACGGGTCGGCCACCGCGCGCGCCTCGGGAAAGTGATCCAGCGCGCGGGCGATATCGGCGGCCTGCATCGGGAAGGCCTCGAAACTGCTAAAGCGCAGCGTGCCGGGGGCGCCCATCCCGGCCCAGAGGATCTGCAAGGCCAGCAGGTTCAACCCGGTGCCAAAGCCCAGCTCGGCCACCTGAAAACCGTCGCGCAGCCGCGTTTCAAGGCGGTTTCCGGCCAGAAACACATGGCGCGTCTCGCTCAACCCGTCGTTCAGGCTGAAATACGGATCGTCAAAGCGG
>NZ_JAEULU010000038.1 GCF_016792925.1 Gemmobacter sp.
AGCAGGCCCCGGGCGAAAAGTGCGCTGCAAAACGCGGCCAGCGGGAAAGTGAAGGCCCCCCACAGCGCCGAAAAGCCGGAGACCGTCAGCCAGCGCAGGGCAAAGAGCAGGGCCAGCGCGATCAGCGCGCCCAGCACCAGCATCGCATCGGCCAGCCGCTCATACCCGAGGCTGGCGGCGACCGTGGCAAACAGGCTGGCAGGCGCGAGGTGGATCGCCAGCAGCGGGCGCAGCGGTGCGGGCGGGATGCGGCGGATGAGTTGCAGCGCAGACGCCGCCCAGATCGCCAGTGCGACAGGCAGCGTGAGCCAGAGCAGCGCGGTGGCCAGACCGGTCATCCCCAAGGGGGCCGCCGCCAGCCCGCCAATGATGAACCCGACAAAATGCAGATGCCAGACCGGGGTGATCTCGCGCGCTTCGGGCGGGTTTGCGAACCACAGCCGCAGCACCAGCGCCGCGAGGGCGGCATGCAGGCCGAGCCCGGCCGCCAGCACGCCGCGTGCCACGCCCGGCCAATAGGGCACCAGCGCCGCCGCCACCAGCAACAGCCCCAGCGAGGCGGCCGCCAGACCGGCACGGCCGGGCAGGACGCGCAGATCCTCCAGCAGAACGGCCGGGCGCCGCGCCAGCTTGAGCAGATAGCCGAGGGCCGCAAAGGCCCAGAGGCCGACGGCAAGACCCAGCACCAGCTCGGCCGGGTCGCTGGCAACGCCAAAGCCCGCAAGCCCGCGCCGCAGCGCAAGCCCAAGGCCCAAAGCGCCCATCAGCACGGGAAAAACCGCAGGCGGCATGCGCGCGAACAAGGCAGGGCGCCGCAGCGGGAATTGCGGCGGCGGAAGCAGCTTGGGCCGATAGCCGGGAGGGGGCGCGTTGGGATCAGACATTCAGGCCTCGCGATAAGGCCTCAGGCTAGCCCATCCGCCCCGGCACGGGAAGGGGCGCGAATTGTCACAGCGGTCAGCCCGGCAGCACGAGGCTGGTCGGCCCCAGATCGGTGAGACGCGCGCCGGTGCCCAGCTTGAAGCGGGCAAGGCCGGGATTCGTGCTGTCCACCGGGCCGAGGTCCAGCCGCCGCACCCCGGCGGCGCGCAGATGCAGCGCGGCCTGCCACAGCATCGCGCGATGGGCCTGCCGCGCCCGCCCCGCCGCGCTGGTCCAGCCGATGTGATAGGTGGCGGCGCCGCCATGGATCAGGAACAGCATCGCGGCCTCCAGCCCCCCTTTGTGGCGCAGATGCAGCAAAAGGCGCGGCCCCGGCCAATGGGCAACAAACCCGGCAGGCAGGCTGCGATAGCGGCGGTGGCGCGCTTGCTCGGCCTCGCGCGCGAGAAGATCGGCGAGGGCGCGCGGGTCGTCCTGGCCCAGATGCAGCGCCTCGCCGCGACGCAGCGCATTGCGCCATTTGCCATGGAGCCCCGCACGCAAGGCCTCGGGCGGGGGCGACAAGTCCCATTCGGCATGATGGCGGGCGGTGACCAGCGGCAGAAGGCCGGGGCCATGCAGCGGCGCGGTGAGGATCGTGGCGCCGGGAAAGCGGGCGAGCCGCCGCGCCTCGGGCAAGGTGAGGGTCGCGCGCTGGATCAGGCGCAGGCCGGGGCGTTCGATCAGGTGCACCGCGCCCACCGCATGCGCGCGGGCGCCCAGGGCGGCCATGGCCTGACCATAGGCCGGAGATTGCTGCAAAGGCGGGGCGTCGCGCGGGATCATATCGCGATTAACGCCATCGAAAGGTTTCAAAAGCATAAAGGCGGCATGGAAAACCTGCCGCCTCCGCCGAAATTCACGCTTTGGGTGCCGCTGATCGTGGC
>NZ_JAEULU010000050.1 GCF_016792925.1 Gemmobacter sp.
GCGGATCAAATCGCCGCGTTGTTCGGCCAGGCGGTTGCGGGCGTACTCAGCCTCAGACCATGCCCGCACCTCTGCCGCCGTCATCCCGGCTTCGGCCTCGGCCTGATCATCATCCAAGTTACGGAAAGCCAGCGCTGCTTGTGCGGCGATCTGATCCCCGCGCGCCTTGGTCGCGCGGATCTTGTCAGCCCGCCAAGCGCGCCACGCCCAGCAATGCGACAACTGGAATTCATACGCCACGCCGTTTTGCCCCTCAGACAAGACCGGCATGCCTTGCGACATCCATTTGGTGACGGTGTTTTCCGTCACTTCAAACGCACGGGCGAGCTGCGAACGGTTCAGCACACCATCCTCGACCGCATCGGGCAGAGGCCATGCCGCCACGTCCAGCACCTCCCCATCCGACAGCGCGATGAGGTGTGACACGATTTTTCCTTTTCAGAACAACAACAAGCACGGTAACATGCACCATGCAAAATTTTCCCCGGCCCTCATGTAACGGGGTTCGAATTACCCGCGTGCAGGGAATGCCGGGGAAGGACCCAAAGGCCTACCCGAATCGCTTGGCGATGATCTGGCCGATGGTCCGCGTCAGATGGTCAGTCATCCGCGCCTCAAAGAGGCGCTGCGCCCCTTCATAGAACCCAAGCCGTTGCTGATAGACCGGCACTTTGGCCGATAGCTTCAGCACCCGCAGGGCTGCACCACCCACTTCGTCACGGCGATAGACACCCGGCGCCAAGCCCTTGCTGGCCACGAAGTAGCGCGAGCGCCTCGGAGCGCGCTTGCGGCTGGCGACCGTTTCATTTGCGGCAGCGTCGCGTTGCACCTTGAGCTGCGACATGACCTGATTGCGCTCGCCCCGCGACCAGTTGCCATAGGCATCCAGCTTGGCGAACTCGCCAGGAATGACCGAGCGCACATCGCCATCTACCGCCAGCGCCATATTCAGGGCCTTTTCCAACCCGGTTTGCGGCCTTGGCCCGCCCTCTTCCTGCACATGCAGGTAATGGCGAGATCCGGCAGATGGCCGCAACTGCACCGAGGCGGCCATGGTCTGCTGCGTTGCGCGCCAGACCATGAAGGCATTCAAGCTCCAAGGCGTCGGACGATCAAACACGACAGTCATCCGCTTGGACACGTCTTGCCGGATTTCTTCGGCCATGTCGTTCACGGCCCAGACACCAGCAATCCTCAAATCCCGATCCGCAAGCGTTTGCATCGCGGCGGTGAATGGTCCGGTGTCGATGGTCAAGCTAATGTCCATCACCACCCCCGGAAACGGAAAGCGCCCGACAGGTTTCCCTGCGGGCGCACTTCTCGAGTATGCTGAGCAGCATGCCGTGGGCGGACTTAACCGTCAAGCCCCAGCTTAACTTCATCTACAAGCACACGAGCCAAGGCCATGCGATCGAGCGCAGCGCACAATGCCTTGCGGCACACCGCCCTGTTCTCGCCCTTATCCGCCCAACCATGCGCTTCCAGCACCTGCGAAACCGTCTGCCCCTGCAGGCAAACCGAATCCACCAGCACCCGATCACGGATACCAACGCGGGCCCCACGCGCAGAGGGACGCACACGCCGCACGGCCATGGCCACGCCATCGCCAATCGCCCGGCGCATGACCCGGATCACGTCACCCTCATACAGTATGGTGTCCATGAATGACCCACCACCGCAGCCACCGGATGACCGCTGCGCCTCGACCGACGAGCACCGCATGCCTGCCGCATCGTGGCGCTCCACCAACATGGCATAGCGGCGGGCTGCGCCCACCTGCGCCGCCGTGAACAAAGGCGCCACCTCGCCGCCCTTTGCCGCACGGCGGGCCTGCAACTCCATCAGGTCAAACGCATCAGCCTGCCGCGCGTGATCTCGACCACGATACCCGAGGTGTTCGCGCTTCCACCCGCTCTCGCTACCATCCGGAATCAACCCCATTGGCGCCTGCGCCACCATCGGCCCGCGCGCAGGCTGCGCAATGATCTCCGGCCCGCAGCGATCCGGCACAGAGGCCCGCGCCTTGAGCTCAGCCAGCCGCTCGCGCTCAGCCCGCAGCCGTGCCGCGTCCGCACTCTCGCCCACCACCGGATAGCCCTGCGCCGTCATGCCCATCTGCGTCATACCTCGCCCCTCTTTTCCTGCCCGGCTCGCACCAATGCCAGTGCCGCCTCTTGATCCATCTCCCAATCGCGCAACCAGCGCCGATCCTCATCGGACGCCACGCCGTCACGCAGGCGCTCTTGCACAATCGTGCGACGGCGCGCGTTATCCCGCGCCTCTTCCGCGATCTTGATCACGGCATAATTGCCCTGCGGTGGGGCATGATGGCGGCGCACAAGCCCCGAAATTCCGCGCCTTTCCGGGGCATGTGCAGGTGAGCTGCTGCGGCAACAGCGTTTGCCCGCCCGTCGCAGCTGCCCTGGTGCGCGCCAACTGTGGCCACCTGGCCGAGATCGAGAGGGCAGAGCAATGAGCGATGCGAGGGTCGCGTTCTATTTCGAACGCCTGCGAGAGGAGGGCTGACATGGGCGGCATCTTAGACTCTGGGAAAACACCAGAGGAATGGTCTGCCATCATGGCGGGCCGGGGGCTCTCGGTAAGCGCGCGCACGATCAAACAGCGAGCCAACAAGCTCGGGGCTTGCCATCGCATCGGGCGAGCGATGATCATCACCCCCCAACAACTCGACACGATTCTCACGGAGGCCACTCCCAGATGCCGCTCACCGCATACCTTCGTGGCAATACCTGGTGGGCAAAAGGGCGCGTCGAGTACAATGGCAGGCCAATCACCGAATACTACCGCAAAAGCACTGGAGCATCTGACGAAGCTGGCGCGCGCGACTGGTGCAGGGCCGAAGAGGATCGGGCGATCCGGCGTTACCTTGTTGGCGAGGAAGAGCGCGGACTGACATTTGCAGACGCGGTATTGCTCTATCAGACCAACGCCAAAACGGCTCGCATGCTGCTACCGATTGTTGCCGAGATCGGCAGCAGCTTAGTGTCCGAGGTGACCCCGCGCACCCTTCGCGACCTCGGCCCAAAACTACGACCCGACGCTGGCACCGATACGTGGTGGCGCGAGATCGTGACGCCCGCGCGGGCGGTGATCAACAACGCTCATGACCTCGGAAAATGCGCCCCGATTAAGGTCAAGCGCTACACCCAGATGCAAAGGGTGACACAGGACCAATCACGCGGGAAAGTCACTCGGGTGCCCAGCACGCCCGCCACGCGCGACTGGCTGGAGGCCTTCCGCGCTGCCGCCGATCCATACAACCGCGCGCTAGCCGCATTTATGTTTGAGACCGCCGCGCGCATAGGGCAGGCCGTGGCGCTGACAAAGCGCGACCTCGACCTCATGAACAGCCGCGTGAGGCTAAAGGCCCAAAAAGGACACCCGGAGCAATGGGTCACGATCAGCCGGGCGATGGTTGTCGAACTGGCAAACCTACCGGCACGGCGTCCGGTTGATACCCGGCGAGGGGCAGTCCTGCCGGCCCGAGTATTCGGCTATGCAACCCCGACCGGCTACCGTTCAGCATGGCTGACAATCTGCAAGCGCGCTGGCATTCCGTACCTCTCAGCGCACGCGGCGGGACGACATGGTTTCTTTACGGAATT
>NZ_JAEULU010000089.1 GCF_016792925.1 Gemmobacter sp.
CGGCGGGTCAGGATCGCGGGCGCATCCGGGCCAATGGCACTTTGCGCCAGTTCACGCAAGCGCGGGTAAAACGCTGCCTGCCCCACCACGATCCGGGGCTGCCACGCGCGCAGTTTCGCATCCGCGCGCATCGTGGCCAGATCGGCGGCATCCGCGCCGCGATCCGCCTGATAGAGTTGCCGATCAAGGCTTTCGATGGCTGGCAGCCTGTCGATGTCAAAATCAGCAAGTGCCGCGAGATCGTCAGGATGCGCGTCGATCCAGCCTTGAAAGGCCGCGATGACAGCGCCGGTTTCTGCCAGCCCGAGGTCTTGCGCGCCCTCCGCAGCCCAGCCCAGAATGCGCGCTGGCCCGCCCCCGTGAAACCCGGCCGCGTTGGACATGAACTGCCCATGGCCGCCGTTTTCAACCTGCCCCTTGTAATAGCTCAGGCAAAAGAGGTTGCGCAGGTCGGAGGGCAGAGCGCTCCACCCAAATCCGGCTTCCAGCAGGGCGGAGACTTGATCATACAAGAGGGAAAGCAGGCTTTCGCGCCCCTCAAGGCCATCTTCGGTCACAACAAGGGACAGAGTCACAATTGCTACTCCCGAACGGATACCTTGCGATGCACTTGCCGCAGGGCGCCTGCCAGATCGGCCTTCAGAGCGGCGAAATCGCGGTCGATGGTCACGCCGGGGCGGCCGACCAGCACATAATCCCAGCCGGGTTCGCACAGGCCCGGCAGCACGGCGCGCACCACCTCGCGCAGGCGACGCTTGGCGCGGTTGCGCATCACGGCATTGCCGATCTTCTTGGAGCAGGTGAAGCCCACCCGCACGGCATCCGACCCGTCATCGCGCCGCCGGGCCTGCACCAGAAAGCCCTGGGTGCCCTGCCGTCGCGCCTGCGCGGCGCGCAGAAAATCCGCACGCTTGGCCAGAATTGTATAGGTCAGACATGACGAAACCGCCGCGAGGCGGTCGGAAGCATCATCCTTGCGGTCTGCTTCCTCGGCCAGCGGCGGTGTCATGGCGTCTCTCCTCCTCCGGCCCTCGAAAGGGCCAGCGGAAATCAAGCCGACAGCTTGGCGCGGCCCACGCGACGGCGGGCAGCCAGCACCAGACGGCCGCCTTTGGTGGCCATGCGGGCGCGGAAACCATGGCGGCGCTTGCGCACCAGGTTCGACGGTTGATAAGTGCGTTTCATCGCGGCTCTCCGATACGGATCGTTCAAATGCAGCCCGAACCCATATAGATGAATCCCATGGGATTCGGAGGGCCGCGGCAACTGAGGCCCGTTCCTTAGAGGCGGGGCGGGGCCAAGTCAACGCCAAGCGGCAATCCGGCAGTGAATTTTCCGCCCGCTGACAGCATCGCGGCCACCACTGCCCTGTTTTTCCCGTCGCCGCTTTGCTAGATCAGGGAAAAGTGGCGCAGAAGGGCAAAGGTGTGACGGGCGGGGCGGTGCAAAAACTGGCGGCGCGAATCCTCAATACCCTGTCGGGGCGCTTCCTGCTGCTGACGCTGGCCTTTGTGTTGCTGGCCGAAGTGCTGATCTTTGTGCCCTCGGTGGCGCGGTTCCGGCTGGATTATCTGCAAGCCCGGCTGGAGAAAGCCCAGATCGCCTCGCTGGCGCTGGAGGCGGGCGGCATGGTCTCGGCCGATCTGGAGCGCGAATTGCTGGCCAATGCGGGCGTGTTCAACGTCGTGCTGCGGCGCGATGAGGTGCGGCAACTGGCGCTGTCCTCCCCGATTCCCGAACCCGTCGCCGCCAGCTATGACCTGCGCATGGATGGGCCATTCGACCTGATCCATGATGCCCTCGCCGTGATGCTCGATCCGCAGGACAAGGTGATCCGCGTGATCGGCCAGCCGGTGCAGGAGGCGGGCCTGCTGATCGAGATCACGCTGCGCCAAGGCCCGCTTCGGCGGGAGCTGGTCGATTTCGGCACGCGTATCCTGCTGATTTCGGCCCTCATCAGCGCGATCACCGCCGGGATGCTGTTCTTTGCCACGCGCCGCCTGATCCTTCTGCCGATCCGCCGCGTTGTGCGCCATATGCAGGCCTATGCCGCCGCGCCCGAGGATGCGCGGCTGGTCATCACCCCCACCGCCCGCGTGGCCGATCTGCGCGAAGCCGAAGATGCCCTCGCTTCCATGCAGACCGAATTGATCGGTGCCTTGCGCCAGAAGGAGCGTTTGGCGCAACTGGGCGGGGCTGTGGCGAAGATTGCGCATGATCTGCGCAATATCCTCACCTCGGCGCAGCTTTTTGCCGACCGGATCGAACAAAGCGCCGATCCCGGCGTGGCCCGCGCCGCGCCCAAGCTGGTGGGCTCGATCACCCGCGCGGTGAACCTGTGCGAGGCGACGCTGGCCTTTGGCAAGGCCGAGGAACACCCGCCGCGCCTGACCCGCTTTGCCCTGCGCCCCCTGCTGGAGGAGGTGGCCGAGGGCGAGGGCCTGTCGCCCGACAGCGATCCCGCCTGCCTGCTGGATGCGCCCCCCGGCCTGATGCTGCGCGCCGATGACGAGCAGTTGCATCGCGTTCTGTCAAATCTGTTGCGCAACGCCCGCCAGGCCATCGAGGCCACCGGCCAGCCCGGCACCATCGAGCTGTCCGGCGGCGAGAACGAACAGGGCTGGTGGATCCGTATCGGCGATACCGGGCCGGGCCTGCCGCCCCGCGCCCGCGAGAATTTGTTCCGCGCCTTTCAGGGCGGGGCGCGCAAGGGCGGCTCTGGTCTTGGCCTCACCATCGCTGCCGAGCTGATCCGGGGCCATGGCGGGCGGCTGGACCTGCTGCGCAGCGATTCCGAGGGGACAGAGTTCCTGATTCAGCTGCCACGCGGCGGCGGTCTGGACGAAGAAGCCCCTCTTGGCATCGCCCAAGCCTAGGTGACACATAGGTTTTTTCAGAAATTTGCACTTTCTGCATTTTTGGCCCTTGTGTCCCCCCGACCCCGCAGCTAAACACCCCCTCAAGACGGACCCGTAGCTCAGCTGGATAGAGCATCAGACTACGAATCTGAGGGTCGGGCGTTCGAATCGCTCCGGGTCCGCCACTTCCTCACCGCACATACGGCAAAAGCAAATCCCCTCAGGGGATGCATGGCCAGTTCAATTCTGTGACGCGCTTTGCACGCGCCACGCGCGCCGGTGCTTTCGCAACAAACCTTCGCCCCGCCCGATCCTGTTGCCGCGCGGCACAGTCAGATCAGTGCCCCCGGCCCGCAGAGCCGGGGGCAGCTGCGCTTACATCGCGTCCAGCAGCGCCTCGCCGCCGGAAATCGAGCATTGGCCGGGGCTGTCCTCCACTTGCAGCACCTTCACCACGCCATCCTCAGCCAGCAGCGCATAGCGCTTGGAGCGGTTGATCAGCCCGGCCGGGGGGGCGCTGAAATCAAGCCCGATGGCCTTGATGAATTCGGATTGCGCATCGCCCAGGAAGGTGATGCCAGCCGCCGCAGCGCCGGTGGCCTCGCCCCAGGCCTTCAGCACGAAGGGATCATTGGCCGAGATGCAGATCACCTCTGCCACGCCCTTGGCGGTCAGCTTGTCCATGTTGCGCATGAAGCTGGGCACATGGGCGGTGGTGCAAACGCCGGTATAGGCGCCCGGCAGACCAAAGATCACAACCTTGCGGCCCGCCAGCTTGGCGCCCAGATCCACCGATTCCGGCCCGTTTTCGCCCATGCGCAGCAGGTTGGCGCCCGGCAATTTATCCCCTACGGAAATCGTCATTCTTCGTCCCTCTCGCGCGTTGCGTTTCTACTCGCCCCAGATATAGGGTCCAACCGGGAACAGAGCCAGAGGGCGGGGGATCGGATGTCGCATTTCGTGGTGGTGGGGGCCGGTCAGGCCGGGTCGGCGCTGGTGGCGAAGCTGCGGGCCGAGGGCTTTGCCGGTGACATCACCCTGATCGGCGAGGAGCCGGTGCCGCCCTATCAGCGCCCGCCGCTGTCCAAGGCCTATCTGCTGGGCGAGATGGGGCTGGACCGGCTGTATCTGCGCCCCGAGGAGTTTTACGCCGACAAGGGCATCACGCTGCGCCTTGGCCAGAAGGTGACGGCCATCGACCCCGCCGCCCGCACGATCACGCTGGGCGACGAGGTTCTGGCCTATGACGAGCTGGCACTGACCACCGGCTCTACCCCGCGCCGCCTGCCAGCGGCCATTGGCGGCGATCTGGGCGGCGTCTTCACCGTGCGCACGCTGGCCGATGTGGATGCGATGCGCGCGGCCTTCACCCCCGGCAAGTCGGTGGTCATCATCGGGGGCGGCTATATCGGGCTGGAGGCGGCGGCGGTGGCCGCAAAACTCGGCCTGACCGCCACCGTGGTCGAGATGGCGCCGCGCATCCTGCAACGGGTGGCCTCGCCAGAAACCTCAGGCTATTTCCGTGACTTGCACGCCGCGCATGGGGTGCGGATCATCGAGGGCACCGGGCTTGAGCGCCTGCTGGGCACGGGCCATGTGACCGGCGCCCGCCTGACCTCGGGCGAAGAGATCGCCTGCGATTTCGTCATTGCGGGTGTGGGCATCCTGCCCGTCACCGATCTGGCCGAGGCGGCAGGCTGCGTGCTGGAAAACGGCATCCGCACCGATGCGCAGGGGGCCACCTCGGTGCCGCATATCTGGGCGGCGGGCGATTGCGCCAGCTTTCCGCACAAGGGCGGCCGGCTGCGGCTGGAATCGGTCGGCAATGCCATTGATCAGGCCGAGGTGGTGGCCGAAAACATGCTGGGCGCAGGCAAGGCCTATGAGGCGAAGCCGTGGTTCTGGTCGGATCAATACGAGTGCAAATTGCAGATCGCGGGCCTGAATACCGGCTATGACCGCATCACCACCCGCCGGAGCGAAGGCGCGATTTCCTTCTGGTATTACGCGGGCGACACCCTGCTGGCGGTGGATGCGATGAACGATCCGCGCGCCTATATGGTGGGCAAGCGTCTGATCGAGGCCGGGCGCTCGCCCGATCCGGCGGCGGTAGAAACAGTGCCGGATCTGAAAGCCCTGCTGAAATGAGGATCATCGGCGGCGCATCGCGGGGTCTGAAACTGGCGGAGGTGGGCGAGGGCGACCCCTCGGCCCATCTGCGCCCCACCTCGGACCGCGTGCGCGAAGCGATCTTCAACCTTCTGATCAATGGCCGCGTCGCGCAATCGGGCGACCCGATCACCGGCGCCCGCGTGCTGGACCTGTTTGCAGGCACCGGCGCGCTTGGGCTGGAGGCGCTGTCGCGCGGCGCGGCGCAGGTGGCCTTTGTGGATGACGGCGTGGCTGCGCGCGCCCTGCTGCGCCGCAATATCGAGCTGATGCGCGCCATGGGCGTGACCGACATCTGGCGCCGCGATGCCACCAGCATGGGGCCGAACCGGGGCGCCGCTTACGGCCTCGTGTTCATGGACCCGCCCTATGGCAAGGGCCTTGGCGAGCGCGCATTGGCCTCCTGCATGGCGGGCAGTTGGCTGGCCCCCGGTGCGTTGATCGTCTGGGAGGAAAGCGCCGCCCCAGAAACACCCGCAGGGTTTGACCTGATCGACCAGCGCAGCTATGGCAGCACTGTGATCACCCTGCTGAAAGCGCCATGACCGATGACATCCGCCTGACGATCCGCCCCACACCCGGCCAATCGTCGGCGGCGATGATGCGGGCCATCCATGCCAGCCCCGGCCAGAGGTGGCGCAGATTGATGGCCATAGCGCTGATCACGGGCGGCGCCTATGCCTGTGGTCTGGCGATGAGCGCCTGGATCGGAGTGCGCTTCGAGATCGGCTTTGCCATCACCTTGGCAACCCAGCTGGGCTGCGTGACAGGCTCCATGCTGACCGCGCGTCTCAATGGCGCCGCGCTGCACTGCCTTCAGGCGGGCGACTGGCGCTGGACGCAAGGCACGCCGCTCACGCTCACCCCGGCGGGCGTGGTCACCGAAGCCAGGCTGATCCCTTGGGACATGGGCAAAGGCATCAGCCGGATGCCCGGCATCACCGTGCTGCATCTGGGCGAAATCGACACCATCGCCGTGCCGGATGCCGATCTGCCGCCGGGCGTGACGCCAGAGACCCTCGCCGCCCGGGTCAAAAGCTGGAGATCGCCTTGCGCGCCGTTCTGAAACCCGCCCACCCAAAACCTGCCGCCGTGCTGTTTGACTGTGACGGGGTGGTCGTCGACAGCGAACCCGCCACCTTTGACCTGCTGGCCCAAGACCTCGGCCAACGCGGGCTGCACCTGCCCCGCGCCGAGATGGAGCGCCTGTTCCTCGGCGGCACGATCGAGCGCTGCGGCAGTATCGCCGCCGGGCTGGGCGCCGATATTCCCGAGGGGTGGTCAGCACAGTTCTACGAAAAGCTGTATGCCCGCCTGGCCAAGGAAACCGCGCTGATGCCCGGAATCCTCACGGTCTTCGAGGCGCTGGAGGCCGCAGGCATCCCCTTTGCCATCGGTTCCAACGGCACCCTGCACAAGATGCAAGTAACCTTGGGCCAACATCCCGGCGTGCTGGAACGGCTGGCAGGGCGCATCTTTTCGGGGCGCGACCTGAACATGCTGAAACCGGCCCCCGATCTTTACCTGCACGCCGCGCGCTGCCTTGGCGCCGATCCGGCCGCTTGCGTGGTGATCGAAGACAGCGCCCCCGGCGCGCAGGCCGCCCGCGCCGCCGGCATGCGCTGCATGGGCTACGCCCCCCATGGCGCCAGCCCGGCCCTTCTGGCCGAAGGCGCCGAGCCTTTCGCAGACATGACAGCGCTGCCCAAGCTGCTGGGCCTGTAAGACAGGGGGCGCGCGCGCCCCCTCGGGCCTTCGGCCCTCACCCCCTGCGGATATTTCCGAACAGAAAATGAGCAGGGCGGCAGACCTTCATTTTCTGTTGAAAAATATCCTCGGGGGGAGGCCCCGCAGGGGCCGTGGGGGGCAGACAGCCCCCCTGCCTGCTGTCAGCCGCGCAGCAGGCGCCCGATCCGCGCGATTCCCTCGTCGATCTGCGCCTCGGACGCGCAGGAGAAGGATAGCCGCAGCGTGTTGCGGTTTGATCCATCGGCGTAGAAGGCCCCGCCCGGCACGAAGGCCACGCGCTGTTCCGCAATGGCCCGCGCCAGCAGCGCGGCGCCGTCCATGCCCTCGGGCAGGGTCAGCCAGATGAACATGCCGCCCTCGGGCCGGGTATAGCGCACGCCCTCCGGCAGCTCGCGCGCCAGCGCCGCCAGCATCCGGTCGCGCCGCGCCCCATAGGTGGCGCGCAATTTGGCGGTGTGGCTTTCAAACATGGCCGAGGCCACGCGATGCGTGGCAATCTGGCTCAGCGTCGAGGAATGCAGATCCGCCGCCTGTTTCATCAGCACCAGCCGTCCGATCACCGGCTTCGCCGCGCAGACCCAGCCCACCCGCAGACCCGGTGCCAGCGATTTGGAGAAAGACCCGCAATAGATGGTGCGGCAGTCCTCGATACTGCCCTTCCGCGCGATCTCCAGCGCGAGGATCGGCGGCACCGGTTCGCCGTCAAAGCGCAGCACCTGATAGGCGGCATCCTCGATCACCGCGATGTCCAGCGCCTCGGCCTGATCCAGCAGCGCCTCGCGGCCTGCGCGCGGCACGGTCTCGCCGGTCGGGTTGCAGAAATCGGCGGAAAGATAGGCGAATTTCACCCGCCCTCCGGCCGCCGCCGCCTCGGCCTGCACCTGCGCGGGATCGGCATTCGAGAACGGGTCCAGCCGCAGATAGCGCGGCTCATAGGCGTTGAAGGCCCCAAGCGCGCCCAGATAGGTGGGCCAGCCCACCATCGCCGTATCATTGGGCGAGAGCATCAGCTTGCCCAGATAATCCAGCGCCTGCTGCGAGCCGGAGGTGATGAGGATATTGTCGGCATCACAGGGCACGCCAATCTTGCCCATCTCGCCGGCGATCCAGTCGCGCAGCGGCTTATAGCCCTCGGACACCGAATATTGCAGCGCCGCCGAGGCCTGTTCGGTCATCGCCGCCGCAAAGGCCTCGGCAAAGGCCTGCGCGGGAAACAGCGCCGGATCGGGGATGCCGCCCGCGAAAGAGATGATGTCGGGCTGATCCAGCAGCTTCAAAAGCTCGCGGATTTCCGACGCCTTCATCCTTGTGCTGCGCGTTGCCAGCACCTTGTCCCACTGCATGCCATCCTCCCCGATGCGAGTCGGGTGGAAACCTGCGTCAGGGCGCGGAACAAGTCAACAGTGCTGACCTTGATCGGGGCGCCTATCAGGCACCCCGGTCACGCCTCACAGGATCAAATCATCCAATGTCAGGGTCTGAACACCGGCCACCCGGATACGAAGATCCGCGCGCGCGTTCCCGTCGACATCCGCCATCAGAAAAACACCGCCCGTGTAGCTTTCGACCCAGACCGAATGCGCAGCTGGCCCTCTGCGCGAGAAGGCAAAGGCGTCATCGCTGCCCATCGTCTGAACGCGTGCGTCAATGGCGCTCAAATCAATCACATCATGTGCGCGATTGAATTCGCGGAGTGTGTCGACACCTTCGCCCCGGCGACTGTCATGGATGCCATTGAACACAATCACATCGCTATCTGCATCCTGCCCCAGGAAATGCACGTCACGACCGTTGCCGCCCGCCAGGGTGTCGCGGCCGCCACCGCCAAACAGCATGTCGTTACCCGCGTCGCCATTGAGACGGTCATGGCCTTCATGCCCGGCCATGCGATCATCGCCTTCGGCGCCAAAAATCAGATCCTGACCGACTTCGCCGTGCAAGGTGTCTCCCTGCTGGCCCCCCAGCAGCGTATCGTCGCCATCCCCGCCCACAAGCGAATCCGCGCCATTCATCCCGTTCAGATTGTCATTGCCGCTTTCGCCAAACAGCTGGTCTGCGTGATCATTTCCGGAAAGGCTGTCAGCGCCCTCTCCACCATAGATCGTGTCGCGACCGTCATCGCCACTGACCTTGTCGTCACCGACCCGGCCATAGACCACATCATGTCCGTCACCCGCATCAAGCGTATCCCCGTAGCGGTTGCCATAAATGCGGTCATGGCCACGCGTCAGCAGATAACTCAGGTTGGACGTGCGAACATCAATCCCGGTGGCGCCGAAAACAAGTGCGTCGGTCCTGATTTCGGCATTGCGAATGGTGTAATCATAATACCCATGCACATCGACAAGGAATCCGAATGACAGATTTTGGGGCGAATACCTCACAGTCACCCAAACCGTGTCGGAATCGCGCCAGCTGGTGCTGGTTTCCGGTGTGCCCCATCCGCGCAAGTCGCTGTTGAAAACATCGCCATTTTGCAAAACTCCGCCCGTCCCGAGCGCGTCGTAAAAAGTCAAAGTTGCCATAAGACTGGTAATACTCCTTAAAAGCGTGCCGGGTTATGCCCCCCGCACGGTGTCGATCATCAAGCGCACATTCTCCGGGTCGGCATCCGGAGTGATTCCATGGCCGAGATTAAAGATATGCGGCCCCTTGCGGAAGGCGTTCACCACCCGCAGCGTCTCCGCCACCAGCGCATCGCCCCCCGTCACCATATGGCTGGAGGCAAGGTTGCCCTGCACGCAGCCGCCGGGTTGCACATGTTCCGCCGCCCATTCAGGGCTGACCGAATTGTCGATGGCCACGCAATCGGCCCCGGTCGCGGCGGCGAAGCCGACATAGCCCGGCCCGGCCTCGCGCGGGAAGGCGATGATGGGCAGGCCGGGGTGGCGGGCTTTCAGCTCGGCGATGATGCGGGCCGCCGGTTTCAGTGCGAATTCGGTGAAATCTTCGCCGTGCAGGCTTCCGGCCCAGCTGTCGAACAGCTTCACCACCTCGGCACCCGCCTTCACCTGCTCGGACAGATATTCAATCGTCGCCTCCGTGATCAGGTCGATCAGCGCGGCAAAGGTGGCCCGATCTGCGGCTTTCAGCGCATGGGCCGGCCCCTGATCCTTGGTGCCGCGCCCCGCGATCATATAGGTCGCCACCGTCCAGGGCGCGCCCGCAAAGCCGATCAGCGTGGTTTCGCGCGGCAGGTCGCGCGACAGGCGGCGCACGGTTTCATACACGGGCGAGAGCGTGTCATGAATGGCATGGACGGGTTTCAGCGCGTCCAGCTCGGCCCGCGTGGTGATGGTGGACAGCCGCGGCCCCTCGCCGGTCTCGAACCACAGATCAGCCCCAAGCGCCTGACAGATCAGTAGAATATCCGCGAACAGGATCGCCGCATCAAAGCCATAGCGCCGGATCGGCTGCAAGGTGACCTCGGCAGCCAGTTCCGGGTTGTAGCACAGTTTCAGAAAATCGCCCGCCTGCGCCCGGGTCGCGCGATATTCCGGCAGATAGCGCCCGGCCTGACGCATCATCCAGATCGGCGGCGTCGGCAGCACCTCGCCTTTCAGCGCGCGGAGGATCAGCTTCTCGGTCATGGCGGGGCTCCTGTTCATCGGCCCTGACTTGCGCGGCGGGCGGCCCCAAGTCAAGCGCTGCGAATGTCGCAAGCCCCCTGCGACGCTTGCCCCGTTGAAAGGCCGCGCGGGCGGGGCTATGGCTAGGCCATGTCGATCATGCTCCCCTCCCCCGCCGCCCCTTTGAACATTGGCACCCGTGGCTCGCCCTTGGCGCTGGCCCAGGCGCATGAAACCCGTGCCCGCCTGATGGCCGCCTTTGGCCTGCCCGAAGAGGCGTTTCAGATCGTGGTGATCAAGACCACCGGCGACCGGGTGCTGGATCGCCCGCTGAAAGAGATCGGCGGCAAGGGTCTGTTCACCAAAGAGATCGAGGAGGCCCTGCTGGCGGGCAGCATCGACATCGCGGTACATTCGATGAAGGATATGCCGGTGGCGCAACCCGAGGGGCTGTTGCTGGACACCTATCTGCCGCGCGAGGATGTGCGCGATGCCTTCGTCTCGCCCCATGTGGCGCGGCTGGCGGATCTGCCGCAGGGCGCGGTGGTGGGGTCTTCCAGCTTGCGGCGGCGGGCGCAGCTGGCGTCGCGGCGGCCCGATCTGCAGCTGGTCGAGTTTCGCGGCAATGTGCAGACCCGGATGAAAAAGCTGGAGGATGGCGTGGCGGTCGCGACGTTCCTTGCCATGGCGGGGCTGAACCGGCTGGGCATGGCGCAGGTGGCGCGCTCGGCCATCGAGGTGGACGAGATGCTGCCAGCCGTGGCGCAAGGCGCCATCGGGATCGAGCGGCGCGCCGATGACAGCCGCGCGGCCGAGATGCTGGCCGCCATCCATCACGGCGAAACCGGGCTGCGGCTGGCGGCGGAACGCGCCTATCTGGCGGCGCTGGATGGCTCGTGCGAAACCCCGATTGCGGGGCTGGCAACGCTGGAGGGCGGCACGCTTACCCTGCGCGGCGAGATCCTGCGCCCCGACGGGTCCGAGGTGATCACGGGCCAGATGCAAGGCCCGGTGGCCGATGGCGCGGCGCTTGGGCAGGCCCTCGCGCGTGATCTGCTGGCCCAAGCCCCCAAAGGGTTTTTCGACTGGCGGTGAGGGCTTTAGAGCCCCGCCACACCCATCTTCTGCAAGGCCCGCACGGCGTCATCCGCGCCTTCGCAGGCCTTGAGGCGCACCGCCACGCGGCTGGCATAGCCAAAGCGCCCCATCTTGGCGGGGGACAGGGTGATCACCAGCCCCTCGGCGCCGATCCCGGCCCCGGCGATGGCATCCTCGGCGCCGAAATCCTCGTCATTCACCTCGAACCAGATCGGGCCACCGCCGACCGGCTGGCGGAACAGCGCATAGGCCTCATCGCGGGCATCGACAAAGCCCACGAAAACCTGACCATCCTCCGTGGCGACCGTCGCATAGGCCGCCTTCACCACCAGATCGGTCATCGCATCATTCCCATTTCGCAATCGGCGGCAGGCTCATCAGCACGGCCTCGGCATTATGGCCGCTTTCCAGCCCGAACTTGGTGCCGCGATCATAGACCAGATTGTACTCGGCATAGAGGCCCCGGTGGCGCAGCTGCGCCTCGCGGTCCGCCTCGGCGGCGGGGGTGCCAAGGCGGGCTTGCGTCACCGGCAGGAAGGCGGGCAGGAAGGCGCGGCCCACATCCTGCGTGAAGGCGAAATCGGCCTCCCAGTCGCCGGTGTTCAGATCGTCATAGAAAATTCCGCCGACGCCCCGCGCCCGTCCGCGATGGGGGACAAAGAAATACTCATCGGCCCATGCCTTGAATTTGGCATAGTAATCAGCGGCATGAGCATCACAGGCCGCTTGCAGCGTGGCGTGGAAATGCGCGGTATCCTCGGGATATTCGATGCAGGGGTTCAGGTCGGCCCCGCCACCGAACCACCAGGCATGCGGGGTCCAGAACATGCGGGTATTCATGTGAACCGCTGGCGTATGGGGGTTCTGCATATGGGCGACAAGGCTGATACCGCTGGCCCAGAAGCGCGGATCTTCCGCCATGCCCGGCACGCCGCGCGCCGCCATCGAGCGCTGCGCCCGCTCGCCCAGGCTGCCCCAGACGGTCGAGACATTGACGCCCACCTTCTCGAACACCCGGCCCCGGCGCAAGACGCTCATCCGCCCGCCCCCGCCCGAGTCCCGGCTGGTTGGCGTCACCTCAAAGCGGGCGTCACTGCCCGCCTCGGCCTCCAGCCCCTCGAAGGCCGCAACGATCTGGTCACGCAGCGCATTGAACCAATCGGAGGCGCGCTGCTGCTGTGCCGAAAATTCCATCCCGCCCCCTCTCAATGCGCCGGCGCGGGCACGGCGTCACAAAGGCTGCGCCCACCATCCAGCACCACAATCTGCCCGGTCATGAAACTGGCCGCATCCGAGGCCAGATATTGCACCGTCTCGACGATTTCGGCGGCGGCGGCAATGCGACCAAGGGGGGTGCCTGCGATGATCGCCTCGCGGTGGTCCGGGGTCTCTTTCAGCTGCGCCTGAAGGCTCGCGCTCAGCACCGAACCAAGCGCCAGCGCATTCACCCGCACCCCATGCGGCGCCAGGGCCAGCGCAAGGCTGCGGGTCATCTGGTCGATCGCCGCCGAGGCGATGGACCAGCCCATCAGCTCGGGCCGCGACTGGCGCGCCGCGATGGAGGACAGGTTGATGATCGACC
Organism: Gemmobacter sp.; assembly: GCF_016792925.1. Taxonomy (GTDB): domain Bacteria; phylum Pseudomonadota; class Alphaproteobacteria; order Rhodobacterales; family Rhodobacteraceae; genus Gemmobacter. Next base: position 13,026 of record NZ_JAEULU010000089.1, read on the forward strand.
CGCCGCCGCCCTGCGCAATCATCCGCTTGGCGCAAAGCTGGCTGACGCGCAGGCTGGTCAGCACGTTCTGCTGCAACATCGCCTCCACCCCATCGGCCTCGATGCACAGCGGATCGGGCGAAAGCTGCACGACGCGGGCGGCATTCACCAGAATATCCACCCGCTCGAACGCGTCCATCGTGGCGGATAGCAGATTGGTGATCGCCAGCTTCTTGCACAGATCGCCACCGCGCAGGCGCAGCGGCCCTTCGGCGCGGGCCTCATCGCCCCATTCCGCCTCCAGCGCGACCTCGTCAATATCGGCGGCCATCACATTGGCGCCGCGATCCAGCAGATGCCGGGCGATGGCGAGGCCAAGCCCATGGGCCGCGCCGGTGACAATGGCAGTCTTGCCTTGAATCGACAGTGACATGGTTCAGGCCCCTTTGCGGCGGTCGGGATAGGCGGCGCGGATCACGCGGAAGGCGGTATCGCCCCCGACCTCCTCGATCTCGCGGAACAGGGCGCGCAGCGGCAGGTCATAGGGCAGATGGCGGTTCGCCACGAGCCAGAGCGTGCCATCGGGCGCCAGCATCCGGGCCGCCGCGCGCAGGAAGGCCACGCCCAGCATCGGGTCGGCCTCGCGCCCGGTATGGAAGGGCGGATTGCAGACCACCGCCCCCGCCAGATGCGGCACCTGCCACAGGGTTGCATCGGCCCAGTGGAACTGGGCGCGCGGGTCGGTGACATTCAGGCGTGCGCAATCCAGCGCGGCGGCCTCGGCCTCCACCAGATGCAGCTCTTTCACGCCGTCGCGTTGCAGGATGTGGTGGGACAGATAGCCCCAGCCCGCCCCCAGATCGACGACGCGCGACGGCAGTTTCGCAGGCAGCGCCGCCGCCAGCAGAGCCGAGCCGCGATCCACCCCATCGGCGGAAAACACACCGGGCGCGGTGGTAAACCCCTCCACCACCGCGGGCACGGCCACCCATTCCTCGGGCAAGGATGCCGCAGGAAAGGCAAAGATCTTGCCATGTGCCTTGGCCACGGCCTCGGTCACCGCCACACGGGCGCGGAGGTCTTTGTAGATGGCATCGACACCATCGGTTTTCTGGCCATCCACGATCACCGTGGCCCCCGCTGGCACCGCCGCCACGGCTGCCGCCAGCAGCGCCCGCGCCTCGGCCTTGGCGCGCGGCAGGCAGACCAGCGCCGCAGCAGCGGGCGCGGCCACAGTCGCCACCGCGAACCCGGCCTTGGCGAAATGATCCACATCGGGCTTGAAACCCGAGATGACCTGCACCCGGTCCTTCGGCAGCGCCGACAGATCATCGCCCGCGCGCGGGCGGAACACGGCCAGTTGCCCGGCCTCGGGCAGGGCAAAAGCGCCGGTTTCCAGCGCGAAATTCAGACGGACAGATTGCATGAGGGTCGGCGCGCCTGAGGCGCGCTCACTCCTTTTCCATGGTGCATTGCAGCGGGTGCTGGTGGCGGCGCGCAAAATCCATCACCTGCGCCACCTTGGTTTCCGCCACCTCGAAGGAAAACACGCCCACCACGGCGAGGCCCTTCTTATGCACGGTCAACATGATCTCGAAGGCCTGCGCATGATTCATGCCAAAGAACCGCTCCAGGATATGCACCACGAATTCCATCGGGGTGTAATCGTCGTTCAGCAGCATCACCTTGTACATGGGCGGGCGCTGCGTGCGCGGTTTGGCCTTGGTCAGGATAGCAGCATCCGATCCCGGGCCATTGCCGGTGCCGTTTCCGGCGTCGTTATCCGAAGTCATGATCGGGCGAAGGGTCAATGCACTCTCCGGGTGGCAGCGGATTCGGGATGGGCGGATTCGCGATTGGTTCTGGCGCGCAAGTATAGCGCAAAGCCGTGGAACGAAAAGGGGCTGGCGAAAATGCGCCGCATCCGGCAGGGTCGCGCCATGACGCGCATCACCTTTATCGGCTTCGACGCCGACGACACGCTGTGGCAGAACGAGACCTTCTTCCGGCTCACGCAAGAGCGGTTTGAACAGCTGCTGGCCGATCACGCCGACCGGGATCACCTGCATGACCGTCTGCTGGCGGCAGAGCGGCGCAATATCGGCCATTACGGCTTTGGCGTGAAGGGCTTCGTGCTGTCGATGATCGAGACCGCCATCGAGGTGACAGAGGGCCGCGTGGCCGCGCCCGTCATCGCCGAGCTGCTGGCCGCCGGGCGCGAGATGCTGGCCCATCCGATCCATCTGCTGCCCCATGCCCGCGAAGCGGTGGAGGCCGCCCGCGCCCATGGCGCGCAGGTGGCGCTGATCACCAAGGGCGATCTGCTGGATCAGGAGCGCAAGCTGGCGCAATCCGGGCTTGGCGATCTGTTCGACGCGGTGGAGATCGTCAGCGACAAGCGCGCCCCGGTCTATGCCCGCATCTTTGCCCGCCACGGCGTGACGGCCGAGGGCGCCATGATGCTGGGCAATTCGCTGAAATCCGATGTTTTGCCGGTGATCGAGGCCGGGGGCTGGGGCGTGCATGTGCCGCATCCGCTGACCTGGGCCTTTGAACATGCCGAGGCGCCCAGCGGAAATCCGCGCTTCGCGGAAATCGCCGATCTGTCGGGGCTTGGCCCGCTTCTGGGGGAAATCGACGCTTGATCTAGTGTTTGGCGCCAAATGGCCCACCACATCTGCCCATGTGCAGACATGCCACAGGCTAACTATGCCGAAATTATGGGGTTTTCGCCTGTCCTAACCTCGTGCTAAACTTCTGGACAAGGCCCCGGAAACAGGGGCGACCGAGGCAGAAACGAAGGCAAGGGGAAGCGACGTGGTTTCGCGACTTGGGCAGTTCGTCCGCAATTTTACATTGATGGCAACCTTCATCGTGGTCGCCGCCTGTTCCGCCACCAAGCCGACGCCCTCGGGCGCTGCGCCCTATGCGGCCTATGTGATGGACGCGCGGACCGGCGAAACGATCTACGAGACGAATGCCAATACACGGCTGCATCCGGCCTCGCTGACCAAGATGATGACGCTGTATATCGCCTTCGAGGCGATTGAACGCGGCGAGATCAGCCTGGACAGCATGGTCACGGTGTCGCGGCAGGCGGCGGGGCAGCCGCCGTCGCGGCTGGGGCTGAAACCCGGGCAGCGAATCGCGCTGCGCCACCTGATCCGCGCCGCTGCGATCAAATCGGCCAATGACGCGGCCTGGGCCATTGGCGAGGGCATTTCCGGCTCGCCCGAGAAATTCGCCCAGCGGATGAACCGCACCGCCAAGGCCATCGGCATGTCGAATTCCACCTTCGTCAATGCCAATGGCCTGACGGCGAAGGGGCATCTTTCCACCGCCAAGGACATGAGCGTTCTGGGCCGGCGGCTGTTCTATGATTTCCCGCAATATTACAACATCTTCTCGCGCCGCGAGACCGATGCGGGCGTGACCGATGTGGTTTCGACCAATCGCAAGTTCCTGGATGCCTACAAGGGCGCCGACGGCATCAAGACCGGCTTCACCAATGCGGCGGGCTTCAACCTGACCGCCTCGGCCGAGCGCAATGGCGTGCGGATCATTGCGACCGTGTTTGGCGGCACCTCCACCGCGCAGCGCAACGCGAAAGTGGCCGAGTTGCTGGATCTGGGCTTTGCCAGTGTGAAGCCGGGCAAGGCCACCGTGCCGCCGCCCGCCCCTGCCTATGAGGCCGCGCCCGCCGAAGAGCCCGCCTTGCTGGCTGATAGCAGCGATCCGAATGCCCGTGTGATGGGCGCCAAGACGGTGCGCGTGGCCGGAAGCGTGGCCAGCTCGCCGCGCCCGCGCCTGCGCCCGGCCCGAGCTGAAGAGACCCGCGCCGAGGCCGCCCCCGCCATGGTGGCGTCAGCCGCGCCGCCTGCCGGGGCAGAGGATGAGCTGGCCGAGATGATCGCCGCAGAAGTGGCCGTGAACGCCATGCAGGACGACATCTTCGGCGCCTTGGCCGAGGCGACCGGCGAGGCCCCTGCCCCTGCGGCGGCGGCGGCGGCCCCCATGGTCGAGGCCGTGGCCTTTGCCCAGATGCCGGACGCCGCGCCGCAACCGGCGCCCGAGCCCGAACACAAGCCGGTGGTGATTCACACCGCCACCCCGGTGGACGCGCAGCTGGTGATGGCGCAGGCCGAGCCGGAGCCGACCGCCGTGGAGGTCGTCACCCGTATCTCCACCTCGGGCGGGCGGCATTGGGGCGTGAATATTGGCCGGTTCCCCAGCCGCGTGGCTGCTGAACGCGCATTGACCACCACCATGCTGGAAGAAAGCGCCACACTGAACGAATCGCTGCGCAAGATCGTGCAGCGCTCCTCGGGTTATGACGCGAACTTCATGGGCCTCAGCCAGAAACAGGCAGAGCTGGCCTGCCTGCGCTTGCAGGCGCGTGGCACCCAGTGCTTTGCCATCGGGCCGTAAGCCTTCCGGGCGCAGAGACTGAAACTGAAAAAGCGCCGGTCAGGAAACCCTGACCGGCGCTTTTCGTTGCAGACCCGCTCAGACTGCGGCGCGGCGCATCAGGGCAAGCCCCCCGGCCAACGCCAGGAAACAGGCGCCACAAAGCGGCTCGATCCAGCGCCCCTGCCCGGCCTTGCCCTGCTGCGCCATCCGGCGGCCGAAAAACGCTCCGGCGGCGGCAAAACCCAGCAGCACCAGCAGGTCAATCCCGGCAAAGATCAGCGCCAGCATCACATATTGCATCGGCAGCGCCGCTTTCAGCTCGATGAATTGCGGCAGGAAGGCCGTGAAGAACAGATAACCCTTGGGGTTGGTCACCGCCGTCAGGAAACTGCGCCGAAACACCGGCCAAGGCCCGCTCGGCAGCTCGGCATTGCCCGCGCCCGTGGGGCCAGCAGCCTTGCGCGGCCACAGCATTCCGATGCCCAGCCAGCACAGATAGGCCACGCCCAGCCATTTCAGCAGGCTGAACCAGAACTGGGACGCCGCCAGCAGCGCGCCCAGACCCGCCGAAACCGCCGCGATCAGCACGAGGTCCGACAACACCGCCCCGGCAATCCCGAAGCCCGCCAGCCGCATCCCGAACCGCGATCCGTTGGTGAGGGCCAGCAGCGAGGTCGGGCCGGGGGTCACCACTGTCACAAAGGCGGCAAGGGAAAAGGTGGCAAGCGTCAGGCTCATCTCGGGGACTTTCTCTCTGGAAGCAGAAGCGCGAGGCCCACCAGCGCAAGGCTCAGCCCGCTGGCGAGGGTGCGCAACAGATTGCCGCTCAGCCAGGCTCCGGCATAATCGGCCCAGGCCTGCGCGGCGCTGGCGGGATCGACCAGCGGATCGACCAGTGCGAGGATCTGGTTCAAGGGCACGTTGATGGTGGCGGTGACCGCAATGACACCGCCCAGATGCACCAGCAGGGCCAGCCCCAGCACCGCCGCGCGCGCGCGTTCCCCCAGCAGGGCCATGATCACGGCAAAGCCCGCCAGAATCACCGGCGTGCCGAAAAACGCGGTTCCAAAGGCCATATTGCGCACGCTGGCATTCATCGCCTGCATCGCCCGGATGGCGACCGCAGGCTCGATCCGGTTCAGCCCGATCACGGTCGACCATTGCCATGCAAAGAAAAAGCCGAACATCGCGCCACAAAACAGCAGTGGCACCAAAAGCGTCGCGCGGCGCAGCCCGTCGGTGGTCATCGTCACACCTCCCGCTGGTCACTGGCATGGCGCACGCGATGCGCGCCATGCCGTTACCCGTGAAACCTGCAAAACCAGCCAACTCACTTAAAGCGTAATACTGGTTACGGCTTGCGGAGATGGGTAGCGAGGCTTACCCTTTGTGTCAAGCATCCACATGGGCTTTTTGGCGAATGAAGGAAGAAGCGCGCAACCAGAGGCAGCGCGACATTCTGGATGCCGCGCTCGCGCAGCTGATGGAAGCCGGATTCGCCGGCACGACCATGCAGGCCGTTGCCCGGCGTGCCGGGGCCTCGATGGAGACGCTGTATAACTGGTATGGCGACAAGGCCGGGCTGTTCCGGGCCATGGTGATGGCCAATATCCAGCATCTGCGCAGCCAGCTGGAAACCCATCTGCATGACCCGGCGGGGCCGGAGGCAGTGCTGGCGGCCTTCGGGCCGCGTTTGCTGGAGGTGCTGACCAGCGAGCGTGTCGTGGCGCTGAACCGCGCCGCCGTGGCCGATGCCAGTGGCGATCTGGGCCGCATCATTGCCAGTGCGGGGCGGCAAAGCATCGCGCCGCTGGTGGCGGGCGCCTTTGCCGAGGCTGACCGTCAGGGGCTTTTGCGGGTGCCCGATCCGCAAGAGGCGGCCGAGATCTATCTGGGCCTGTTGATCGGCGATCTGCAAATCCGCCGCGTGGTGGCCCGCATGCCGCCTCCCGATGCCGCCGAGATCGAGCGGCGGGCCAGCCGGGCGCTGCACATCAGCCTGGGGCTATGGGCGCCCGAGACCTGAGTGGCCGGCGCGCCTGGCCGCAGCGCCCCGGCAACCAATCCCACAGAAGGTGACATTTCTGCACACTTCACCATCGGCCCGGTCGCTAGGCTTGGGACGGGCGGCGGTGCTTGCGCCGCCTCCCTGACCCTGACCCCGAAAGCCGGAGAGTGGCCCATGAACATCCAGCACCCGATCGACACCGCGCCAGAGCATCTGCTGATCCCCGATGCCAAGGGCTATTTCGGCGCCTGGGGCGGGCCGATCGACGATCCGCGCGTGGGGGCCCTGTTGGCAGAGATCGGCGCGGCGCTGGATGTGGCTCTGGCCGACCCGGCCTTTCAGGCCGAAATGTCGCGCCTGCGCGCCACCTATATCGGCCGCCCCAGCCCGGTTTATCATGCCCGCAACCTTTCGGCGGATTGTGGCGGGGCGCAGATCTGGTTCAAGCGCGAAGACCTGAACCATACCGGCGCACACAAGATCAACCATTGCATCGGCGAGGTGCTGCTGGCCAAGCGCATGGGCAAAAAGCGCGTGCTGGCCGAAACCGGCGCGGGCCAGCATGGCGTGGCGCTGGCCACGGCTGCGGCCCTGCTGGGCATCGAATGCGAGATCCATATGGGCGTGGTGGATATTGCCAAGGAACACCCGAACGTCTCGCGGATGAAGATCCTCGGCTGCAAGCTGGTGCCGGTGGCGCGCGGCACCGGCACGCTGAAAGATGCGGTGGACAGCGCCTTTGACTCCTACATGCAAGACCCCGAAAACACCTTTTTCGCCATCGGCTCGGTCACCGGCCCCGCGCCCTATCCGCGCATGGTGCAGGGCTTTCAATCGGTGATCGGCACCGAGGCCCGCCGCCAGTTCACCGAGGCCACCGGCACCCTGCCCACCGAGGTGGCGGCCTGTGTCGGCGGTGGTTCCAACGCCATCGGGCTGTTCAGCGGCTTTATCGACGCGCCCGAAGTCGGGCTGGTGGGGATCGAGCCTTCGGGGCATGGGCTGGACACCGACAAGCACGCCGCCACGCTGACGCTGGGCAAGCCCGGCCATATGCACGGCTTTCGCTGCTATATGCTGCAAGACGATGATGGCGCGCCGCTGCCGGTGCATTCGGTGGCTTCGGGGCTGGATTATCCCGGCGTCGGGCCGCAACATTGCCACCTGAAAGACATGGGCCGCGCCCGCTATGAAAGCGCGACCGATGACGAGGCCTTTGACGCCTTCATGATCCTGTCGCGGCGCGAGGGCATCATTCCGGCGCTGGAAAGCGCCCATGCCGTCGCCTATGCGATCCGCCGCGCCCCGCAGATGCGCCCGGATCAGTCGATCCTGGTGAACCTCAGCGGGCGCGGGGACAAGGATATTGATTTCGTCATCCGCAGCCTTGGCCTGTGAGGCCAAGCCTGTGATTCTACGCCTGTGATACCCCTGCAAGGGGCCATGCTCCCTGCTGTTTTGACCGGAGGTTTCATGCCGTCAGACATCCCCGCCCCAGACCGCTTCCGCCCCGCCTTGCCCGAGGGCCACCCGAAACAGCGGGTGATCATCGCCATCACCGGGGCATCGGGCGTGATGATCGGTGTGCGTGCGCTGGAATTGTTGCAGCCGCTGCCCGAGGTGGAGACCCACCTGATCCTGTCGCCTGCCGGTCTGCGCACCCTGCGCGCCGAAACCGACCGGCGCCCCGAGGCGGTGCGGGCGCTGGCCGATCACGTTCACCCCTATGGTGACATCGGGGCCGCGCTGGCCTCTGGCTCGTTTCGCACGGCGGGCATGCTGGTGGCGCCCTGCACGGTCAAGACGCTCAGCGGCATCGCGCATTGCTATGATGACAACCTGATCGTGCGCGCCGCCGATGTCTGCCTGAAAGAGCGCCGCCCGCTGGTGCTGATGCTGCGCGAGACGCCGCTGCATGCGGGCCATATTGCCCTGATGGATCAGGCCACGCGCAACGGGGCCATCCTGATGCCGCCGGTGCCGGCCTTCTATGCGCGCCCGGCCAGTCTGGACGATATGATCACCCAGATGGCCGCGCGCGCGCTGGATGTGCTGGGCCTGCCGGTGCCTGCGCTGCACCGCTGGTGCGAGCCGCAGCCCAACCCCGCATGAGCCGGGCTTCATCGCCCTGTCACAAGGATCACGCAAGATTTATGCAACCAAGCCTTGCAAAGTTGGCTTCATTTTACAGCCACAAGATGCTAAAAGCCAAGCCACTCGGGGCCGGTTCACGTAGGTCGCGCAGAGGAGAGTATGATGGTCAAGGCGTTGCTGATTGATGATGATGTAGAGCTGGCCGAGCTCATGCATGTTGTTCTCACCAAATACAGTATCGACCTGGAAACCGCCCATACGCCAGATGCCGGGCTGAAAGCCCTGGAAAGCAACGATTACGACATCCTCCTGCTGGACATCATGCTGCCGCAGGTGAACGGGCTGCAACTGTGCCAGAAGATCCGCTACAGCCATGCCAGCTATCGTGACACGCCGATCATCATGCTGACGGCCCGCACCGATCTGACCGATATGGTGGTGGGGCTGGAGACGGGCGCCGATGATTATGTGAAAAAGCCGTTCGAGCCGCGCGAGCTGGTGGCGCGCATCAATGCCGTGCTGCGCCGCGTGGGCGTCAGCGATCCGCGCGAGGGGGAGCTGCTTCCCATGCCCGATCTGGCGGCGGTCGCGCCGACGGGCGGCCAGCGACAGCTGCATCTGGATGGCAATGTGCTGACCATCGACCCGCAGCGCGCGCAAGTGCTGGTGAACGGGGTGCGGCTGACCATCACCTCGATGGAGTTCGAGCTGATCGCCGCCATGTCGATCACCCCCGGCGAGATTCTCAGCCGCGATGCGCTGCTGGAGCGGGTGCATGGCTCCTCGGTGATCTATACCCGCAGCATCGACGCGCTGATTTATCGGCTGCGCAACAAGATCAAGGATGCGGGCGCGGATGCCGATTTCATCCGCACGGTGCGCGGGCGCGGCTATTCGCTGGTGGGCACGCTGTCGGAACACGCGGCCTGAACCGGCCCAGACAGCGCCGCGCGCCCTCAGATCAGCGACCGCCGGAAGGCCGGGCGCAAGCGGCTTGGCACCGTGGCATTGACATAGCTTTTGAACACCCCTGCCCCGCCGCGCAGCGCCTGCCACTCTGGCGCTTGCGAAGGGTCCATGCCCATGGGCCGATGGCCGGGCAGCGGGTGGCAATCCTCGGCCAGTTGCGCGCGGGTGGTCATGGCCCACAGCATATCCTCGTCGCACTGCACGCTCACATCGTCATCCACAAAGATCACGGTCTTGAGGAAAGGGCAGATGCGCGCCATGGCCTGCGCGGTGGCGGCCAGATCGCGCGGGGTCTCTGGCTTCAGCGCCGCATAAAGCAGCAGCATTCCGCCCCCGGCATGGGCAAAGCGCAGATCCTGCATCCCAAGCGCAGGCGGCAAGGCCAGTGCCAGCGCCAAGGCGCCGCCCAGACCCAGAATGGCCGATTGCTCGCGCCCCGGCCCGATCACCGATTGGAACAG
>NZ_JAEULU010000116.1 GCF_016792925.1 Gemmobacter sp.
GGTAGAGCGACGGTCTCCAAAACCGTAGGTCGCGGGTTCGAACCCTGCTGCCCCTGCCAAATCCTCCCGCATTGCGATGACACGACCCGGCGCAGCCCCGCGCCAGCGTTTCATTGCGCAGCCTCTGCGCGGGGCCTTAGTTGTTGGAGCAGCGGTCACCAAAGCCCAGGGTCGCGGGTTCCAGCCCGGCAGCGCCTGCAAGGCTCTTGGCGGTCTCGGCGGTTTTCTGGCTGAGCTGCCATTCGCGCAGCTTCATGCTGAACCCCTTCTGGCGGCGATCCGATTGCATGACGAGGCGCGCGGGCTTGGCAAAGCCGCGGGTGGCGCCGCTGGCAGTGGTGCAGCCGATACTGGCCTTGGCCTCGTTCCGGGCGGCGGCATGGCGGGCCGACAGCGCGCCCAGCAGGGCCATGTCGAGCGCCTGCGGGTTTTGGGCGGCGCGGCCCGCCCCGGCCTCCAGCCCGGCCAGATTGCCCGACAGGATGGCGGCGGCCATGGTTTCCGCGATCTGGCGCTGTTCCGGCGTGGCGCTGGCCTCGCCACCCATCAGGGCGAGGGCGGCGGTCGCCAGCTCGGCCGGGCTGGGATCGGCGCCGGGGGCGGCGGCGGGGCCGAAGGCCAGCGGCGCCATCTCGGGCAGGCGCAGCGTGTTGGGCGTGGTGGCGGCCTGCATCTCCAGCACATGCCGGGGCGAGAAGGCCAAAGCGGCCTGCATCGGGAACCAGTGATAGATATTGTGGAACAGGCAGGACATCACGATGACGCCCGCGCCCTGCATGGCGATCTGACGCAGCGTGGTCATGCCAAGCGCCAGCGTCACGACGAAGGTCAGGCCAAAGCCATAGGCCAGCCCCATCAGCAGGTCGAAATCGGCGGTCTCGGGCGTGGTGGGCTGGCCGCCCATGCGAAAGCGCAGCACCTGACCCGCAATCACCCCGATCAGCCCAAGGAAGAACCCGAAGCTGGTGGCCGCCGGGTGGCGGTGCAGCGGCGTGCCCCGGGGCGAGGGCGCGCGCAGGGCAGAGGGCGCGCTGTCGGGGCGGCGGGCGAGGCGCGCGGCGCGTTCGGCGAAATCTTCCACTTGGGTCGGGGGGCGGGGTGACATGGCGGGGCCTTCCGCTGGCAGGGCTTGGCGGCAAGCCTGCCAGAGGCGCGCGGCGAAAACGCGGCTCGACAGGGGCAAGACGGCGGCCCTTTGTGGCGCCCCTGTGGTGGCTCCTGTGGTGGCCGCATGCCTTCGGGGCGGCGGCCTGCGCGGGTTTTGCCGGGCGCGGCGGGGCGCCGCCGGGGCAAGGCGCTTGAATTCCGGGGGGCAAGCGCGTATTTCGCGGCTCAGGTAAGCGCTGGCAGGCGCAAGGATTGCGCGTGGCGCTCAGGCAGGACGTATCTATAATGGCGAAGGTCTCTCCCCTCCAGTTCATCCAGCAGGTGCGCAGCGAGGTCGGCAAGGTCACCTGGCCGACGCGCCGCGAAGTGATGCTGACCACGGTGATGGTCTTCATCATGGCCGCGCTGGCGGCGACCTTCTTCAGCCTGGTCGATCTGGGCATCCGCACCGGCCTGTCGCTGGTCGTTGGTGGCTTTGGCGCCTGACGCGGGGTCAGGATTGGCGGGTCCGGGGGCGATTTTCCTTGTATTACGGGGCGTCGCGGGCTAGGAAACCGCCAAAGATCAGAAACCGGCGCGCGGCGATTCGAGCTGCGCGCTGTTTTTTGTTCGGTTGCGGGGCAGTTACGCCCCTGAAATGACAGGAATTTCCGGGCTTTGCCCGGCAAAGGGTGAAGGCGGCAAGATGGCCAAGCGTTGGTATTCGGTGAGCGTCCTCTCGAATTTCGAGAAGAAGGTCGCCGAGCAGATCAAGCAAGCCGTGGCCGAGAATGGCCTCGAGGACGAGATCGAAGAGGTTCTCGTGCCGACGGAAGAGGTGATCGAGGTCCGTCGCGGCAAGAAAGTGTCGAGCGAGCGTCGCTTCATGCCCGGCTATGTGCTGGTGCGCATGGAGATGACGAATCGTGGCTATCACACGATCTCGTCGATCAACCGGGTGACCGGGTTCCTGGGCCCGCAGGGCAAGCCGATGCCGATGCGCGATTCGGAGGTCAATGCGATCCTGAACCGCGTCGAGGAAGGCATCGAGGCGCCGCGCACGCTGATTCGCTTTGACATCGGCGAGAAGGTCAAGGTGACCGACGGGCCGTTCGAGGGCTTCGACGGCATGGTCGAGGGTGTGGACGAAGAACACAGCCGCCTGAAGGTGAGCGTGTCGATCTTTGGCCGGGCCACCCCGGTCGAGCTGGAATTCACTCAGGTCTCCAAGGAAATCTGAGCCGAACCGTGGGAGGCGAGGGGCCGCGAGGCGCCGGACCGGACCACTAAACCATGCGCCCCGACAGGGTGCGGTGACAAAGGAGATGGCCCATGGCCAAGAAGATTATCGGCAGCCTCAAGCTGCAAGTGAAGGCCGGTCAGGCCAACCCCTCCCCGCCGGTCGGCCCGGCGCTGGGTCAGCGCGGCCTGAACATCATGGCCTTCGTGAAGGAATTCAACGCGAAGTCCGCCGACCTGCCGCCCGGCACCCCGACGCCGGTCATCATCACCTATTATCAGGACAAGTCGTTCAGCCTTGAACTGAAAACCCCGCCGGCCTCGTTCCTGCTGAAGCAGGCCGCCGGTCTGCCGCCGGTCGGCAAGCGCAACCGCGCCAAGGGTTCGCCCAAGCCGGGCCGTGAAGTGGCTGGCAAGGTGTCGGCGGCACAGATCCGCACGATCGCCGAAACCAAGATGAAAGACCTGAACGCGAACTCGATCGAGGCCGCGATGCAGATCATCCTTGGCTCGGCCAAGTCCTGCGGCATCGAAGTGAAGGGCTGAGAACCATGGCGAAAATCGGTAAGCGCAGCAAAGCCGCCCGCGTGGCTTTCGAAGGCAAAGACCTGATCTCGGTCGAAGATGCGGTGAAGCTCATCAAGGGCGCGGCTTCGGCCAAGTTCGACGAGACGCTGGAAATCGCGATGAACCTGGGCGTTGACCCGCGTCACGCAGACCAGATGGTCCGCGGCGTGGTGCAACTGCCGAACGGCACCGGTAAAACCGTGCGCGTGGCCGTGTTCGCCCGTGGCGCCAAGGCTGATGAAGCCAAGGCCGCCGGTGCAGACATCGTGGGCGCCGAAGACCTGCTGGAAACCATCCAGGGCGGCAAGATCGAGTTCGATCGCTGCATCGCCACCCCGGACATGATGCCGCTGGTCGGCCGTCTGGGCAAGATCCTCGGCCCGCGCAACCTGATGCCGAACCCGAAAGTCGGCACCGTGACGATGGACGTGAAAACGGCTGTCGAAGCGGCGAAGGGCGGCGAAGTGCAGTTCAAGGTCGAAAAAGCCGGTGTGATCCATGCCGGTATCGGCAAGGTCTCCTTCGGCGACGAAAAGCTGGCTGAAAACGTGCGCGCCTTCGTGGACGCCGTGACCAAGGCCCGTCCGACCGGCGCCAAAGGCACCTATGTCAAGAAAGTGTCGCTGTCCTCGACCATGGGTCCGGGCGTGTCGCTGGACCTGGCCTCGGCGGCTGGCAACTGATTTTGCGGCTGCGCGCCCCGGCGGTGCGCAGCCCGAAAATTCCCTTTGGTGACAAAGGGTTTGCAGGGCGGCGACGCCCTGGTCTGTCCGAGACGGCGGGAGGCGCGCAAACGCCTTAATATCCTGCCTGAGATGGGTGATCGAGATTGAAGCCGCCGCGAGGTGGTCTTGGCTCGGGAGCCTTGCGGACCCGAACGCCCCCGGCAACGGGGGCACATACGAGCCGGGGGGAAACCCCCAAACTTGGAGTGAAACTGTGGATAGAGCCCAGAAAGAGAAAGTGGTCGAGGAACTCGGCCAGATCTTCGCAAGCTCTGGCGTGGTTGTGGTTGCACACTACGCGGGTATCACGGTTGCTGAGATGCAGGATCTGCGGGCGCAAATGCGCGCCGTCGGCGGGTCTGTTCGCGTTGCCAAGAACAAGCTCGCCAAGATCGCCCTCGAGGGCCGCCCCGCTGCAAAGATGGGCGACCTGCTGACGGGCATGACCGTGATGGCCTATTCGGAAGACCCTGTCGCTGCGGCGAAGGTCTGCGATGCCTATGCCAAGAAGAACGACAAGTTCGTTCTGCTGGGCGGGGCAATGGGCGACACGGTTCTGGACACGGCCGGTGTGAAAGCCGTCGCCTCGATGCCGTCGCGCGAAGAGCTTATTGCTCAGATCGTGTCGATGATCGGTGCGCCTGCTTCCAGCATCGCCGGTGCCATTGGCGCGCCTGCTTCGAACATCGCTGGCATCCTCAAAACCATCGAGGAAAAAGCCGCAGCCTGATCGCTGCGGTTTGATCTTCGGGATACTCGCGTGGGTTGACCCAATCTCGTTGGAACCCCATCTTAACTGAACGGAAGTGTAAAATGGCTGATCTCAAAGCTCTTGCCGAACAAATCGTCGGTCTGACCCTGCTGCAAGCGCAGGAACTGAAAACCATCCTGAAGGATGAGTATGGCATCGAGCCCGCTGCTGGCGGCGCTGTGATGGTTGCTGGCCCGGCAGCTGCTGCTGCTCCGGCTGAAGAAGAAAAGACCGAATTCGACGTCGTCCTGACCGATGCCGGCGCCAACAAGATCAACGTGATCAAGGAAGTGCGCGCGATCACCGGTCTGGGCCTGAAAGAAGCCAAAGACCTCGTTGAGGCTGGCGGCAAGGTCAAGGAAGGCGCTTCGAAAGCTGACGCTGAAGCGATGAAGAAGAAGCTCGAAGAGGCTGGCGCCAAGGTCGAGCTGAAGTAATCTTGCTGGTGCATCCGCACCAAAAGGATTGACGGACCGGGCTGGGTCTGACCTTGTGTCAGGCCCAGCTTGCGCCGTCTGGGAACCCGACTTGGAAGTGGCTGCGTGCAGCCCCTTCCCAGGCGCGGTTCGAGGTTCGGGAGCGGCCCTTCGGGACGGGCCGCATGAATGGAACCTCCCCCCTGACCTCGCAAACGGCGCGCGCCTGAACCCCGACAGGTGGCGCGCTGGCGAAACAGAAAGGTGACGATGAGCATGGCTCAGAGCTACGTTGGCCAGAAGCGGGTCCGCCGCTACTATGGCAAGATCCGTGAAGTCCTTGAGATGCCGAACCT
>NZ_JAEULU010000117.1 GCF_016792925.1 Gemmobacter sp.
ATAGACCAGCGTCTCGCCGCCCAGCTTTTCCACATGGCTCACCCGCCCCGCGATCTGCCCGGAAGCCATTTAAATCTCAAGATGTTCCGGCCTGATCCCCAGCGTATCCGACCGCAGGCCAAGCGCGCCCGCCTTCAGAAAATTCATCTGCGGGCTGCCGATAAAACCCGCGACAAAGGTGTTGTCGGGGTCGTTATACAGATCCATCGGGCGGCCCACCTGCTCCACCTTGCCTGCCCGCAACACCACGATCTTGTGGGCCAGTGTCATGGCCTCTACCTGATCATGTGTCACATAAATCATCGTGGCGCCCAAATCGCGATGCAGCCGGGCAATCTCGATCCGGGTCTGCACCCGCAGCGCGGCATCCAGATTGGACAAGGGCTCGTCAAACAAGAACAATTTCGGCCGCCGCACGATGGCCCGCCCGATCGCCACCCGCTGCCGCTGCCCGCCCGACAGCTCCGCCGGCCGCCGCTCCATCAGCGGCGCCAGGCTCAGCATCGCCGCCGCCTTGTCGGTCGCCGCCTGAATCTCTGCTTTCGGCACCCCGGCCTGCTTCAGGGCCAGCCCCATATTGTCACGCACCGTCAGATGCGGATACAGGGCATAGCTTTGAAAAACCATGGCAATTTCGCGTTTCGCCGGGGCCAGATCATTGATCCTGGCGCCGTCAATCGCCACATCGCCGCTGGTCACGTCCTCCAGCCCGGCGATCATCCGCAGCAGGGTGGATTTGCCGCAGCCCGATGGCCCGACGAACACGCAGAACTCGCCATCCTCGACCCGCAGGTCAACGCCCTTGATGACATCGGTGCTGCCGAAAGATTTGGTGACTTGGGAAAGCGTCAGGGCGCCCATGAGAGATTATCCTTGCAATTTAACGGGTTGGCCCGAGCGCACGCTTTCATCCGCCGCCAAACAGATGGCCAGCGAGGTCACGGCGTCAGACATGTGGCGGCTCAGATCGAGGTTTTCGGTGATGGCGCGCGCCACAAAAGCCTGCTCGCGGTCGCACAGGCCCTGATGGTCCGGCTCCTCCGCCATCGACAGATCCTGAGGGCCCAAACCCACCCGATGCACCCGCAGCGTGCTGGTTTTCGTATGCGTATCAATATCATCCGAGCGCGCGCTCTCTGGCATGCGGATGGAAACCGCGCCGCGCGGGCTGACCACATCTTTCACGAAAAACGCGGTATCCGACATCATCGGCCCCCAGCCCGCCTCATACCAGCCACAGCTGCCATCGGCGAACAAAACCTGAAAATGCCCGTAATTATACATGCTCGGCGCGATTTCGTCTGACAGGCGCAGCCCCATGCCCCGCACCTCCACCGGCGCCGCATCGGTGATCTGGCACATCACATCCACATAATGCACCCCGCAATCCACGATGGGCGGCGTGGTCTGCATCAAGGCCTTATGCACCGCCCATGTCGGGCCGCTGGATTGCTGGTTCAGGTTCAGCCGGAACACATATGGCCCGCCCAAATCCCGCGCTTCTGCTATCAATCGTTGCCAGCTGGGGTGATGCCGCAAGATATAGCCCACCACCAGCTTCCGCCCCAGCCGCGTGGCGCAATCGACCACGCGCCGCGCATCGGCCACCGTGGTTGCAAGGGGCTTTTCGACAAAGACATGCGCCCCCGCCTCCATCGCCGCCACCGCGTAATCGGCATGGCTGTCGGAATAGGTGGCGACGCAAACCAGATCGGGCTTCACCGCCGCCAAAGCCGCCGCATAGTCGGAAAACAGAGGATAAGCCCTTAATTTCTCTGGCAAATCCACCGGAGAGCGGTTGACCAGCCCCACCACCTCGAACCCCGGATCGGCATGATAGGCCAGCGCATGACTGCGCCCCATATTGCCCAGGCCCGCGACCAGAACCCGGATCATTTCACCGCTCCCGCCGTGATGCCACGGATCAACTGACGCGAGAATATCAGATACAGGATCAGCACCGGCACGATGGCAAGGCTCAGCGCCGCCAGCACCGCGTTCCAATTGGTGACAAACTGCCCGATGAACACCTGGCTGCCCAGGGTGATGGTTTTCGTGGCCTCGGATGGCGCAAGGATCAGCGGAAACCACAGGTCATTCCAGATCGGGATCAACGTGAACACCGCCACCGTCGCCATGGCGGGCCGCACCAGCGGCAATACCAGCCTGAAAAATATGGTATATTCGCTCAGGCCATCAATCCGCCCGGCGTTTTTCAGATCAGCCGAAACATTGCGCATGAACTCCGACAGGATGAACACCGCCAGCGGCAACCCCTGCGCGGTATAGACCAGCACCAGCGCCGTCAGCGTGTTCACCAGCCCGCTTGCCACCATCATCTGCAAGATCGCCACCGTGCCCAGCCGGATCGGGATCATGATGCCAAGCGCGAGGTAAAGCCCCATCAAGCCATTGCCGCGAAAGCGATATTCCGACAGGGCAAAGGCCGCCATGGCGCCAAACAGCAGCACGAAAAACAGGCTGCCCACCGTGACCGTCATCGAATTCAGGAAATATTGAAAGAAATCGCCCTGTTTCAGCACCGTGGCATAGCCCACGAGGTCAAAGCTCTCTGGCCCCGGCAGGGCCAGCGGCTCGGCAAAGATCGCCTTGCGCGATTTGAAGCTGTTCACCACGGTCACAAAGACCGGGAACAGGGCAATCACCGTCCAGAGGATCAGCACGCCATGGGCGGCGATGCTGCGGGTGATGGAATGGCGGGCCTGGCTCATCTCGTTCTCCTCAGAACTGATAGCGACGCAGCCGCGTCTGGATGGCGAAAAGGTAAACACAGACCCCGATCAGGATGATGAAGAACATCGCCGTCGCAATCGTCGCCCCCATATGCGGATCGCCCAGTTGCAGCTGAAAGCCAAAGAAGGTGCGATAGAGGAAGGTGCCCAGAATATCGGTGGCGAAATTCGGACCGGCCAGCGCGCCCTGCGCCACATAGATCAGGTCGAAGGCGTTGAAATTGCCCACGAAAGTCAGGATCGAGATGATCCCGATGGAGGGCAGGATCAGCGGCAGCTTGATCTTCCAGAACTGCGCCCAGCCCGTCACGCCATCCATCTCGGCCGCCTCGATCACCTCATCGGGGATCGACAGAAGCGCGGCATAGATCAGCATCATCGGGATGCCCACGAATTGCCAGACCGAGATCAGCGCCAGCGTGGTCAGCGCATAGTCCTCCTTGCCCAGCCAGGGCGCGAACAGCGCCTTGAGGCCCACCGCATCCAGCATCCCCGGCGCGATGCCCCAAATGGGCGAAAGGATCAGCTTCCACACAAAGCCCACGATCACGAAACTGAGGATTGTCGGAATGAAGATCGCCGTCCGGTAAAAGGCCGCAAAACGCAGCCGGGGCGACGAGAGAATGGCCGCCAGCGCAATGCCGATCGGGTTCTGCACCAGCATATGCACCACGAAGAACCAGGCATTGTTGCCAAGCGCGTTCCAGAAACTGTCCGACCAGCGCGGGTCGCCAAACAGCGTGGCAAAATTCGCCAAGCCCACGAACACCCGCTCTTTCGCCCCGTCCAATCCGGCCTCCAGATTGAACAGCGACAAGTTCAAGGTGCCAAACAGCGGCACAATCATGATGGCCGTGTAAACCAGCACCGCCGGTGCCAGAAACACCGCGATATGCCACCGAACCGCTGCCCGCTGTGCCATGCCGCTCCCCTTTTTCTGTCTGAAAATATCCTCG
>NZ_JAEULU010000133.1 GCF_016792925.1 Gemmobacter sp.
GCGCTTCGCACCCGCCGGGCGGGCTCGGGCCTCTCGGTCGCTGGCTGAAACGGTTTTGCTGCTCCGCTTCCACAGGGGCGGCGAAACGCGGTGCGTTTCTGTTTCCGCCCCATGTGAGGTGGCTGAGGCTATTGCCCATGTCATATGGAAACGGGGGTGAGTTTGGGGCGAGTGCCCCAAAGGCACTCGGCCAGCGCCCGCCCTGCGGGGGGCGGGTGCTATCGCACCCACCGGGCGGGCACTGGCCTCTCGGTCGTTGGCTGAAACGGTTTTGCGGAGATGTTTCCACACGGGCGGGGAAACGCAGTGCGTTTCCTGATCCGCCCGGATGTGCGCTTGCGCGGGGGCAAAAACGCCACAGGCGGCAGTGGACCCCTACAGATAGTGTCGCGTTTTGCTGGACCGGGAAGAACTTGCCCGTTATCCTGATCTGTAACGGGGCGATATGACCCTGACATGAGGCAGTATAAATGGCGTTTCCTGAGCGGTTCTCGAACCTGCCGGATTATGCGTTTCCGCGCCTGCGGACGCTGATCGACCGTCTGACGCCCGGCGGCGCGCCGCTGGCGATGACCATTGGCGAGCCAAAGCACGCCATGCCCGATTTCGTCGGGCCGATTCTGGCCGCCAATCTGGCGGGCTTTGGCGTCTATCCCCCCAATGACGGCACGCCCGAACTGCTGGAAAACATCGCCGCCTGGGTGCAGCGGCGCTATGGCGTCACGCTGGCGGAAAACCGGCTGATGGTGCTGAACGGCACGCGCGAGGGGCTGTTCAACGCGCTGATCGCGCTGTCGCCGGAAAGCAAGAACGGCCAGAAGCCCGCCATTCTGATGCCGAACCCCTTCTATCAGGTTTACGCCGTCGCCGCGCTGACCATTGGCGCCGAGCCGGTCTATGTGCCCGCCACGGCGGCCACCGGCCATCTGCCGGATTATGCCAGCCTCGCGCCCGAGCTGCTGGACCGGGTGACGGTGGCCTATATCTGCTCGCCCGCGAACCCTCAGGGCGCGGTGGCCAGCCGGGCCTATTGGAAAACCCTGCTTGCGCTGGCCGAAAAGCATGATTTCCAGATTTTCGCCGATGAGTGCTATTCGGAAATCTGGCGCACGGCGCCGCCGCCCGGCATTCTGGAAGTGGCGCAGGAAGTGGGCGCCGACCCGGAGCGCGTGCTGGCCTTTCATTCGCTGTCCAAGCGCTCGAACCTGCCCGGCCTCCGCTCGGGCTTTGTGGCGGCGGGGGTGCAAAGCATGATCCGGCTGCGCAAGCTGCGGGCCTTTGCGGGCGCGCCGCTGCCCTTGCCGCTGCAACGGGTGGCCGAGGCGGCTTGGGCCGATGAGGCGCATGTGGCGGCCTCGCGCGCGCTCTATCAGGCCAAGTTCGACGCGGCCGACCGGATCTTCGCGGGCATGCAGGGCTATGCTTCGCCGGAGGGCGGGTTTTTCCTGTGGCTTCCGGTGGAAGATGGCGAGGCGGCGACGATCAAGCTGTGGACCGAAACCGGGGTGCGGGTGCTGCCCGGCGCCTACCTCTCGCGTGAGGCGGGCGGGCAGAACCCCGGCAAAAACTATATCCGCGTGGCGCTGGTCGCCCCGCAGGCCGAAACCGAGCGCGGGCTGAACCTGCTGCGCGATTGCATTTACGGGTGAGGTGACCGATGGCCCTGTATCAGATGCGTCAACGCGATCCGCTGGTGGACCCGGCCACGCAGGCCGCCTTGGCCCGCCGCGCGCGGGAGTTGATCGGCATTGGCCTGCTGTTCGGCGCCTTGCTGTTCACCGCCATGCTGCTGAGCTATTCGCCGGAAGACCCCGGCTGGATGGCGGCCTCGGATCAGCCGGTGAGCAACTGGCTGGGCGGGCTTGGCGCGGCCTTTGCCTCGACGCTGATCAATCTGGTGGGGCGGGCGGCCTGGGCCATTCCGCTGATGCTGCTGGCCTGGGGGCTGCGCCATGTGCTGCATCGCGGCGCCGAGCGCGCGGGCAGCCGGGTGGTGTTTGCGCTGATCGCGGTGGCGGTGGCGGCAGCCTTTGCCTCGACCCATGTGCCGGGCGAGGCCTGGGATCAGGCGCACAGCTTTGGTCTGGGCGGCTATTTCGGCGATACGGTGATGGGCACGCTGCTGGGCGTGGTGCCGGTGAAGGCGACCTTTGGCCTGAAGGTTCTGTCGCTGATCATGGGCTTGGCGACGCTGGCGATCTTTTTGTTCGTGACCGGGTTTGACCGCGACGAGCTGGAGGTGATCCGGCATTTCCTCGTGGTGGGGTCGGTGATGACCTATAGCCAGGTGATGCATTGGGCGGGCCAAGGCGGCGCCGGGGCCTTGCAGGCGGCGCAGGGGCTGCAAGAGCGGCAAAGGCAGCGCCGGGCCGAGGCGGCAGAGCGGCGCGGGGCAGAGGCGGATTATGCGGCGTTCTATGAGCTGCCGCGCCCGGCGCCGGCGCATCATCTGGCGCCGGTGAACCTGTCGGCCCCGCCGCCGATGCGGATGGCCGAGGCCTCGACTGCCGCAGTGGTGGCGGCGGCGGCGCGGCGCAACCGGGTGATCCGGGCCGAGGCGCCGCCAATGCCGATGCAGGAACCGGAGCCGGTGCTGGAGGATTACCACGCCTTCGAGGCGCCCGAGATGCCGGGGGCGGATGGCTATGCGGGCGGCTATGAAGCGCCGCAGAGGATGGCCGCGCCCCAGTTTCCGCCACAGCCGCGCAAGAAAGAAGGGCTGCTGGGGCGGCTGTTCTTTGGCTCTCCCGAACCCGAATTGCCTGAATATGGCCTGTCGCAGGCCGCCCAAGCCTATGAAGACGCTGCCATGTCCGATGACCCTGCCCAAAGCGAAGACCGTATCAAGGCCCGGATTTCGGATGTGATCCGAAGCCGGGTGCGGCATGGCATGGGCGCGGCGGCGCCGCAGCCGCATATGACGCCCTTGCAGGCGGCGATCGCGCGGCGCGAGCCGTCGCTGATGCGCCGGGGCGCGGGCCAGCCGGGCCTGCGCAGCGAGCCGCCGGTGGTGGCGGGCGCGCAGCCGGTGATGGCTGACCCGCTGGTGCATCACGCCACACCGCTGACGGCGGTGAGCGCGGCGGTGGCGGGTGCGGCGGCGCGGGCGGCTGCGGCGCAGGCGCAGCTGGAGGAACAACAGGCGGCGGCTGCCGAGGCGGCGGCGCGCGCGCCGATGATGCTGCACCCGGCGCAGCGGCGCGAGGAGGCGGCCCCGGCTATGCCCTCGTTCCACCGGGCGGCGGTCGGCGCAGCGGTGACGGCGGCGGCTGCGG
>NZ_JAEULU010000145.1 GCF_016792925.1 Gemmobacter sp.
AAGACGACCCCGACGACGACGAAGATGACGCCGACGACGACGATGATGACGGCGACGACGACGATGATGACGGCGACGACGACGATGATGACGGCGACGACGACGATGATGATGACGGCGACGACGACGATGATGATGACGGCGACGACGATGATGACGGCGACGACGATGATGATGACGGCGACGACGACGATGATGATGATGACGACGATGACGGCGGCGAACACACCCCGCCCACCGTTGATAGTCCGGACGCAGACTCGACGCTGACGACCAACACCGAGGACCCCAAGCTGGTTGTGACCGGCACGGGGCATCCGGGGGATACGGTTGTCGTGGTGATCGGCGGCGAAACCCAGACCACGACCATCGGCACCGATGGCAAATGGGGCGTGGAATTCAAGGGCGACAGCTTCCCGGCTGACGGCGATTACAGCTCGACCGTCACCGTGACGGGCGGCGGTCAGACCTGGACGCTGGACGGGCCGGACTTCCTGATCGACATGACCCCCCCGCCGGTGGATGCAACCGTCGGTGTGGAAAGCGTGGGCGATGTGGAAAATGGCGCCGAATACAAGGATGGCGTGACCATCGGCGGCACCAGCGAGGCAGGTGCGACCGTGGCCGTCACCATCGGCGGCGCGACCCACAGCGTTGTGGCAGATGCTCATGGCAACTGGTCGGTGACCTTTGCCACCTCGGAAATCGCGGATGGCGAACACACGGTCGCCGCCACCATCACCGCGACCGATCCGCTGGGCAACATGACCACGATCACCGAAAATGTGGTGATCGACACCATCACCGAGGTCGCCTTCAGCGACACCCAGATGAGCGACAATGTCGTCTCGGGCGCCGAGAAGGCTGCGGGCGTCACGCTCAGCGGCACCGGCGAGGTGGGCGCGTCGATCAGCGTGGAGTTCGAGGGTGTGACCCGCACGACCACCGTGGGCGCCGATGGCACCTGGAAAGTGACCTATGCGGGCAGTGAAATCCGCAGCGGCACCTATGACTCGACGGTCACCGTGACGGCGACGGATGCGGCTGGCAACACCGCCACCGACAGCCATGTGGTGAAGGTGGACACCGAGGTTTCGGGCAAGATCGACAGCTATTCGACCCATGATGGCAAGGATGACGCCATCCTGAACAAGGTCGAGGCGCAGGATGGTCTGACGATCACCGGCACGGTCGAGGCTGACTCGACGGTTCAGGTCTCCTTCGATGGCAAGACCTTCCACACCGCCACCGTGATCGGCACCGGCTGGACTGTCACCATTCCGGCGGGCGAGATCCCGGCGGGCGAGAAGCTGGCCGATGTGGTGGTGAAGCTGACCGATCAGTATGGCAACACCGCCACGCTGACCGACAAGGTGCAGGTGGACCAGGTGGTGACCGGCTTCAATGTCGGCAGCTTTGCAGGCGACAATGTGCTGGACGCGGGCGAGCGCCATGATGGCGTGACCCTGACCGGCAAGGTGGAAGCGGGTTCGACCGTCTATATCACGCTGTCGAACGGCACCACGGCGCAGGTTGTGGCGAATGCCTCGGGCAACTGGTCGGCGACCTTCACCGCCTCGCAGCTGCCTGACATGGCTGACGGCACGATGAACGTCTCGGTCTATGCGGTGGACCGCGCGGGCAACTTCAGCTCCACGACGGTGATCCCGGTCACCGTGGATACCGAATTGCCGGATGTGGCCGATTTCGTCCGCTTCGAGAAGGACGTGGATGGTGGCATGACCAGCGTGCGTCTGGATACCGATGGCAACTATACTGCCGCCTCGGAGGACCAGTACGAGTTCACGCGCGTCAATTCGGATGGCTCGGTCACCAAGCTGACGACCGAATCCGCCAATCTGGGTGGCGATACCTTGTTCGAGTTCACCAATGGCAAGGTTCCGGATGGCACCTTCCTGGTGGTGACGGCCGAGGATGGCGCGGGCAACGAGAACAGCTCGCTGATCATCGTCGACAACAAGGGCGCCGTGGGCGATGTGGACCTGGGCAATGTGGGTCTGTCTGATTTCGACTTCAGCCAGATCGACCTGCGCGAGGCCGCCGGGGCCGAGCTGACGCTGTCGGCGACCGACCTGAACCGCCTGACCGGGCTGAACGAAGAGCTGCTCATCAAGGGTGGCGCGGATGACACCGTGAACCTGACCGGCTTCGGCTCGGCTACCTACACGCATGAAGGCGGCTATCACATCTATACGCTGGGCGACACGACCCTGCGTATCGAAGACGACGTCACCGTTAACACGATCTGACGGAGGGGGGCAGATGCCCGGCCATCGCGGTCACACCAGACGTGCCGGAGCCTTGCGCTCCGGCCCGGCGATCCTGCTCACCCTGGCGCTGGCCGGGTGCATGGGCAGCGATGGTCCGGGCGTCGCCAAATCCAGCATGACCCCCGGCGGCGAAATCCGCCGGGCGGGCGACGACACGCAGAACCGCTCGGCCATCATCGGCGAGTTGCTGTCGCGCAAATCCATCCTGCCGGGTTCGGGGGCTTATGCCGAGGTCGCGCAGGCGGTGATCGAGGCCAATGCCGCCCCGGCGCGGGCCGAGCTGCGCGTGGCGCGGCTGAAGGCCGAGGCGCGGGCGACCAACTGGCTGCCCTCGATCCGGCCGTCCTTGTCGCTGACCGATCTGGGCGAGACCTTTGCCTCGCTGCTTCTGGAACAGGTGTTGTTTGACGGCGGCGGGCGGAAGGCCGAGCGCGCCTTTGCGGCCGCCGATGTCGAGGTGGCGGCCACCACGCTGGCGCAAGATTTCAACCAGCGGGTTTTCGAGGGTCTGGGCCATTACATTCGGGCGCAGCGCGCGCTGGAGCAGGCCAACCTGGCCAATCAGGCCGTGGGCCGCATGGCGGAATTCGAGCGGATCGTGGGCATCCGTCTGGAAGGCGGCATGTCCGACCGTTCAGAGCAGCGCATCATCCAGCAAAAAACCTCGGAAATGCGGGCCAAGGCCAATGACGACCGCTTTCAGGCGCAGCAATCCATTGCCTCGCTGGAGGCCATGGCCGCGCGCCCGTTGTCTGGCCTGTCGGGCCTGCAAGCCTTGCCCGCAGATGCAGGCGCACCCGAGCCGCTGGCAGTGCTGAAAGCCCGTGCCGAAGGCAGCCGCAGCCTTGCCGAAGCCGATATGGCGAAATCGGGCTATCGTCCGGGCCTCAAGGCTGTCGCCAATCTGGATCAGGATGGCGATGTGGAAAGCGGCCTTTCGGTCGATTTCGACAATGCCATCGGTCTGGGCACCGGGGCCGAGCTTGAGGCGCTGGCCATGACCGGCGAGCTGACAGACCGCCGCATTGCCCGGGCCTCGGATGAGGCCAATCGCAACCTCATCGCGCTGCAACACCAGATCACCACGCTTCAGGCCCGCCGCGCCGAGGGTGAAACCGTGCTGGCGCAGACCGGGGCGACCCTTGACATGTTCACCGAACAGTACAAGGTCGGCCGACGCTCGTTGCTGGAGCTTGTGAACATGTTCGAAAGTTGGTCGGGCATGCAGCGGGAACAGGCATCGCTGAAGTATGAAATTGCCCTGTTGCAGCTGCAAATCGCGCGAGACAGGGGTGTATTGGTGGACGGGGCAGCATTGTGAGCGAAAATCGGATCATCGCCTTTGACATCAACGCCGGTCGCGCCGCGACGGGTGCCCAGCAGCAGGTCGCCGCGCGGCCTGCCATTGCCGTTCCGGCGGCGCCGGTTGCCAATCGCCATGCCGAAAAGATCGCGGCGCGGGCACGGCTGACCTCGGTTTATCTGGGTCTGTGCGGCGCCGAAGTGCCGGTTTCGGACCTTGGCGAACAGATCGAGCTGGCCAATCGCAGCAATGAGGTGCCGGGCCTTTACGAGATCGCCCGCGCCCTGACTCGCATGGGCATGAGCGCGCGCGTCGACAAGGTGCCCGCCCTGATGCCGACGCTGTGGCCCGCGTTGGCGCAGATGACCTCTGGCCAGATCGTGCTGGTTCTGGGCCAGACCGAGGACCGGCTGTCGATCTATGATGCCAGCCTGCCCGACAAGCAGTCGGAAGCCACGGTTGACGAATTTGCCCCGGTCTTTGATGGCGCCATCCTGCGCGCGCGCCCCTCGCTGGAGCAGCTGGAAACCCGGCATATCGAAAACAAGACCCCCTCGCATTGGTTCTGGGGCGAGTTCCGCAATTTCCGCCGTCAGTTCATCGAGGTGGCGGCGGGCTCGCTGGTGGCGAACCTGCTGGCCGTTGCGGTCGCCATGTTCTCGCTGCAAGTCTATGACCGGGTGATCCCGCATCAAAGCCAGGCGACCCTGTGGGTTCTGGCCCTTGGCGCCATGCTGGCGGTGATGATGGAAGGGTTCCTGAAAATCGCCCGCTCGACCCTGATGGATCTGACCGGCCGCCGGATCGAACTTGCGGTGCAGGAACGCCTGATGGAGCGCCTGTTGGGTATGAAGGCCGGGCCGAACCGCGCCACCCCGAGCCAGACCTTTGCCGCCATGCGCGAATTCGGCGCGGTGCGCGAGTTCTTCACCTCCACCACCATCGGCACGCTGGCCGATCTGCCCTTCCTGTTCATCTTCTTCGCGCTGGTCGCCTCGATCGGTGGCAACCTGGTTTGGGTGTTGATCGCGGGGTCGCTGTTGATGGTGCTGCCGGGCATCTTCTTCCAGAAGAAGATGATGGCGCTGACCAAGGAAACGCAAGGCGCCTCCACCCGTGCGGCGCGGCTGCTGTATGAAGCGGTCTATGAGCATGAAACCGTCACCACGCAGCGCGCGCAGGACCGTATCCGCCGCGTCTGGGCCGAGCTTTCGGCGCTGTCGGCGGTCAAGAACTCGGACCAGCGGCACCTCTCCTCGATGCTCACCTATTGGGCGCAGGCGATGCAGCAGCTGACCTATATCGCCGCTGTGGTGATTGGCGCCTATCTGGTGTTCGCCGGCGAGTTTACCGTGGGCACCATCATCGCCATCGGCATTCTGACCTCGCGCACCCTTGGGCCGCTGTCGCAAGTGGCGGGCACCATGGCGCGTTGGGCCAATGTCCGCGAGGCGCTGGCCGGGTTGGATGCCATCGCAGGGGCACCGCAGCAGGAAGAGGCTGGCCGCCACTATCTGCGCCGCGAAAAGATCACCGGCCAATACGAGCTGCGCAATATCGAGTTCAGCTATGACCCGAAATCCGCCCCGGTGGTGGATATTCCGGGCATCGTGATCCCGCAGGGGCAGCATGTGGCCATTCTTGGCTCCAACGGTTCCGGCAAATCGACGCTGCTGCGTCTGCTGGCCGGGCTTTATGATCCGACCAAGGGCCGCGTGCTGATTGATGGCGTGGACCTTGCGCAGGTGCATCCGCGCGACCTGCGCCGGGGTGTCGGCTATCTGGGTCAGGATGTGCGGCTGTTCGCGGGCACGATCCGCGACAACCTGAACATGACCCAGTTGGAGCGCGACGACAGCCGCATGCTGGCCGCGCTGGATTTCGCGGGCCTCGGCCCCTTCGTGCGCAACCATCCGCGCGGGCTGGATCTGGAGATCCGCGAGCTGGGCGAGGGCCTGTCGGTCGGGCAGAAGCAGTCGATCGGCTGGGCGCGTCTGTGGCTGCAAGACCCTTCGGTCGTGCTGCTGGATGAACCCACCGCCGCGCTGGATCAGACGCTGGAGGCCACGCTGGTCAGCCGTCTGCACCATTGGCTGAAAGGCCGCACGGCGGTGATTGCCACCCATCGCGTGCCGATCCTGCAACTGACGGAACGGACGCTGATCCTGCAAAATGGCAAGATGGCCGTGGACGGCCCGCGTGATGCCGTGCTGGCGCATCTGAGCAAACAGGCAGGTGCCAAATGACCGCGATCTATGATCACGACCTGGCCGAAGCGAATGGCCGCCGCCCCTCGATGACGATCTGGGCCATCGGGGCGGTGGTGGTGCTGTTCCTGGGCTGGGCCGCTATCGCCTGGGTGGCCGAGATCGTGCATGCGCCGGGCACGGTGGTTTCATCATCGCGGCCACAGATCATCTCGAACCT
>NZ_JAEULU010000160.1 GCF_016792925.1 Gemmobacter sp.
CAGACCTGCAAGCCCATTTACTGAATGCACCACAACGCAATCCGGAGCATGGCGGCATCTCCCGCACTCCTTCTCCATTGCCTTGCAAATTTGCATCTCATCTTGCACCCGGCCTCTTGGGCAATCCTGTGCCCCAAGATCAAAGATGAGTTACGTCCAAGAGATGTTGGAATTCATCTGCATGGGCATATTATTGCACCTCCGTTTTGAAGGAATCTGCAGAAATCAAATCTGCCAAGTTCTCACTGCGAACGGGGCAAGTGATGCATTTTGTACCATTTAAGTGCCATGCGTTTTCTCTGTACTCATCCAGCCATGGTAAAATCTTGATCATTGCCCCATCAGTAATGGGCTCATCTGTCAATGACAGCTCAATCACTTGTATTTTGACGCCAGGCCCGAATTCAGCTTCCAAATTATTCGGATCGACACGCCGTACAGATGCCGGATCATCAAGCCTGCCGAATGTCATCATCATGGGATAAAGGTCGGGTGGCACAGGTTTGGCTTCCGAAGGGCTTTCCATCACCTTGACAGCCTCAAGAGGTGATACACCAGGAAACAATACCTGAAAGATGCTTGGCAACTCCGTTTGGGTGACAAAAAGATAGCGGCCCGGCGTAACCTCGATCGCGACACCTTCTCCGCGCACAGAGGTAGATGCGCCCCGCGCATCCGGAAGCCATGCGTCACTATGGTCATGGAGGTGGCCCCAAAGCACGCTTGAACTCGTCTTGGGCCCATCCGGAGTTATGACGGTGACACTTAATTTCTGGTGCCATGTCCAAGTCTTCTGGGCCCCGCACAGGTTCAGCATTACAAGGCAGAACAGAAACAAAACCGTGCGCGGGAATGGCGTTTTTGCGATCACCCGCGCCAAAAACGATCTCACCAGCACCATGCTGTGGCTTGTCAACACAGCCCGCAGTACCTTATGGATTTGCCTGAAAAATGCAGAGCCGTGTTTCAGCAAGCGCTCTCCAATGCCACCAAGGATCATCAAGCCCTTTCCTCACCTGAAACAGCACTTTGGCTGCCCCCCATGCCGTCAACCTGCCCAGACACCTGAATTCGCGTCAAGGGAAAAGAAAACCACCGCCGAACAACCCAAAGCGAAAAGCCAACCTCCCCCCTTTCCGGAGGCCAAGATGGCCCTCCCAGCCTTCATCCCCCTTGCCTCCTCCCCCCCATCCGCGCTACACACACCCCATGATCGCACAAGGCACCCCCTTCCAGCTGCCCCGACGCCGACGCTAACCGCGCCGCGTTCCGCGATCCATTTGCCGCATCCCGGCACCTTTCCCGCTTCTCCACGTTGACAGCCCCCCGGTGCTTTGGCACGTCTGGGGCTTCCGCCTTTCAGGGACATTCCGATGATTTCGACCGTTCTGCCGACCTATAACCGCGCGCCTCTGGCTTTCACCAAGGGCGAGGGCAGCTGGCTTTTTGCCGAGGATGGCAGCCGATACCTCGATCTGGGCGCAGGCATCGCGGTGAACGCGCTTGGTCATGCCCATCCGGCCCTGGTCGCCGCCATCACCGAACAGGCGCAAAAGCTCTGGCATGTGTCCAACGTCTATCGCATCCCGGAACAAGAGGTGCTGGCCGACCTGCTGGTCGACAAGACCTTTGCCGATACGGTGTTCTTCACCAATTCCGGCACCGAGGCGGCGGAACTCGCCATCAAGATGGCCCGCAAATACTGGTATGAGAAGGGCGAACCCCGCACCGAGATCATCGCCTTCGAGGGCGCTTTCCATGGCCGCTCCACCGGCGCCATCGCCGCCGCCGGGTCCGAAAAGATGGTCAAGGGCTTCGGCCCCTTGATGCCCGGCTTCACCCACCTGCCCTTCGGCGATCACGAGGCCCTGCGCACAGCCATCACCCCGCAGACCGCCGCCGTGATCATCGAACCCATTCAGGGCGAGGGCGGCATCCGCACCCTGCCCGATGCCTGCCTCAAGGGCCTGCGCGACCTCTGCGACGAAACCGGCGCCCTGCTCATCCTCGACGAGGTGCAATGCGGCATGGGGCGCACGGGCAAACTGTTTGCCCATGAATGGGCGGGCATCACGCCCGACATCATGATGGTCGCCAAGGGCATTGGCGGCGGCTTCCCGCTGGGCGCAGTGCTGGCCACCGAGGCGGCCGCCTCCGGCATGGGGCCGGGCAGCCATGGCTCCACCTATGGCGGCAACCCGCTTGCCTGCGCCATCGGCGCGACCGTCACCCGCATCACCGCCGATGACGCCTTCCTGCTGGAGGTCAACCGCAAGGCCGGCCTGTTCCGTCAGGGGCTTGAGGGCCTCGTCGCCGCCCATCCCGGCATCTTCAAGGCGGTGCGCGGCCAGGGCCTGATGCTGGGCCTCGAATGCGTCGTGGCGAATACGGATGTGGTGAAGGCGGGCTATGGCCAGCACCTGCTGACCGTCGCCGCCTCCGACAATGTGCTGCGCCTGCTGCCCGCCCTCAACATCCCGGATGCCGACATCGCCGAGGCCCTGAAACGCCTCGACGCCACCGCCCTCGCAATCGCCTGATCATTTTCTGTTCAAAAATATCCCGGGGGTCCGGGGGCAGCGCCCCCGGGGTCACCCCAAGAAAGCCCCTCTGCCATGAAACACTTCCTCGACATCCACACCACCTCCGCCCAAGACCTCCGGGCGATGATCGACAGCGCCCATGCCATGAAGGCCGCCCGCAACGGCCGCCCCAAAGGCACCCCCGACGATGACCAGCCCCTCAAGGGCCGCATGGTCGCGCTGATCTTCGAGAAACCCTCCACCCGCACCCGCGTCTCCTTCGATGTCGGCGTGCGCCAGATGGGCGGCGAGACCATGGTTCTCTCCGGCAAGGAGATGCAGCTTGGCCATGGCGAGACCATCGCCGATACCGCCCGCGTGCTGTCGCGCTATGTCGATCTCATCATGATCCGCACCTTCGAGGAAGCGACGCTGCAAGAGATGGCCGAATATGCCACCGTCCCGGTGATCAACGGCCTGACCAACCGCACCCATCCCTGTCAGATCATGGCCGACATCCAGACCTATGAAGAGCATCGCGGCCCGATCACCGGCAAGAAGGTGGTCTGGGCGGGCGATGGCAACAATGTCTGCGCCAGCTTCCTGCATGCCGCCGGGCAATTCGGCTTTGATTTCACCTTCACCGGCCCGCAAACGCTGGACCCGGAGGCCGAATGGCTCGATTTCGCGCGTCAGAAGGGCGTGGCGGTCAGCGTGGAGCGTGACCCGGCCCGCGCCGTGGCCGGGGCTGACCTCGTGGTAACCGATACCTGGGTCTCCATGCACGACCCCGAAAGCGCCAAGGAGCGTCGCCACAACCAGCTGCGCGGCTATCAGGTGAACGAGGCGCTGATGGCGCAGGCCAAGCCGGACGCGCTGTTCATGCATTGCCTGCCCGCCCATCGCAATGATGAGGTCACCAGCGCCGTGATGGACGGCCCGCATTCGGTGGTGTTCGACGAGGCCGAAAACCGCCTGCACGCGCAAAAAGCCGTGATGCGCTGGTGTCTGGGGGTCTGAGGCCCCACCTCTTGCCAGCCCGGCCCCGTTGACCGATGCCATCGCCTCGGTCACGCGACACCGTTTCCGCGTTTGGGCCGTTGGCCGAAAGCCAACGGCCAGCGCCCGTCCTTCGGGGTGAGACAGGACCGTGGCCCCTGATGGGGCCGCGTTAGCCTGCCGAACGGCGCTTCACACCCGCCGGGCGGGCGCAGCCCTCTCGGTCTCGCGCTGATCCGGTCATGCTGAACCCCTCAGAATAGCCGAGGCCATCGCCGAGGTCACGCGGCACCGTTGCCACATTGGGCCGGTGGCCCAAAGCCAATGGCCGAGCCGCCCGCCCTGCCGAACGGCGCTTTGCGCCCATCGGGCGGGCGCCAGCCTCTCGGTCTCGCGCTGATCTGGTCATGCTGAACCCCTCAGAATGGCCGAGGCCATCGCCGAGGTCACGCGGCACCGTTGCCACATTTGGGCCGGTTGCCCAAAGCGACCGGCCAGCCCCCGCCCTGCGGGGTGAGGCAGGACCGTGGCCCCTGATGGGACCGCGTAAGCCTGCCGAACGGCTTCACACCCGCCGGACGGGCGCCAGCCTTTCGGTCTCGTGCTGCCCCGGTCTTGCTGAACCCCTCCCACAGAGCCGGGCAAACGCGATGCGTTTCCTGATCCGGCCCCAACCATGACCGAGGCCATCGCCGAGGTCACGCGGAACCGTTTCCACATCGGGCCGGGGGCCCGAAGCCCCCGGCCAGCGCCCGCCCTTCGGGCGGCGGGCGCTTTGCGCCCACCGGGCGGGCGCCAGCCTCTCGGTCTCAAGCTGAAACGGTCTTGCCAGAGCGTTCCCAGAGGGCCGGGAAAACGCAATGCGTTTTCTCATCCGGCCCCTCTGACCGAAGCCCCTTGCCTGCGCAGCGCAATACGCCCAAACTCCCGCCCATGCCCACGCTCATCCTCATCGACCTGCAACAGGAATTCGCCCGCCGCATCCATGCCGGCTGGGAGGTCAGCCAACCCGGCGCCATCAAAGCCGCCACGGCCCTCCTCGCCCGCTTCCGCGCGGCGGGCCTGCCCGTCCTCCATGTCCAGCATGACGACCCCGCGCCCGCCAGCGGCTTCCGCCTCGACAAGCCGACCGGCGCGCCGATCCCCGATCTGGCCCCGCTGCCGGGCGAAACGGTCGTGGTGAAAACCACCTCCTCCGCCTTTGCGTCGCCCGCCATGATCCCGGCCCTGAACGGCGCCCGCGATCTGGTCGTCGCCGGGGCCGCGCTCAACTATTGCGTCAGCTCCACCCTGCGCGCGGCGGCCGATCTGGGCTTCTGCCCCCGCCTCGTCACCGATGCCACCTTCTGCTTTGGCGCCACCCTGCCCGAAAGCGTATACCCCATTACACTTGAGGGCGAAAAACCGGGCCAAACTGTACAGCCCGTTACCCTTTCGGCCCAAACTGTCCATGCCGTTACACTGGCCGGTCTGGCCGAGTTCGCCGATCTGGTCACGTCCGAGACGCTGGACCTGTAATCCCGTCCGCATCGCGGGCGCGGTCGGCCAGGAGGGCCACCCCCACAAGGCATAGGGCCAACCCGGCCCAAGCCCCCCTAAATCCAGCATATTCCGCGATAACCCCGATGCTGGAGGGCGCCACAAGAATGCCCGCATAGCCAATCATCGTCACGGTCGCCAACCCGGCCCCCGGGCTCATCCCCCGCAGGTTGCCCGCCGCCGAAAACAGGATCGGCACCGTATTCGCAATCCCCAACCCCGCAACGGCAAA
Organism: Gemmobacter sp.; assembly: GCF_016792925.1. Classification (GTDB taxonomy): domain Bacteria; phylum Pseudomonadota; class Alphaproteobacteria; order Rhodobacterales; family Rhodobacteraceae; genus Gemmobacter. The sequence continues at coordinate 5,293 of NZ_JAEULU010000160.1, forward strand.
GGCAAGCAGGGCGAGGCCTGACGTAGGGGCAACACTGGCCGAAAGCAGCGCAGCCGCCGCGATAAGTGCCGAGAATCGCAGGGTTTTTGCCGCGCCAAAGCGATTGCGCACCGCATCGCCCGCAAAGCGCATCACCGCCATGGTCCCGGCAAACAGCGCGAATCCAAGGCCCGACCAGGCCGTCGGCAAGGCCAGCTCATCCCTCAGAAACAGCGCCGACCAATCCATGATCGCGCCTTCCGGCACCATGCACATCAGCGCCAGAAGCCCCAGCAGCCAGACCCGCGCCTCTCGCGGAAACAGCGGCCCCTTCGGCTCATCTTGTTGCTTTACCGCCTCAACACGCCACATATAGCGCCACACCAGCGCAATCATCGCCGCCATCAGAACCGAGACCAGCACCGCCTGCCCCTCGCGGCCCAGATGCTCGATGGCAAATCCGCCCAGACTGCCGCCCAGAAACCCGCCCAAACTCCAGAACCCGTGCGACGAGGACATGATCGCCCGGCCCAAGCCCCGCTCCACCTCGACCGCATTGGCGTTCATCGCCACATCCATGCAGCCCGCAATGGCGCCAAACCCCATCATCGCCAGCGCCAAGGTCTTGAGATCAGGCGCAAAAATCATGGCAGGCAGCATGGGCACCAAGGCGCAGGCAAAGGCCAGAACCACCGGAACCGCGCCGAAACGCTGGATCAGCCGCCCGGCGAACACCATCGCCCCCACCGCTCCCAAGCCCAGTGCCAGGATCAACAGCCCCATCACCGCCTCGCCAATTTCATGGCGCGGCAACATCAGGGGGATCTGGGGCGCCCATGCGCCCATGGCGAACCCATTCACCAGAAACAGTCCCGCAACCGCCCAGCGACCGCGCGCGATGGCTTGCATGGCACCCTCCCAAAACGCTTTGACGGCCTGCATAGCGCGCGTATCGGCCAAGCGAAAGACCTGTCAGTTCACAAGTCATTGCGCAGGGTTACAGAGCGAAACGCAAGCCAAAGCGCTATCAAAGGCTCAGGTGCCGCGCGGTTTGGCGCGCAGGGTAGGCTCTGCCTCATGCGGGTTTTCCGGCCAGGGATGGCGCGGGTAGCGCCCCCGCATGTCGCGCCGCACATCGGCATAGGAATTGGCCCAGAAGCCCGGCAGATCGGCGGTCACCTGCACCGGCTTGCCGCCCGGCGATAGCAGGGTGATCTTCAAAGGCAGGCGCTTCGGGCCGATCACCGGATGCACAGTCACCCCGAAAACTTCCTGCAATCTCAATTCGATAGAGGGCGTCTCGCCCTCATAATCAATCGGCACCCGCCGCCCCAGCGGTGTTTGAAAATGTGGCGGCGCCAGCCGGTCGATCAGCTGCTGGCCCTCCCAGCCCAGCAGCGCGCGGATCGGCTCCACCAGATCAAGGCCGCGCAGATCGGCATCGGTCCGTCGCCCTTGCAGATAGGGCAAAAGCGCCTCGCCCGCCAGAAGCGTGGCCTCCGAAACATCCGGCAAGTCATTGTCAACGCGGCATAAATCAACTCGCCGCGCCAAGCGCAAAGCAGCAGGTGACCAGCTCAAGCCCAGCTGCCGCAGCCCCTCCAGCGCGGCGCGCGCCATGGCCTCAGGCGGGGCCTCGGTCCAATGGCGGTCGTCCAGCACGCAGGCGCCAAAGCATTCCTGCCGCCGCGCAATCACCCGCCCCTCGCGCCTCGACCACTCGCAAAGCTCGCGCCAGACGATGCGCGCGCCATGCACCGCGCGCAGCTCGGCCTCGCTCAGCGCGATGCCCTGCCGGATTTCCGCCTCGCGCAGGTCGCCATCCAGATCGGTCGCCACCAGCAGCCGCGCCCCGGACAAGGGCTGGCCCGGCGCCAGATGCGCGCCCTTGCCACCCGACAAAACCCATCGCGGCGCCTCGCCCTTGCGGCGCAGGCCCACCCGGTCGGGGTAGGCCAAAGCGGCCATCTGCCCAAGGCCAAGCCCTTGTGGCGCCACGGAAATCGCCCGCGCGAGGCGCTTGGCCTCGGACCGGATACGCTCGATGGTGCCGCGATGCGCCTCGGCATAACGGCTGGGGTCTTTCACCGCCGCCATGCGCTGCGCCAGATCGGCGGGGGCGCCGCGCAGCGGGTCGCGCTCGGCCAGCAGCGCCGCCAGCGTCGCGGCCTCTCCGCCCCCCGCGCGGATGAGCATATGCGCCAGTCGCGGATGCAGCGGCAGGGCCGACAGCGCGCGCCCGTGATCGGTAATTCTGCCTTGTAGATCAAGGGCTTCCAGCGCGATCAGCAGGGCCTGCGCCTCGCCCAGCACCCCTGGATGCGGCGGGGTGAGGAAGGGCAACTCGCTTGACCCCCAGACCGCCAGCTCCAGCGCGAGCCCCGTCAAATCGCCCGAGGCGATCTCGGGCGGTGGAAAAGCGGCCAGCCCGCCCTCCTCGCCCCTCGACCACAGCCGATAGCAAACCCCCTCGGCCACGCGGCCCGCCCGGCCCCGGCGCTGCTCGGCCTCGGCCCGGGTCACCCGCTCGGTCACCAGCCGCGCCATGCCCGAGGGCGCATCGAACCGCGCCCGCCGCGCGCGGCCGCCATCGACCACCACCCGCACATCCGGGATGGTCAGCGAGGTTTCGGCAATCGAGGTCGCCAGCACCACCTTGCGCAGCCCCGGCGATGCAGGGGCCAGCGCGGCCCGCTGGGCCGCAAACTCCATCGCGCCAAACAAGGGCCTGATTTCACAGCCTTTCAGCCCTTTCAGCAGGCTCTCCACCCGGCGGATTTCGCCCTCGCCCGGCAGGAAGGCCAGCACGCCCCCCTCCGGGCATTCCTCGACCGCCTGCGCAATCAGCGCCGCCATCGCCTGATCGAACCGCGCCCGCGCCTCCATGGGGCGCGGCAGCCAGCGGGTCTCTACCGGGTAGGCGCGGCCCTCGCTGGTGATCAGGGGCGCATCGCCCATCAGCGCCGCCACCGGGGCGGCATCCAGCGTGGCCGACATCACGACCAGCACCAGATCCTCGCGCAGTGCCGCCCGCACCTCCAAGGCCAGCGCAAGGCCCAGATCGGCATTCAGGCTGCGCTCGTGGAATTCATCGAAGATCACCGCGCCCACGCCTTCAAGGCCGGGATCGGTCTGCAACATGCGGGTCAGGATGCCCTCGGTCACCACCTCGATGCGGGTGGCACGGCTGGTCTTCGCCTCGCCCCGGATTCGGTAACCCACGGTGTTTCCGACACTTTCCCCCAAGGTCTCGGCCATCCGCTCGGCTGCCGCCCGCGCGGCCAAGCGGCGCGGCTCCAGCATCAGGATACGCCCCGAGACCAGCCCGGCCTCCAGCATGGCCAGCGGCACGCGCGTGGTTTTCCCGGCGCCGGGCGGCGCTTGCAGCACGGCCTGACCCGAGGATTTCAGGGCAGCCAGCAGCGCCGGCAGGGCGGTTTCGATGGGCAGGTGCATGGTCATCCCCCCTGACTGCGGCAAGCGTCGCCGGGATGCAAGCCGGTGCCGCCAGAGCCACGCCAACAGACCAATGCCAACAGACCAGTGTCCTCACCCGATCAGGATCACCAGCCAGGCCAGCCCCGCCGCAAGCGCCGCCACGGCCACGGCAGCCGACCCCGCATCCTTGGCCCGCATCGCGCGCGGGTCCCGCGCGGTAGAGATGTAATCCACCGTCTCCTCGATCGCGGTGTTCAGCAACTCCGCCACCAGCACCATCAGCCCGAGCGCCAGGATCAGCGCCCGCTCCCCCGGCGTGAGCGGCAGCGCGAAGGCCAGCCCTGCCGAGAGCAGATTGGCCAGGCTCCATTGGCGCAGCGTCTTCTCGCTCGCCCAACTGGCGCGCCACCCCGCCCAGGACCAGATCACCGTGTTCCAGAACCGCCGCCCCTCGGCCACCAGCCAGTCGCGCATCGTGACGCCCTCCATCCCCCAGCCGATCAAACCATGCGGCAAAACGCCTGTCCATCGGGCGCGATCTATGTGCTTTCAACATGGGTTCATGCCGCAATTCCGGTTGCGGCCCGGGGGCATTTTGATCAAACTGCGCGGCAAAGCCGGACCGGGCGTTCCGGGCGGCGGCGAAAGGATCAAGGCGATGCAGAACAGCGAAGTGGCAA
>NZ_JAEULU010000222.1 GCF_016792925.1 Gemmobacter sp.
TCGTCGCTCGCACCGATGAGTTGCGCGAGGACATCAAGGCCAGCCTTGAAGACTTGGTGCGCCGCCCCGGCTCAGTGATGTCGATCGGTGCGCGGCAAGGTGAGCTGAGCGTCTGATGGTGGCCATGTCAGACCGTGGCATCGGGGTCCTTGCGCGCATCCCGCCGCTGCCGCCATTCATCACGCCAGAGGAATTGCTGGCTAACAGCCTGCCATTGCTGGACCCGCCCAGCAGGATCTCGGTCACCGACGCGGCCGAGCGCTATCTGAAAGTGCCGGTGCAGGGGAACTGGCAGGCCTATGACCGCACGGTTGCGCCCTACACGGTCGAGCCGCAAGACGTGAGCCAATCGCGGCGTTTCAAGACGGTCTGCTTTGTTGGTCCATCACAGAGCGGCAAAAGTCAGATGCTGCTTTCGGTTTCGGCGCATGCCATCATGTGCGCGCCTTCTCCGGTGCAGGTCATTCACATGACCAAGACCGATGGCGATGCTTGGGTGGAGGAAAAGCTCGATCCGGCGATTTCGAACAGCCAGTTCCTGAAGGAACGACTGGGCACGGCGCGCGATGACAGCACCTTTGCCCAGAAGCGTTTCAAGGGCATGCGCCTGACCATTGGCTATCCTGTGGCCAACCAGCTTTCGAGCCGGTCGCAGCGCATGGTGTTGCTGACCGACTATGACCACATGCCGCAAAGGCTTGGCCCAAAGGATGCGCCGGAAGGCACCCCGTTCGGGATGGCGCTGCAGCGGATCAGGACCTTCATGAGCCGGGGCTGTGTGTTTGCCGAAAGCACGCCCGCCTTCCCGGTCGATGCGACGCAGGTTTGGGAGTTCGACAAGCTCGCACCGCATCGCTTGCCCCCGGTGACGATGGGCATCGTGAAGATCTACAATGAGGGCACGCGCGGGCGCTGGTACTGGGAATGCCCGCATTGCTCGAAGCTGTTCGAGCCGCGCTTTGACTATCTGCTGTACGACAAGACCCTTGAACCAGGTGCTGCAGGCGCCATGGCAAAGATGCAGTGCCCGCATTGTCGCGAGCTGATCAGCCATCGTGAAAAGACCCGGCTGAACGCACTAGCTATGATGGGGAGAGGCGGCTGGTTCCATGAGGCGCGGCCCTATGACGAAGATGGGGTTGTCCTGGTCGATGAGCAAGGGCACCGGTTGCTGGTTCGGATCGATGACCCGCGCATCCGGCAGACGCCCATTGCCAGCTACGCCCTGAATGGCGCAGCGGCTGCCTTCTCTGGCTGGGATGAGCTGGTGGAGCGGTATGAGACGGCCCGCCGGGCTTTCGAAATGTCGCAGGATGATAGCGATTTCGCGCGGGTACACTACACCGATATCGGTGTGCCATATGCGCGGCCCGATGACGGCGAAAGCGATCTCTCGGCCACCGCGCTGCGCGAGGTGGCTGCTGATTTGCCACCTATGACTTGCCCGAACTGGACGCGGTTTATCACGGTCTCGGTGGACGTGAACGGCACATGGTTTGCTGTGCTGATCACGGCCTGGGGCTTGGATGGAAAACGGATGGCGCTGGATCGGTTCGACCTGACCCAGCCGCCCGCTTCGGCCCCGAGGGCGCGGGATCTGGAAGGTCGGTATCGTGCCATCAACCCCGGCAAATATGTCGAGGATGCCGAGGTGCTGCCCGACCTGATGGATCGAACCTATGCCGTGGAGGGTGAAGACTGGTCGTTAAAGCCGTTCCTTGCGGTGGTGGATTTCAACGGCCCGCCCGGCTGGTCGGACAATGCCGAAAAGTTCTGGCGCAAGCGCAAACGCGAGGGTGTCGGTGATCGGTGGTTCCTGTCGATCGGGCGCGGCGGCTTCAAACTGTCGGATCGGGTGTGGCATGTTTCGCCCGAGCGCGGTTCGCAGGGCAAAAAGGCGCGCTCGATCAAGTTGCTGAACATGGCGGTTGACCGGCTGAAGGACACCGTTCTGGCAGCCGCTGCACGCATGGATCAAGGGCCCGGCGCCTATCTCTTTGCCGCCTCGATCGAACGCGAGCGGATCGAGGAATTGCTGGCCGAGCGGCGCGGTGTGGATGGCTACACCAAGCGCCCCGGCGCTGGCCGGAACGAGACGCTGGACCTCTCGGTCCAGGC
>NZ_JAEULU010000225.1 GCF_016792925.1 Gemmobacter sp.
GGCCGGGCGGGGTTTCTTTTCTTTGCCGGGCGCGGCGGGAAAGGATGATCCCTTTTCCCGCAAGAGTTTGGAATCGCGGTCTGGCCGCATCCGCCGCATAATCACGACAATTCTAATCGTTTTACTGCGAAAGCGAACCCCCATGACCCTTCAGCACAGCCCGGCCTTGGGCGACCCCGCCAGCACCCACCCCGTCCACACGGGCCCCCTCCCCCCGCATCGCCCGCCGGTCCTACCCGATGCCACCACCGCACGGGCCGCCGCCCGCGCCTTGGCCGACCATCTGGCCCCGCTGGCCGCCGAACGCGACCGGGACCGCATCCTGCCCTGGCGCGAGATCGAGGCCTTCACCGCCTCGGGCCTCGGCGCCCTGCTGATCCCGCGCGCCTATGGCGGGCCGGGCCTCGGCTATGAAACGCTGGCCGAGGTGTTCGAGATCCTCAGCACTGCCGACAGCTCGGTCGGGCAGATCCCGCAAAACCATTTCGGTGTGCTGCAACTGGTGCTGGAGGCAGGAACCGAGGCGCAGAAGCGGCGCTGGTTCGGCGATGTGCTGGCCGGGCACCGCATCGGCAATGCCGGGCCGGAAAAGGGGCGCCAGCCGGTGAACCAGAACCGCACCGGGCTGACCGAGACGCCGCAGGGCCTGCGGCTGAACGGCACGCGCTTCTATTCCACCGGCGCGCTGTTCGCGCATTGGATCCCCACCCGCGCCAATGATCCGCAAGGGCGCCCGGTGCAGGTCTGGCTGCGCCATGACGCGCCGGGCCTGCGGGTGGTGGATGACTGGGCCGCCTTCGGCCAGCGCACCACCGCCTCGGGCACGGTGATTTTCGACAATGTGCCGGTATCGCCGGAGGACATCATTCCGGTCTGGCAAGGCGCCGACCGTCCGGGCCTTGCCGGTCCGGTCTCGCAACTGATGCAGGCCGCCATCGACAGCGGCATCGCGCGCGCCGCCTTTGCCGACACGCTGGAGTTCCTGCGCCACAAATCGCGCCCTTGGGTCGATAGCGGCGTCACCCGCGCGGTGGATGACCCCTATATCATCGCCGAGATCGGCCAGCTTCAGATCGACCTCCATGCCGCGCAGGCCATGCTGCGCCGAGCCGCGCGCCTGCTGGACCAGATCGCCGCCGCGCCCGTCACCGCCGACAGCAGCGCCCGCGCCTCGGTCGCAGTGGCCGAGGCCAAGCTGCTGACCTCGGAAATCGCCCTGACGGCGGCAGAGAAACTGTTCGAGCTGGCCGGCAGCGCCGCCACTCGCGCAGGCCCCAATCTGGGCCGCCACTGGCGCAATGCCCGCGTGCATACGCTGCATGATCCCGCGCGCTGGAAGCTGCATCTGCTGGGGAACTGGCACCTGAACGGCGCCCTGCCCGCCCGCCATCAATGGAATTGACCGATGACCGAAGCCCATATCATCCGCTCTGACGCCGAGGCGCTGGAGGTGGCCCGCCAGCTGGCCGCGAGCTTTGCCCCCGGGGCCAGTGCCCGCGACCGTGACCGCATCCTGCCCTGGGCCGAGCTGGAAAGGTTCAGCGCCTCGGGCCTTTGGGGCATCACCGTGCCGCGCGCCTTTGGCGGCGCCGCCGTGTCGATGCTGACGCTGGCGCAGGTCACGGCGATCATCGCGGCCGCCGATGGCTCGCTCAGCCAGATCCCGCAGAACCATTTCTACGCGCTGGAGGTGCTGCGCGCGGGCGCCCGCGAGGGGCAGCAGCGCTTTTTCTTCGGCAAGGCGCTGCAAGGGCTGCGCTTTGGCAATGCCCTGGCCGAGACCGGCCAACGCGATTTCAAGCGCCGCACCCGGCTGGTGCGCGCCCCCGGCGGCGACCTCGTGCTGCATGGGCAGAAATTCTATTGCACCGGCGCGATTTACGCCGACTGGATTCCCACCCTCGCCGTGGATGATACCGAGGTGCAGCATCTGGTCTTCATCCCCCGCCGCGCGCCGGGGGTGCGCATCTCGGATGATTGGGATGGCTTCGGGCAGCGCGTCACCGGCTCCGGCACGGTCCGCTTTGATCAGGTGGCGGTGCAGCCCGAATGGGTGGTGCCGTTCCAGACCAGCTTCGAGCGCCCCACCCCCATCGGGCCAGTGGCGCAGCTGATCCATGCCGCCATCGACCTGGGCATCGGGCAGGGCGCCTTTGCCGAAACCCTGCCCTTCATCCGCGATCGTGCCCGGCCGTGGATCGACGCCCGCGTCGCCACCGCCGCCGAAGACCCGCTGACGCTGGCCGGTCTGGGCGAGGTGTCCTTGCGGCTGAGCGCCGCCGAGGCCCTGCTGCATCGCGCCGCACTGGCCGTGGATGCCGCCATCGCCAATGCCACCGAAACCACCGTCGCCGAAGCCTCGGTCGCGGTGGCCGAGGCCAAGGTGCTGACCACCCGGGCAGGCCTTCTGGCGGCCTCGAAACTGTTCGAGTTCACCGGCACCTCGGCCACATTCGCGCCCGACAACTTGGACCGCCATTGGCGCAATGTCCGCACCCATACGCTGCACGATCCGGTGCGCTGGAAATACCATGCCATCGGCAATTTTGCCCTGAACGGCATCCTCCCCCCGAGACACGGAGCCATCTGATGACCGAGCCGCTTGGAAAACACATTCTGGTCAATGCCTTCACCATGAACAGCATCGGCCATATCAACCACGGCCAATGGGTGCATCCGCGCGATACCTCCACCGATTACAAGCGCCTGTCGCATTGGACAGAGCTGGCCAGAACGCTGGAGCGGGGCCTGTTCGACGCGGTATTTCTGGCCGATATTCTGGGGGTTTACGATGTTTACGGCGCGGGCATCGAGGTAACGGCGCGCGAGGCGGTGCAACTGCCGGTGAATGATCCGCTGATGGTGGTCTCTGCCATGGCCTCGGTCACCCGGCATCTGGGCTTTGGCGTCACCGTGAATGTGAACAACGAGGCACCCTATACCTTTGCCCGCCGCCTCTCGACGCTGGACCATCTGACCGAAGGGCGGATCGGCTGGAACATCGTCACCGGCTATCTGGACAGCGCCGCCCGCGCCGTGGGCCGTGCCGGACAAGCCGGGCATGACCAGCGCTATGATCAGGCCGATGACTATCTGGAGGCGCTTTACAAGCTGTGGGAAGGCTCGTGGGAGGAGGGCGCGGTGCTGGCCGACCGGGCCGCGCGGGTCTATGCCGATCCGGCCCGCATCCACCCCGTAAGGCATCGCGGCCCGTTCTATCAGGTCGAGGGCTACCACCTGTCCGAACCCTCGCCGCAGCGCACGCCGGTGCTGTTTCAGGCCGGAACCTCGGGCCGGGGGCAGGCCTTCGCCGCGCGCCATGCCGAATGCGTCTTCATCTCGGTGCCCGACAAGGCCGCCGCCCGCGCCGCCGCCCGCAGCCTGCGCGCCGCCGTGGCCGCTGCCGGGCGCAACCCGGCCGATCTGCGCATTCTGGCGGGCATTGCCGTGATCACCGATCACAGCGCCGCCGCCGCGCGCGAAAAGCTGGCCGAATACCGCGCCGCCTCCAGCCCCGAGGCGGGCCTCGCCCATTATTCCGCCTCGCTCGGCATCGACTTTGCCCGCTACGGGCTGGATGATCCGATCCCCTTTGCCCAGTCCAACGCCATTCAGTCGGCGGCGAAAATCGCGGAAAGCCGCGGCTATACCAAGCGCGCCCTGCTGGATCAGCTGGCGCTTGGCGGGCGCTATCCGCTGGCCGTGGGCACCCCGGCCCAAGTGGCCGACGAGCTGGAATCCTGGGTGCGCGAGGGCGAGATCGACGGGTTCAACCTCACCCGCATCGTCACCCCCGACAGCTTTGCCGATTTCGCCGATCTGGTGGTGCCAGAGCTGCAATCGCGCGGCAGTTACAAGACCGCCTATGGCGAGGGCACCTTGCGCCACCGCCTGTTCGGGCAGGGCGACCGCCTGCCCGCCAGCCATGCCGCGCAGGCCTTCCGCCCCGGCGCGCCCCTCCTCGGAGCCGCAGAATGACCCCGCTTCCCACCCCCGACATCTTCTGGTTTCTGCCCAGCTCGGGCGATACCCGCTATCTGGGCACCTCGGATACAGGCCGCGCGCCCAGCCTCGATTACCTGCGCGACATCGCGGTGACGGCGGATCGGCTGGGCTATGACGGGCTGCTGATCCCCACCGGCGCCTCTTGCCAGGACCCTTGGGTGGTGGCGGCCAGCCTGATCCACGCCACGCAGCGCATCAAACTGCTGGTGGCGCTGCGCACCTCGGTTTCCGGCCCAACCGTGGCGGCCCGACAGGCGGCCACGCTGGATCAGGCGCTTGGCGGGCGCTTGCTGCTCAATGTGGTGCCGGGCGGCGACGCGGCCGAGCTGGCCGCCGATGGCGCCTTCTTCAGCCATGATGGCCGCTATGAAAACGCCGACGAGTTTCTGACCGTCTGGCGCCGCTTGCTGGCGGGCGAGGTGGTGGACTTCGCGGGCCAGCACATCCGGGTCGAGGGCGCGCGCAACTATCACCCGCCGGTGCAGCGCCCCTACCCGCCGCTTTACTTCGGCGGGTCCTCCGATGCGGCGCATGATCTGGCGGCGAAACATGTCGATGCCTATCTGACCTGGGGCGAGCCGCCCGCTCAAGTGGCCGCCAAGATTGCCGATGTGCGCGCCCGCGCGGCGCGGCACAAGCGTACACTCCGTTACGGTTTGCGCCTGCATGTCATCGTGCGCGAAACCGAGGCCGAGGCCTGGGCCGCGGCCGACCGGCTGATCTCGCGGCTGACCGATGCCGAGATCGCGGCGGCACAGGCGGGCTATGCCAAAATGGATTCCGTGGGCCAGGCCCGCATGGCCGCGCTGCATGGCGGGCGGCGCGACCGGCTGGTGGTGGCGCCGAACCTCTGGGCCGGGGTTGGCCTCGTGCGGGGGGGCGCGGGCACCGCCCTGGTCGGCACGCCCGAACAGGTGGCCGAAAGGTTACAGGAATATCAGTCCCTTGGCGTCGATACCTTCGTGCTGTCCGGCTATCCG
>NZ_JAEULU010000277.1 GCF_016792925.1 Gemmobacter sp.
GTAGACGATGTCGGTGCCGTCGATCTCGGCATTCACCTCGGGCACTTCTTTCAGCGCATGGGTGCAGGCCTTCACGAAGAAAGACATGAAGCCCATCTTGACGCCGTGCTTCTTCTCGAAAGCGTCCTTGTAGGTGTTGCGCAGCTCCATGATGCCCGACATGTCCACCTCGTTATAGGTGGTCAGCATGGCAGCGGTGTTCTGGCTGTCTTTCAGGCGGCGCGCGATGGTCTGGCGCAGCTTGGTCATCTTGACGCGCTCTTCGCGGGCGGCGTCATCGGCCGGAACCGGGGCGCGCGGCACGGCGACCGGGGCCGGAGCGGCGGTCACGGCAGCGGCGGCGGCTTTCGCCACATCTTCCTTCATGATGCGGCCATCACGGCCCGAACCCTGCACCTGGGCGGCGGTCAGACCGGCCTCGGCCATGGCTTTTTTGGCGGCGGGAGCATCTTCGATGTCCTTGGCGGCGGGGGCTGCGACCGGAGCGGGCGCGGCCTCCACCGGCTTGGCCGAAGGCGCCACCACGGCGCCCGAGCCCGCCACGATCGTGGCCAGCAGCGCGGCGGCGGCGACGGTCTCGCCTTCCTGCGCGACGATCTCGCCCAGCACACCGGCGGCGGGCGAGGGCACGTCGAGGCTCACCTTGTCGGTTTCCAGCTCGCACAGGATCTCGTCCACGGCGACGGCATCGCCGGGCTTCTTGAACCAGGTGGCGATGGTCGCCTCGGTAACGCTTTCGCCAAGGGCGGGGACGCGGACTTCAACGGTCATGGGTTCATTTCCCTTCCACGGTCAGCGCTTCGTTCACGAGCGCTTCTTGTTCAGCTTTGTGTTTCGAGGCGAGGCCGGTGGCCGGCGAGGCCGAGGCGGTGCGGCCCACATAGCGCGCGCGTTTCGACGCGCCGCCGACCTGATCCAGCACCCATTCGATATTGGGCTCCATATGGGTCCAATAGCCCTGGTTCTTCGGCTCTTCCTGGCACCAGATCACCTCTGCCTGCGGGAAGCGGCCCAGCTCGTCGCGCAGCGATTTCGCCGGGAACGGGTAAAGCTGCTCGACCCGCAGCAGATACACATCATCCAGCCCGCGTGCATCGCGTTCGGCCAGCAGGTCATAGTACACCTTGCCCGAACACATGACGACGCGCTTGATCTGCGCATCGGCCTTCAGCGCCAGTTTGGAATTGCCCTTCTGCGCATCGTCCCACAGCACGCGGTGGAAGGTCGAGCCGGTGGTGAAATCCTCGGCCTTCGAGACGCACATCGGGTGACGCAGCAGCGATTTCGGCGTCATCAGGATCAGCGGCTTGCGGAAGTCGCGGTGAATCTGGCGGCGCAGGATGTGGAAATAGTTCGAGGGGGTCGAGCAATTCGCCACGATCCAGTTGTCTTGCGCCGAGTTCTGCAAGAACCGCTCCGGCCGGGCCGAGCTGTGTTCCGGCCCCTGCCCCTCAAAGCCATGCGGCAACAGCACCACAAGGCCCGACATCCGCAGCCATTTGCTTTCGCCCGAGTTGATGAACTGGTCGAACATGATCTGGGCGCCATTGGCGAAATCGCCGAACTGGGCCTCCCACAGGGTCAGGGCGTTGGGTTCGGCCAGCGAATAGCCATATTCAAAGC
>NZ_JAEULU010000260.1 GCF_016792925.1 Gemmobacter sp.
GTCCCGCTCCACCTCGGCCAGCTGATCCCGATAGACCTGCACATCCGCGCCCGCCGCCTCCAGCGCGCGCGGCCCCCGGATCGCCCCCAGAACCATCGCCACCGCAGAGGCCAGCACCAAGGCGCCCGCCGTCAGCCAGAAGATTGCCATCGCATCCTGCCCTTTCCCGTTCCTCCCCCATGTAGCTGTCCCAGGCGGCGCGCAAAAGGGCCTTGGCGTCGCAGCCCCCTGCGGCTTTTGTCGCAAATCCACCCTGCGCGCCGCCCATGTCGCAATTTTCCCCATTGTGCCGCTGTGCGCGGCGGAACATTTTGGCGCCTGAGGCATCACAGGCGGCAAGGCGATTGCCGCCCGACCCGAACCGATCTGACCCCGGGAGCAGGACATCCATGAAACGCTATTCGGTTTTCGCCATCGCCCGTGAGGCCCTGCGCTACCATCAGGGCTGGGAAAAGGCATGGCGCTCACCCGCGCCCAAGGCGTCTTATGACGCGATCATCATTGGCGCCGGTGGCCACGGCCTTGCCACCGCCTATTACCTTGGCAAGAATTTCGGCATCACCAATGTGGCGGTGATCGAAAAGGGCTGGCTGGGCGGCGGCAATACCGGGCGCAATACGACCATCATCCGGTCGAACTATCTGCAAGACCCCTCGGCCGCGATCTATAACAAGGCGCTCAGCCTCTATGAGGATCTGAGCCAGGACCTGAACTATAACGTGATGTTCAGCCCGCGCGGCCTGCTGATGCTGGCGCAAACCCATCACGAGGTGCGCGGCTATCTGCGCACGGTCCATGCCAACAACCTGCAAGGCGTGAAGACCAAATGGATCGGGCCGGAACAGGTCAAGGAGCTGGTGCCGATCATCAATATCGACGGCCCGCGCTACCCGGTTCTGGGTGCGCTGTACCAGGAACGCGGCGGCACCGCCCGCCATGATGCCGTGGCCTGGGGCTATGCCCGCGCCTGTTCGGCCATGGGGATGGACATCCTCCAGCAGACCGAGGTCACCGGCGTGCGCTCGGAAAACGGGCAGGTGAAAGGGGTGGAGACCACCCGCGGTTTCATCGGCTGCAAGAAGCTGGGCATCGTGGTGGCGGGCCATTCGGGCCAGGTCGCCGAGATGGCGGGCTTCCGCCTGCCGGTCGAATCGCTGGCGCTGCAAGCGCTGGTGTCGGAACCCATCAAACCCTGCATGGATGTGGTGGTGATGGCCAACACCGTGCATGGCTATATGTCGCAATCCGACAAGGGCGAGATGGTGATCGGCGGCGGCACCGACGGGTTCAACAACTTCACCCAACGCGGGTCGTTCCACCATATCGAGGAAACCCTGCGCGCGCTGGTCGAAACCTTCCCGATGATCTCGCGGCTGAAAATGCTGCGGCAATGGGGCGGCATCGTCGATATGACCGGCGACCGCTCGCCCATCATCTCGAAAACCCCCTTGGGCAATTGCTTCATCAACTGCGGCTGGGGCACCGGCGGCTTCAAGGCGATCCCCGGTTCCGGCTGGGCCATGGCCGAGCTGATGGCCAAGGGCGAACCCGGCCCGCTGGCGGCCGAGTTCAACATGTGGCGCTTCCGCGAAGGCCAGTTCATCGACGAAAGCGTCGCGGCAGGGGTGGCGCATTGATGTCCGCAATCACCACGCAAATTTCTTCGAAGAAATTTGCAAAAGTTTTCGAAAACTTTT
>NZ_JAEULU010000308.1 GCF_016792925.1 Gemmobacter sp.
AAGGAACAACGGATTTTTACGCAACTGTCGCGCCCGGCCGGGCGCCGATCCGCCTGACCGGAGCCTTTCGCATGGATTTCAACCAGCTTGTCCCCACCATCCGCCGCCTCGCGCTTGAGGCCGGAGACCGGATCATGGAGGTCTATAACAGCCCCGATTTCGAGGTGAAATCCAAGGGCGACGCAAGCCCGGTGACGGCGGCCGACGAGGCGGCGGATGCGCTGATCTCGGCCGGGCTGCGGGCGGCCTTCCCGGATGTGACGCTGATCACCGAGGAACAGGCGGCCAGCCACGCGCTCTGCGCGCAGACTTTCCTGATCGTCGACCCGCTGGATGGCACCAAGGAGTTCATCCAGCGCCGGGGCGATTTCACCGTGAACATCGCCTATGTCGAAAACGGCGTGCCGGTGCATGGCGTGGTTTACGCCCCGGCGCAGGGGCGGTTGTTCTACACGCTGGCCGAGGGCGGCGCGGTGGAGGAAACCGGCGCGCTGGACAAAAACCGCCCCGGCAATCTGCGCCGCATCGGGGTGTCCACGCCCGATAATGGCGGGCTGATGGTGGTGGCCTCCAAATCGCACCGCGACGCGGCCACCGATGATTACATCAACAAATACAGCGTGAAAGACATGCGCTCGGCCGGGTCTTCGCTGAAATTCTGCCTTGTGGCGACGGGCGAGGCCGATCTTTACCCGCGCCTCGGCCGCACGATGGAATGGGACACGGCGGCGGGCGACGCCGTGCTGCGCGGGGCGGGCGGCCATGTGGTGCGCTTTGACGACCACACCCCCCTTGCCTATGGCAAGCAGGGCTGGGACAACCCGTTCTTCATCGCCTATGCCCCCGGTGTTGATCTGAAACCCGGCGTGAGCCTGCAAAAATGAGCGTGCTGATCGCCATTCCCGCCCGCTATGCCTCCACCCGCTATCCCGGCAAGCCGCTCGTCACGCTGACCGGGCCGGATGGCGCGAAAACCCTGATCCAGCGCAGCTGGGAGGCCGCACGCGCCGTCAAGGGCGTGGACCGTGTTGTGGTCGCCACCGATGATGACCGCATCAAGACCCATGCCGAGGGCTTTGGCGCCGAGGTGGTGATGACCTCGCCCGCTTGCCAGAACGGCACCGAGCGCTGCGCCGAAGTGGCCTCGAAACTGCCGGGCTTCGAGATGGTGGTGAACCTGCAAGGCGATGCGCCGCTGACGCCCGCCTGGTTCGTCGAAGAGCTGATCGCGGGCCTGCGCGCCGATCCGCAGGCCGACATCGCCACCCCGGTGCTGCGCTGCGATGGCCGCGCGGTCAGCGGCTTTCTGGCCGACCGCCGCGCAGGGCGCGTGGGCGGCACCACGGCGGTGTTCGGCGCGGGCGGGCGGGCGCTTTATTTCTCCAAGGAAGTGATCCCCTAGACCGGCAAGACCTATGCCGACGCAGACCCGACCCCGGTGTTCCACCATGTCGGCGTCTATGCCTATCGCCCGCGCGCCCTGCGCGCCTATGCCATCTGGCCCGTCGGCCCGCTGGAAGTGCTGGAGGGGCTGGAGCAGCTGCGCTTTTTGGAACAGGGCCGCAACGTCTTGTGCGTGGAAGTGGAGGCCAAGGGCCGCCAGTTCTGGGAGTTGAACAACCCCGAAGACGTGCCGCGCATCGAAGCGATGATGGCCGAGATGGCCGCGCAGTGACCGATCTGCCCACGATCAGCGTGATCGTGGTCAGCCGCCACCGGGCGGAGGCGCTGCGGCGCGCGGTGCTGGCGCTTGGGCAAAGCGATCACCCCCGGCTGGAGCTGGTGGTGGTCGCCGATCCCGGTGCGCTGGCGGGCCTGCCTGCCCCCACAAGAGCGGCGGCCAAAACCGTGGCCTTTGACGAGGCCAATATCTCTGCCGCGCGCAACCTTGGCATTGCGCAGGCGGCGGGCGAGATCATCGCCTTTCTGGATGATGATGCCGTGCCGGAACCCACATGGGCCAGCCGCCTTGCCGCCGCCTTTCACGCCCCGCAAGTGGTGGCAGCCACCGGCTTTGTGCGGGGGCGCAACGGCTTTTCCTTCCAGTGGCAAGCCTCCGAGATCGACCAGCTGGGGCGCGATCACCCGCTGGAGGTGACCGGCCCCGCCCTGCTTGCCGCGCGGGCGGGTCGGGCGGTCAAGACCCAGGGCACCAATTGCGCCTTTCGCGCCCATGACCTGCGCGCAGTGGGCGGCTTTGACCCTGCCTATCGCTTTTATCTGGACGAGGCCGACCTGAACCTGCGCATGGCCGGGCGCGGGCTGACCGCCGTTCTGCCCCTGGCGCAGGTGCATCACGGCTTTGCCGCCAGCGCGCGCCGCCGCGCCGACCGGGTGCCGCTCAGCCTGCATGAGATCGGCGCCTCCAGCATGGTCTTTCTGCGTCGCCACGCGCCGGAACGGCTTTGGGCCGAGGGGCTGGAGCATCTGCGCGGCGAGCAGCGCCGCCGCGCCCTGCGTCTGATGGTAGAGGGCCGGATCGAGCCGCGCGGGGTGGAGCGTCTGCTGGCTTCGCTGGAGGCCGGGTTGACCGAGGGCGGCGCCCGCCCGCTGCCCGACCTGCCGCCACTCCCCCCCACGCAAGGCGCCTTTCAGCCGCTGCCCGGCACCGGGCCCCGGCCAAGCCGCATCCTTGCCGGGCGCAGCTGGCAGCGCAGCTGGCTGGAGGCCGAGGCCCGCGCCGCCACGGCCGCAGGCGCCATCGCCACGGTGATCCGCCTCTCCCCCAGCGCCCTGCGCCATCGCATGCGCTTTCACCCCGAAGGCTGGTGGGAGCAAAGCGGCGGGCTGTTCGGCGCCTCGGACCGAAGCGACCCGGCCTTCCGCTGGTGGCGTTTTGCCGACCGCATCACACGAGAGGTTTCAGTCTGGGCAAAACTCCGCCCAGAATGACGCAAACCGGCTGACCCCGGCGTCAATCCGGCTTGCGATGTGGCGCGGCCTTCGCCACAAGGGGCCAAACCCGCCTCGCGGCAGGCAAAGGCGCAGCATCACCTTTGTTTTTCGCTGCGTTGTCACAAAAATTCCCCTATTGTGACGGCCAGTCGCCGCGCAGGTGATACATAAGAACGACCCTCAGAGAATCGAGTCATAGAATGAAGTCCAGAAAGGTCACCAAGGCAGTCTTCCCCGTGGCAGGCATGGGAACCCGCTTCCTGCCCGCCACCAAGTCGATCCCGAAAGAGATCATGACGCTGGTTGACCGCCCGCTGATCCAATACGCCATCGACGAGGCGCGCGCCGCCGGGATCAAGGAATTCATCTTCGTCACCTCGCGCGGGAAATCGGCGCTGGAAGATTACTTTGACCACGCGCCCGAGCTGGAAAGCACGCTGAAGCGCGCGGGCAAGACCGACCTGCTGGAGACGCTGAAATCCACCAACATGGACAGCGGCGCCATTGCCTATGTGCGCCAGAACCGCCCGATGGGTCTGGGCCATGCGGTGTGGTGCGCCCGCCGTCTGGTTGGCAACGAGCCCTTCGCCGTGCTGCTGCCCGATGACGTGATCGCCGCCGAAAAGCCCTGCCTGCAACAGATGGTGGAGGCCTATGAGGCCACCGGCGGCAATATGGTCGCCGCGATGGAGGTGCCCCCGGCCAAGGCCAGCAGCTATGGCGTGCTGGATATTGACGAGGACATGGGCAACATGGTTCGCGCCAAGGGCATGGTGGAAAAACCGAAGGCCGAAGAGGCGCCCTCGAACCTCGCGGTGATCGGGCGCTATATCCTGTCGCCCAAGGTCATGACGAACCTCAACAAAATGAAGCAGGGCGCGGGCGGCGAGATTCAGCTGACCGATGCCATTGCCGAGGAAATCGGCCCCGAGGGCACCGGCGTTTACGGCTTCCGCTTCCGCGGCCAGCGCTATGACTGCGGCTCCAAGGCCGGGTTCCTGCAAGCGACCGTCGCCTTTGGCATGTCGCGCCCCGATTTGCAGGAGGAGTTCACCTCTTACCTGCACGACGTGGTGGCACAGCAGAAAGCTGCGCAGTAACAGGCGCTTGCGGCAATGCCCCCCGCGCATCTGCTGGATCTGACGCGGCTGGTGTCGCGTCTGGGCCGGGCGGCGCTGACGGGGGTGGACCGGGTAGAACTGGCCTGGGCCGAAAGATTGCTGGAGGGGGAGGTCCGCGAGGGCATCCCCCTTTTTGCCTTGGTGCGCACGGCCTGGGGCTTTTGCCTGCTGGATCGGCGCGGGGTGGAAAAGGTGCTGGCGGTGACGCGCGGCGCGCCCTTGGGCAAGGCCGATCTGGCAGGCCGGATCAGCCGCCGCAGCGACCCGCTGCGCGCCCGGGCCGAGGCCGTGGCCAGGCGCGAAAGTGTCACGCGCTGTATCGTTCCAGGGCTGGCCCGGATGCTGCGCCGCCTGCCACCGGGCACCGTCTATTTCAACATGGGTCACGCCAATCTGACGCCGCGCGTGATGGCCGCGCAGGCCGGGCCGCGCGTCGTGCTGATCCATGACACCATCCCGCTGGATCACCCGGAATTCACCCGCCCCGGCATCCCGCAGGTCTTTGCCCGAAAGCTGGCCGCCGCGGCGCAGGCCGAGCTGATCGTGCATACGACCCACGCGACCCGCGCCCTGACCGAGGCGCAGATGGCGCGGCTCGCCCCGCTGCCAGCCGGTGTGGTGGCGCCGCTGGGGGTGGGCCTGCCCGCGCCCGGCGGGTTTCACCTGCCGGGGCTGGACCGCGCCCGCCCCTTCTTTGTCACCGTCGGCACCATCGAGCCGCGCAAGAATCACGCGCTGTTGCTGGACGTGTGGCAGGCCCTGGCGCAGCGCCTGCCAGAGGGCGCCATGCCACAACTGGTGATCGCGGGCAGCCGGGGCTGGCTGAACCGCGCCGTCTTTGCCCGGCTGGATGCCCGCCCGCCGCATGTGATCGAGGCGCCCGGCCTGTCTGACGCGGCGCTGGCAGGGCTGCTGCAAGCCTCGCAGGGCCTGCTGTTCCCCACTCAGGCCGAGGGCTTCGGCCTGCCCCCGCTGGAGGCCGCAGGGCTTGGCGTGCCGCTGATCGTCAGCGATCTGCCTGTCCTGAGGGAAACTCTGGGTGACTTGGCAGTTTACCTAAGCCCCACAGATGTTTATTCTTGGATGGAAACAATCGAACGGGCCGCCAGGGACGGGCGCGGGTGGGGTGATGGTGTGAGGGGTCAGGCTGCGACAGGGGGCAAGCGGGCATTGCCCGACTGGACCACGCATTTCAACACTGTCTTAAACTTCCTTCGCCAGACTGGCCCGCAGGACCGGACGAGGTAGGCGGCTTTGGGCATCTGGACGACATACCGGCTGCGGCTGGCGCGAAAACGCTGGCGCCTCAGGGCGTTTGTCAAGCGTCGTGAACTGTCGCCGGTCGTCACCCGTGCCGCCAATATCCGCGCGGGCGACCTGATCCTGGTCTCCACCGTCCGCAACGAAAAGGTGCGCCTGCCCTATTTCCTGCGCTACTACCGCGATCTTGGCGTCAATCATTTCCTGTTCGTGGACAATGGCAGCGATGACGGCACGCGCGATTACCTCGCCCAACAGGCCGATGTCTCGGTCTGGACCACGAAACACAGCTATAAACGCTCGCGCTTTGGCATTGACTGGGTGAACTGGCTGCTGATGCGCTATGGCCATGGCCATTGGGTTGTGGTGGTCGATCCCGACGAATTTCTGGTCTATCCCTTCTGTGACACCCGCCCGCTGCGCGCGCTGACCGATTGGCTGGATGCCAGCTCGATCAAATCCTTTTCGGCCATGATGCTGGATATGTATCCCAAGGGCCCGATCGCGCAGCACCCCTATCACGAGGGTCAGGACCCGCTGGAGATCGCCAATTGGTTCGACAGCGGCAATTACACCATGACCAAGAACCCGGTCTACGGCAACCTGTGGATCCAGGGCGGCCCGCGCGCCCGCAAGTTCTTTGCCGACAACCCCGAACGCGCCCCCGCGCTGAACAAAATTCCGCTGGTGAAATGGCAGCGCGATTACGTCTTTGTCAGCTCGACCCATATGCTGCTGCCGCGCGGGCTCAACCAGGTTTACGATGAATGGGGCGGCGAAAAGGCCTCGGGCTGCCTGCTGCATGCCAAATTCCTCGACACTTTCGCCGTGAAGGCGCAGGAGGAGATGGCCCGCCAACAGCATTTCGCCAATAGCCACGAATACCGCGCCTATCAGGAGGGCATGGCCTCCTCGCCCGACATGTGGTGCAAGTGGAGCGAGAAATACATCAACTGGCGCCAGCTGGAGATTCTGGGCCTGATGTCGAAAGGCAACTGGGCATGAGCGTGGGCTTTGTCATGCTGTGCCACACCGCGCTGGACCGCGCCGCGCAGGTCGCCCGCCATTGGGCCGAGCGCGGCTGCCCGGTGGTGATCCATGTCGACAAACGGGTGAAGCGCCGCCATTACGAACGCATGCAGCGCGATCTGGCCGAGGTTGCTGACATCCGCTTTTCCGAGCGCTTCGCCTGCGAATGGGGCACATGGGGTCTGGTGGCGGCCACGCAAGCAGCCTCCATGCTGATCCTGCGTGAGTTTCCAGCGGTGCGCCATGTGTTCCTCGCCTCCGGCTCCTGCCTGCCGCTGCGCCCGGTGGGCGAGCTGATCTCGTATCTGGATGAACGCCCCCGCACCGATTTCATCGAAAGCGTCACCACCGAGGATGTCGGCTGGACGGTGGGCGGACTGAACATCGAGCGCTTCACCCTGCGCTTTCCCTTCTCGTGGCGCCGACAGCGGCGGGCCTTTGACACCTATGTGCGGCTGCAACGGCGGCTGGGGGTCCGGCGACGCGTGCCGAAAGGCATCGTGCCGCATCTGGGCAGCCAATGGTGGTGCCTGACGCGACAAACGCTCAGCGCGATTCTGGAAAGCCCCGACCGCGAGGCGCATGACCGCTATTTCCGGCGGGTGTGGATTCCCGATGAAAGCTATTTTCAAACTCTGGTGCGGCAGGTTTCCACCAATGTGGAAAGCCGATCGCTGACCCTTTCCAAATTCGATTTTCAGGGCAAGCCGCACATCTTTTACGACGATCACCTGCAACTTTTGCGCAAATCCGACTGTTTCGTGGCGCGCAAGATCTGGCCGCAGGCCGACCGGCTGTATCAGCATTTCCTCTCGGCCGATCTGGGCAGTCAGGCCCTGGCCGAGCCGAACCCCGGCAAGATCGACCGGCTGTTCGCCAAGGCCGTGGAGCGGCGCACCAAGGGGCGCGCGGGGCTGTATATGCAAAGCCGGTTCCCCAAGGCGAATTGGGAAAACGGCATGTCCGCCGCGCCCTATTCGGTGTTCGAGGGCTTTGCCGAGCTGTTTGAGAGTTTCGACATCTGGTTGGGCAAGGTGGCGGGCACGCGGGTGCATGGCCATCTGTTCGCCCCGGATCGCGCCCAGTTTGCCGGGGGCGAGACGGTCTATAACGGCGCCCTGTCCGACAGCGCGGGCCTGCGCGATTACAACCCGCGCAGCTTTCTGGTCAGCCTGATCTGGAACACGCGCGGCGAGCGGCAGTGTTTTCAATTCGGCCCCGAGGACAATCAAAAGATCTCGCCCTTCCTCGCCCGCGATCCGAATGCGCAAATCTCGGTGATTTCAGGGGCTTGGGCAGTGCCGCTGTTCCGGGCCAACGCCAATTTCAGCGACATCCGGCGCGAGGCCGCGCGGCTGCAAAAAATCGAGACCGAGCATCTGGAGGTGCTGCGCGCGGCGACCACCAAGGCCAAGGTGCGGGTCTGGACGCTGGCGGAATTTGTCGAAAACCCGATGGAGCCCTTGCAGACCATCATTGACGAGATCAGCCCGCGCTCTCTGCGGCGGCTGACCGAGGCGCCGCGCATGGCGGACCTGACGGGCTTTGGCCAGTTCTTGCAGAACCTGCGCAATCAGGGCATGCAGCCGGTGCTGATGGGCGATTTTCCTGCCGGGGATGACCCGCGCCCGCAACCCACGCGGCGCGGCCGCCCCTATCTGGTGAAGTGACTTGGCGCCAAAATTCACCTCTTTCGTCATGTTCGCGGCCATGCGGACCGGATCGAATTTTCTGGAGGCCAATCTGAACGCGCTGGATGGCGTGACCTGCCATGGCGAGCTGTTCAACCCTCATTTCATGGGCAAGAAGGACAATGCCGAGATGTTCGGCCTTGATCTGGCGGCACGGGAGACCGATCCGCTGGCGGTGCTGGCCGCGATGCGCGAACAGACGCCGGGGCTGGCGGGGTTCCGGCATTTCCATGACCATGACCCGCGGGTGACCGCGCATGTGCTGGCCGATCCGGCCTGCGCCAAGATCATTCTGACCCGCAACCCGATCGAGGCCTATGTCAGCCTGAAGATCGCGCAGGCCACTGATCAATGGCGGCTGACCAATGCGAAAAACCTGAAAACCGCGCGCATTGCCTTTGATGCTTCGGGGTTTGAATCCCATCTGCAAGCGGCGCAGGAATGGCAGATGCTGCTGATGCGCGGCTTGCAAACCACGGGGCAGACTGCGTTTTATATCGACTATGAGGATCTGAGCGATCTGGAGGTTCTCAACGGCCTTGCGGCGTTTCTGGGGGTTGCGGCGCGGCTGGAGGCGCTGGACCCCAAGCTGAAAAAGCAAAACCCCGAGGATGTGACCGAAAAGGTGGTGAACCCGGCCGAGATGGAGGCCGCGCTGGCGCGGCTGGACCGGTTCAACCTGTCACGCAGCCCGAATTTCGAGCCGCGCCGGATGCCGATGATCCCCTCTTTCATCGCCGCCGCCGATGCGCCCTTGCTTTTTATGCCGGTGAAGGGCGGGCCCGAGGACGCGGTGCGCGACTGGCTGGCGCGGCTGGGGCGCGGCGGGCTGATCGGCGATTTCGTGCAGAAAACCCTGCGGCAATGGAAGCGGCAGCAGGGGGCGCATCGCAGCTTTACCGTGCTGCGCCACCCTTTGCCGCGCGCGCATGAGGGCTATTGCCGTGTCGTGCTGGAGGGGCAGAATGACCTGTATCGCCTGCTGACCAAGGCTTATGGGCTGGATCTGCCGCGCGGGCCGGGCGTGACGGCGGCGCAGCACCATGACGGGTTTCTGGCCTTTCTGCGCTGGCTGAAGATCTATCTGGGCGGCCAGACCGGGCAGAAGATCGACCCCGCGCTGGCCAGCCAGTCGGCGGTGGTGCAGGGCTTTGGCACCTTCCAGCAGCCCGATCTGATCCTGCATGAGGGTCGCCTGGCCGAGGGCCTTGCCTTCCTGGCGGCAGAGCTGGATCTGAACGCACCGCCGCTGCGCGCGGTGGAGGGCACGCCCCTGCCCTTCACGCTGGATGCGATCTGGTCGCGCGATCTGGAGGATGCCGCGCGCGAGGCCTATCAGCGCGACATTCTGGGTTATGGCTTTGGCCGCTGGCGCCGCTGAGCCTCAGGCTGCGGCGGTGGTCCGGCTTTCGGTGAGAATCGCGTAAAGCTTGGCCGGATCGGCATTGGCGCGCAGCTTGGTGCAGATGCTGGCATCGCGCATGGTGCGGCTGACCAGCGCCAGCGCCTTCAGATGCTCCACCCCCGAATCCTTGGGCGCGAACAGGCCAAAGATCAGGTCAACCGGCTGACGGTCCACGCTGTCATAATCCAGCGGCTTTTCCAGCCGCAGGAAGACGCCGACGATGTTCGACACATCCTCCAGCCGGGCATGCGGCAGCGCGATGCCATGGCCCACGCCGGTGGGGCCGAGGCTCTCGCGCTCCTGCAGGCCATCAATGGCCACAAGCGCATTCAGCTTGTAGGCCTGCGCGGCGATCTCTCCCAGTTCCTGGAAGAGACGCTTTTTGCTCGTCATCTGGCTGACGACCCGAACGGCCTGCGGGTTCAACAGTTTGGAAAGTTCCATCAGGGTCGTCGTCCATCCGGCGCCCGGGGGCGCGTCACTTGCTGTTGCGCGGGTCGATCCAGCCGATATTGCCGTCATCACGACGGTAAACGACGTTCACGCCCCCATGTCCCTCGTTGCGGAAGACGAGCATCTTTTGCCCCGCCAGCTCCATCTGCATCACGGCTTCACCGACGGTGATCGAAGGAATCTTCGTCTCCATCTCGGCAATGACGATCGGCTGATCGGCGATGGCCTCGCCCTCGTCTCCCTCATCGGTCGGGGCGAGGATATAGGAGGAACCGCCGTCGAATTCAACCGGCCCCGTGCGGCGGCTGTGGTGATCGCGCAGACGGCGCTTGTGGCGGCGCAATTGCTTGTCCAACCGCTCGCGGCAGGCCTCGAAAGCGGCATAGATTTCAGAGGCGGCGCCCTTGGCGGCGGCGTTCAACCCGGTCGACAGGTGGATGGTCGATTCGCAGATATATTCATGCGCCGTCTTGGAAAACACCACGACCGCATCGGTGGGACGCTGGGCGTATTTGTCGACGACCTCCCCCAGTTCGGCCTTCACATGGGTCTGAAGTGCCTCACCAATGTCGATCTGTTTTCCACTGATCTGGTAACGCATGGCTCCTCCTTCGCGATGACGGCATGGCGCATCCTGCCTCATGCAGGATGACCAGCCGGTTAATTTCATGTGGGATGTCCCGGGTTTCGGCACCAGTCCGGAGGAGGCAGAAAACTGCCGCAAGGGGCCGAGGGTCAGGGGCGGGTATCGCACGCATCACGGGTATTTGGCGGCAGATCGGGCGGTGTTGTCAACAGCCTCGTCACGAAAGCTGCGCGGCATTCCGCCCGGCGCGCGGCCGGGGATCAGACCATGCGGAAATTCTGGCCCAGATAGACCCGGCGCACGGTTTCATCCTGCACGATTTCCTCGGTCGTGCCGCTCATCAGCACATGGCCGTCATGCAGGATATAGGCGCGGTCCACGATCTCGAGTGTTTCGCGCACATTGTGATCGGTGATCAGCACGCCCAGACCCCGGCTTTTGAGGTCTTGCACCAGATGGCGGATTTCACCCACGGCAATCGGGTCGACCCCGGCAAAGGGTTCGTCCAGCAGAAGATAGCTGGGCTCGGCGGCCAGACAGCGGGCGATCTCCACCCGGCGCCGCTCGCCGCCCGAAAGGGCCAGCGCGGGGGCGCGGCGCAGATGGGTGATGGAGAATTCGGAAAGCAGTTCTTCCAGCCGCTCGCGGCGCTTGTGGCTGTCACGCTCGCGAATTTCCAGCACGGCCAAGATGTTATCCTCGACCGACAGCCCCCGGAAGATCGACATTTCCTGCGGCAGATAGCCCACGCCCAGCCGCGCGCGGCGATACATCGGCAGGGCGGTCACATCCTTGCCGTCGATCACCACCTGCCCGCCCTCGGGCGTGACAAGGCCCGCGATCGAGTAAAAGCAGGTGGTCTTGCCCGAGCCGTTCGGCCCCAGCAGCGCCACCACCTCGCCCCGCGCGAGGGACAGCGTCACATCGCGGATCACCGGGCGCTTCTTGTAACTTTTACGCAGATTGCGGACGTGAAGGCCGCTCGTATCCGGGGCGGTCATCAGTTGCCCCCCGGCACGAAGATGGTGGAGACCCCGCCCTCCATCCGCCCGGTGCCGGCCTTGAGGTCGATCACCAGTTTCTGCCCGGAAATCGCGCTGGCGCCCTGGGTCAGCAGCACATCGCCCGTCATCACCACAGAGCCGGAGCCGATGGTATAGACCGCCTCGCGCGCCTCGGCGGCATCCTTGGCCGAAGCCAGCGTGACGCCGCCGGTGGCATGCAGTTTCTCGATGCTTTTGCCGCCCTGCCCGTATTCCACCCGCACCGTGCTGGCCGAAAGCCGCATCTCGCCCTGCCCGACCAGCACATTGCCGGTGAAGGTGGCGCTGCCATCGGCCTGATTGACGGCAAGGCTGTCGGCCTTCACCTCGACCGGCAGCGAGGTGTCCTGCTTCAACCCGCCAAAGCTGATGGCGGCATCCTGTGCCAGTGCCGCGGCGGGGCCAAGGACGCAAAACAGGGTCAACAGAAGCGGGCGGAACATCGGGAAGCCTTTAAAAATGCGTCAGGGCGTATCAGGGGATGTGCCGGGCTGGTATATCAGCCTGACGCCCCCGTTGAAAACCAGAAGATAGTGGCGATTTGCGCCGTCAGCGGGGGTCAGCGCCATGCGCCCGGCGGTCAGTTGCCCCAGCGGCCCGAACCCTTCCACCGCGCCCGCGCTTTCCATGCCGCTGCGGTCGAGGTTCAGGGTCAGGCTTTCGGTGCGGAACTCGTAGCCCAGCGATTGCGAGATCAGCACGCCCCCCTCCAGCACCGCCTGCGCGGCATCCGAGGTGAAGCGCAGCCCCGCCGCCGACAGGGTGCTGCGGGCGCCATCGGGTGTCGCCAGCTCGGCCCGCACCGCCTCGGCGCTGGCGCCGCCCTCGCTGGCCGGGCGGGCGACACTGGCGGTCACGCTGATCGTGGCGCCATCGCGGGTGGTGCCGGCATAGGCGGGTGCGGTGATGCGGGGTTCGCGCAACCGGTCGGCCAGCTCGGCCTCGGTCAGGGTCAGCGCGCCCTCCGGGTCGATGCTGCGCGCCACGAGGAACAGGCTGGACAGCACCGCCAGCGCGAACAGCGGCAGCGCGACCTTCAGCCAGCCCACAAGGCGCGAATGCCCGTCCATCGCGTCACACCACCCCGGCCCGCAGGCAATCATGGATATGGATCAGGCCAACCGCATGGCCCGAGCCTTCGGGATCGACCACGAACAGCGAGGTGATCTTGCGATCCTGCATCAGGCCCACGGCCTTGGTCGCCAGCGCCTCCGGGCCAATGGTGCGCGGGTTGCGGGTCATCACCTGCCCGGCGGTGAGGCTCAAGAGCCCCTGCATATGACGGCGCAAGTCGCCATCGGTGACAATCCCCGCCAGCGCGCCGGTCGCATCGGTCACCCCCACCACGCCGAACCCCTTCTGGGTCATGTCGAGCAGCGCCTCGGTCATCGGCGTGTCCAGCCCAACCAGCGGCAGGTCCTGGTGCATCAACTGCCGCACCGTGGCAAGTTTCGCGCCCAGCTTGCCGCCGGGATGGAACACCCGGAAATGTTCGGGCGTAAACTGCCGATGCTCCATCAGCGCGATCGCCAAGGCATCGCCAAGCGCCAGCGTCATGGTGGTGGAGGTGGTCGGCACGATGCCGGTATCGCAGGCCTCCTGCGCCGGGGGCAGCAGGATCGCCACATCGGATTGCCGCAGGAGGGTAGAGCCCTCGCGCCCCGCCACCCCGATCAGCGGGATGCCGAAACGCCGGGTATGGGCGATGATGTCGGCCAGCTCCGGCGTCTCGCCGGAATTGGACAGCACCAGCGCCACATCGCCTTCGGTGACCATGCCCAGATCGCCATGGCTGGCCTCGCCCGGATGCACGAATTGCGCGGGCGTGCCGGTCGAGGCGAAGGTCGCCGCCATCTTGCGCGCGATATGGCCCGATTTGCCCATGCCACACACGATCACCCGGCCTTGCGCCCCCAGAATCGTGGTCACGGCCTTGGTGAAGCTGTCGCCCAGATGATCGGCCAGCAGATCCAGCGCCTCTGATTCGCGGCGGATGACCCGGCGCCCGATGGCGAGGAAATCAGTGGTTGAAGATGTCATTGGTATCTTGCCACCCCATCAGGTCCAGCTCTGCCCGCGTCGGCAGGAAATCGAAACAGCTTTGCGCCAGCGCCATGCGGCCCTCGCGGATCAGCCGGGCCTCCAGCGCGTCTTTCAGCTTGTGCAGATACAGCACATCCGAGGCCGCATATTCCTTCTGCGCCTCGGTCAGCACGGCGGCGCCCCAATCCGAGGTCTGCTGCTGCTTGGAGACATCCACCCCCACCAGCTCGGCCAGCAGATATTTCAGCCCGTGCCGGTCGGTGAAGGTGCGGATCAGGCGCGAGGCGATCTTGGTACACCAGACCGGCGCCGTGGTGACGCCAAAGGCCTTTTTCATCGCGGCAATGTCGAAACGCCCGAAATGGAACAGTTTCAGCACCGCCGGATCGGCCAGCAGGCGCTCCAGATTTGGGGCAGAGGTCTGGCCGCGCGCGATCTGCACCAGATGGGCATGGCCATCCCCCGCCGAAAGCTGCACCACGCACAGCCGGTCGCGGCGCGGGTCGAGGCCCATCGTCTCGGTGTCGATGGCAACCACGGGGCCAAGGGTCAGGCCCTCGGGCAGGTCGCCCTGATAGAGGTGGATGGTCACACGGGCCTCCGAAAGCAGCACGCCAAGGGGATAGACCCGGCAGGGGCCGGGGTCAACCGCGCCCCCCGCGCCCCGGCCTTGCGCCCTTGCCGGATGCGCCACAATGCGCGAGGCTTCGCCCATGCGTGACCCTCTCGCCCCCCTTGCGGCGCAAAGCGAGCTGCGCCTGATCCGCGCGCCCTGGGCGCCGGGGCTGGTGCTGGCCTTCGCGCGCTGGCGGGGCGACCGGCCTGCCCTCTCGCCCCTTGGCAGCGGGGCGGGAGAGCGGGCGGAAGACGCGCGCAACCGCGCCTTGGGCGAATTGGCTGAAAACCTGTCGATCCTGCCCGCTGCCCATGCCGGACCGGTGCCCGCGCGCGATGCGGCGGGGCGGCTGGTGCTGGCCGATGCGCGGGCGCTGCCCGGGCCGGGAGGGTTGGGCAGCGAGGGGGTCGCCGCCGGGCCAGACCCGCAGTCGGCGCGGCTGGCCGCGTTTTGCGAGCGCGCCGAACGGGCCGCGCTGGCGCTGTGGTGGCAGGGCACGCTGCCCGCGCACCGGGCGCCGGATGCGCTGTGCCTGCCCACGCTGCGGGCCGGGGCCAGCGCGCGGCAGGGGCTGACACTGGCGCTGGAGCTGCTGCCGGGGTTGGCGGTGCGGCTGGTGGTGACCTGCGATCCCGATGGCGGGCGGCCCTCGCTGGGCAGCGCCGCGCATCCCGAGGCGGACACCGCCGCAGCGGCGGCCCTGCGCGAGGCGATGCAGGCCGAGCTGGCATGGCTGATGCCCGATCACCACCCTGACCGCGCCGAGCGTGACCTGCGCGCCCATGGCCTTGCCGCACGGCTGCCCAGCCTGCACGCCGCTGCGGCGGCCGCCCCGCCCTCTGCCCCGGCAACCCTGCCCGCTCTGCTGGCCGCGCTGGCCGGGAGCAAGCTGGCGCATGGCTTTGCCGATCTGACGGTGCCAGATCTGACGGGCCCAAATCCGGCCATTCCGGTCTGGCGATTTGTCTGCCCCGATTGGCCCTTGGCCCGTCCGCTGTTCCAGCCGCTCGCCGCGCCGCCCTAGCGCCTTTGCGAATGTGACGCAGCAATGACGATGCCCTGTCATGCTTGCCGTCACCGCCCGTTTCGCCAGGTTTCCCGCCCGCCCCTTGCCCGAAGGCCTGCTCATGGCACCGCAAAGACGCCCTGCCTGCCCAGCCCCCCTCGCCATTCCCGCGATCGTTCCCTGAACCCCAGCTGAAGGAGCCAGCCCATGACCGCCACCGATCCCGCCGCCCCGCTGAGGGATGTGAAATTCAACACCATCGACTTCAAGCTGACAGGGGCTTTCATGGTCGCCATGGCCCGCCAGCCTGCCGATCTGCGGCCCACCACGCTGCGCAGCTTCATGGCCCTGCTGGGCGCCTATGCCCGCAGCCATGGCGCCCTGCTGATGCAGGACGCCGCCCGCGAGGCCCCGGCGCCGGACATCGTGTTCGGGCCGGTCGCGGGCGAGGATTTCGGCGTCAGCTTCCTGCCCAATCCGGGCGAGACCGGCGATGCCCCACTGGGCATGTGGCGGGTCGCACAGGTGCTGGAAGTCTGGAACGTGCGCGAGGAGGCGGCGATGACGCTGCTTCAGAACCGTGCCAATGCCGTGCATATCCGCCTGCCCGAGGCCGGCAATATCGCCGAGAAAGAGCAAAAGGCGCTTGGCCTGCAAGCCAGCGGCGAGACGTTCGACGCCCCGCCCTATCTGGAACCCTATGCCCTGGGCGAGATGACGGCCCTGGAATTTGTCTGGTCGAATGTAGGCGATTACACCACGCGATCCTGTCGCTGAGCGGCGCGCGCCGCAGGCCCCGCCGCGCGCGACAGCAGCACAGGCGCGGGGGCGCCCGTCAGGCAGGACAGCGCCCCCGCCACCTCATCCAGCCCAAGCCCCCACCGCATCGAAGTGGCGGCCAGAAACCAGCCCCGCGGATCGGGCGGGCTGTCGCCCTGCCAGCGCGCGGCCAGCCCCTCGCGAAAGCGCGCCCAGAAGCGCAGGGCCTGCGCCGTCTCGCCCGCCAGATGCGCCGCCGCCGCGCCGTAAGCGAAGGTGAAGGGGATGGCCCCCTCGGACTGTTCGGCCAGCGCCATGGCCTGTGCCAGATCGCCCGCCAGCAAGGCCACCGGGGTGCGATAGCCCATCGAGACGCGGCACACCCCGCCATCCAGCCGGGACGCCGCATCGGCCAGCCGCGCCGCCCGCGTGACATCCCCCGACAGCGCCAGCATTTCGGCAGCCGCCGACAGGCGCCGCGGGTTGCTTTGCGACAATTCGGCCACGATGGAGGCCGCGCGCCCGGCGCCCGGCGCATCATCGCTCAGGATCAGGCTCCAGCCATAGGCCAGCCAGCCATCGCCGCGCTCGGGCGCCTCGGCGGTGACGGCGCGCCCGATCCGCAGGGCCTCGGCCACGCCGGCATGCACTTGACCCTGCCCCGGAAAGATCAGCTCGCGGCTGTTCAGCAGCTCTGCCAGACCGATGCGCGCCCGCAGCCCCAGATCGCCCGCCGACCCGACCGACCGCAGCAAGACCTCGGCCCGCCGGTCAGCCTCGGCCGACCAGTCGCGCATCAGCCAGCCCGCCCGGATCAGCTTGCGATAATCCGCCAGCTCGGCATCGCTGAGCCGGTCGATCCCTGCGATGTAATGCGCCTCCAGCTTGCCGGTGAGGCGCAGGGCCATGCGTTGCAGCGCAAAGCCGGAATTGCGCAGCCAATCCTCGCGATGCAGTTGCAGCGGCCATGTCCAGATGATCGTGCCGGTGGCCAGATCCTTCAGCGTCAGGATCAGCCGCATCTCCTCGATCCCCGGCGAGGCCGTGCCGCGCAGCTCGTAATGCCCGTCGCGGCAGGGCAGCGCCATGCCCGGCGCGGTTTCGATGGTGACCCAATCCTCCACCGCGAACAGCGCCGCCGACAGCTCGGCCTGCATTGCGGCCACGCGGATCTGGTCCTCCTCGGGCAGGCCAAGCAGCGGGAAAGGGTGCAGGAAAATGGTCAGCCGCTCGGCCTCGGCCTCGCGACGGGGCGCGCCACCCCGATGCGCCGGGTCGGGCAGCGGCCCCGCGGCGGGGTTGGACGGCGCCATTTTCAGCGAGACGGCAATGGCCTGCGTCTCGGGCGAGGGTTCGATGTCGAACTCCTCCTCCAGCACCTCCCACAGCAGGCGGTAATGGTCCAGCGCCGCCGCCTTGTTGCCCGCCGCAATGTCCAGCTGCATCAGCGTCCGGGTCGCGGCCTCGTCTTGCGGCATCAGCTCGCGCAGGCGTTCCGCGATCAGCCGGGGCGAGCGGCCCGCCGCCGTTACCGGCAGGGCCAGCCGGGTGCGCAGGGCGCCCGCCAGCGCCCCCAGCCAGACCGCGCGCCGCTCGGTCAGGAAGCTGTCGAACACCGGGTCCAGCCCCCAGAGATCGGCGGCAAAGCGCATTTCGGCGTCGCGCAGGCTGCGGGCCGCAAGGGCCGCCTCCTGCCCCGCATCCCAGGCGCGCAAGGCGCCCTCCAGATCACAGCAGGCGCCGCTGAACCGGGCCTGCACCTCTTGCCGCCCGGCCTCGAACAGCTCCAGCGGCGCGGTCTCGCGCGCGAGGATATGCAGGGTGTTGCGCAGGGAGCCGCGCGCCTTGTCGGGGCCGGAATCCGACCACAGCAGATCGGCCAGCCGGTCGCGCGACTGGCGGGCAGGCGCGCCAAGGCAGAAGGCCGCCAGAAGCGCCCGCTGTTTCTGGCCCCGAACCGCAATGTCCCGGCCCTCATGGGTCAGGCAGAACCGATCGAGAATCCGATAGCCAAAGCCCCCCGACATGCGCCGAACCGCCACCCTGAAACATGCCACCCAGGTTCAGGGATAAAGGAGGCTCTGGCGCGCGTCCACCCTCGCAACGGGAATCGCGGCGCCATCACAGGGAAAATTTGGCCTGAAAAACAACCAAGGGTCGTGAAAGCGCCCGCCCAGAGGGGATTCGGGCGGGCGCCGCCCGGGTTTGACGCCGGGCTTCAAAGGCACATGGGTCGAGGCCGAAATAGACCCCTCGCTGGCAAGGCGACCCCATGCACCCATCCTGTCGCGCGGCGGCCCCCCTGCGGGGGCCACGCGCGGATCTGATGGCGTCAGGCCACCCCGGCCAGCCGATCCTCCCAATCCTGCCGCGCGGCGCGGTCGAGGCGCTGCCGGGCCTCGACCAGCCGGGTGACCAGCATGTCAATGTCCTCCGGGCTGTGATCGGCCATCACCCGCAGCCGCCAGACCGCCGCCGCCTGCGAGGCGGGCATTGGATGCGGCGCGCCCGCCGCAGGGCCGGGCGCCTCGTCCAGATTGAGCATGACGCCATGGGCCAGCATCTCGGCCGTCAGGCGGCGCGCCTGTTCCAGCCCCGGAAAGCGCAGCGTGACCACCGGGCCGGGCATCGACACCGGCACAAACCCCGCCGCGTGCAACCCCGCCCGCAGCCGCGCGGCATTGGTGGCAAGCCGCGCGCGGCGGATCACGCCTTCCTCGCCCGTCACCAGATCCAGCACGGCCAGCGCCACGGCGGCCTGCACCGGCGACATGGCACTGCATTCGGTCTGCGCCCCGGCGGCGAGGCGCAGCGCAGGTTTCAGCGCCGGATGGTTTGACGCGACAAAGCCGCCATTGGCCGCAAAGACCGAGGCCAGGCTGCCGGTCACGATGTCCACCTGCCCCGGCAGGCCCTGCATCTCGATCACGCCGCCACCAGTCTCGCCCATCACACCCAGATCATCCGACACATCGACCATCAGCGTGGTGGCATGACGGCGGCACAGCGCCTGCACGCGCCCCAGATCGGGCAGGCCGGCACCGCAGGGGCCAAGCGCATGCAGCACCACCAGAATCCCCGCCTGCGGGTGGTGATCGCGCAAATGATCCAGCCGGTCGGCGAGGGTGAGGCAATCCGCCTCGGGCAGCAGATGCACCCTGGCCCCGGAGGCCGCAGCGCCTTGCCGCACCCCGTCGCGCACCGGCCCGCAGATCAGCACATGGTCGCCCGCGCGCAGCAGGGTGCGCAGCGCGCCAAAGGCCGCCGACCAGCCGCAGGGAAACAGCGTTGCCCCGGCATAGCCCAGATGCGCGGCCAGCCGCGCCTCCAGCTGGGTGCCCAGCGTGCAAAGCCCCATCTGGCTGGCACTGCCCGCCGCATGCACGCCATAGCGCCGCGCCGCCGCCGTGGCCGCCGTCAGGATGCGCGGATGCGACGAAAGCGAGAGCGGGTCTTCCATCGCAAAATTGATGCCCGACAGCCCGCGCCCGGCGCGATCCCGCCCCACGACGCGCGGCCCGATCCGGGCGGTGTTCGACTTGCAGCTGGCGTCAAAGCCCTCGGCCAGACGCTGCGCCATCCAGTCGGCCACCGGCGCCCAACGCTCCATCAGGCCGGTATGGCGGGGCTCCAGATGCTCCTCCGCCGAGGTTGCCAGCAGGGCGGACAGGTCGTGACAGCGGGGCATGGCCTTTTCCTCCGGATGCTGCGTTGCGTCAGACCATGCCCGGCCTTGCGTCATTGCAGCGTCATTGCCAGCGTCATTCGCCGCCTCCTGCCCGGCCTTGGGGTGCGGCAGGGCGTCAAATGCGGCGGGGCGATGTCGGCGCAGGCCAAGCATTGCCTCTGGCGGGCGGGCATGTTGGCCGCATGACACGCACCCGCCCGCTTTGGCTGATCGCCGCGCCCGCCCTGTTCCTGCTCCTCTGGTCGGCGGGCTTTGCCATTGCCAAACTGGGCTTGCAGCACGCCCCGCCCATCACCCTGCTGGCGCTGCGCTATTGCCTTGTTCTGCTGCTTTTGTTGCCGGTGGCGGCAGTGGTCCGCCCGGCATGGCCGCAAGGCTGGCGGCAATGGTTTGACGTGGCCGTGGTGGGCTTCCTCATTCAGGTGGCCTATTTCGGCCTGTGCTACTGGGCGTTCAAATCCGGCGTTTCGGCGGCGGGCGTGGCGATCGTGGTCTGCCTGCAACCGATTCTCGTGGGGCTGATCGCACCGCATTTCGTGGGCGAGGCGGTGGGGCCACGGGTCTGGGCGGGCCTCGCGCTTGGCCTTGCGGGCGCCGTGGTGGTGATTCTGTCACGCGGGCAGGTGCAGGCCGAGAACCCCTGGGGCCTTGTGCTGACCGTGGGCGCCCTGATCGGCATGACGGCGGGCACCCTGTATGAAAAGCGCTTTGGCGTCAGCCACCACCCTGTCGCCTCGAACCTGATCCAATATGCGGTGGGGGCGGCCTGCACGGTGCCGGTGGCGCTGGCGACCGAGACCCTGACGATCCGCTGGGATGCCGAGTTCATCGCCGTGCTGGCCTATCTGGTGGTGGGCAATTCGCTGCTGGCCATGTCGCTGCTGCTGGCGATGATCCGGGCGGGCGAGGTCAGCCGGGTGTCGGCGCTGTTCTACCTTGTGCCTGCCATGGCTGCGCTGTTCGCCGTGCCTTTGCTGGGCGAGGCGATGCCGCTGGCCGCCTGGGGCGGCATGGCGCTGGCGGGGCTTGGCGTGGCGATGGCCAGCCGCAAGGCTCCAACCCCAACGCCACCCCCGAGCAGGGTGGACGCCGAACCGCGCCGCGCTTAGGTTAGACCCGCAGAACCCGGGAACCCCGCCGCATGACCGACAGCCAGCCGCAAGCCTATCAGGTGCTTGCCCGCAAATACCGCCCCGAAACCTTCGCCGATCTTGTCGGGCAGGAGGCGATGGTGCGCACGCTGAAAAACGCCTTCGCGGCGGACCGGATCGCCCATGCCTTCGTGATGACCGGCATTCGCGGCACGGGCAAAACCACCACGGCACGCATCATCGCCAAGGGCCTCAATTGCATCGGCCCCGATGGCAAGGGCGGCCCCACGACCGAGCCTTGCGGCCAATGCGACCAGTGCAAGGCGATTGCCGAAGGCCGCCATGTGGATGTGATGGAGATGGACGCCGCCTCGCGCACCGGGGTGGATGACATCCGCGAGATCATCGCCTCGGTCGCCTATCGCGCCAGCTCGGCCCGCTACAAGATCTACATCATCGACGAAGTTCACATGCTGTCGACCAACGCCTTCAACGCGTTGCTGAAAACGCTGGAGGAGCCTCCGGCCCATGTGAAATTCATCTTTGCCACCACCGAGATCCGCAAGGTGCCGGTCACGGTGCTGTCGCGCTGCCAGCGGTTCGACCTGCGCCGGATCGAGCCGGAGGTGATGCTGGGCCTTTTGCGCAAGATCGCGGGGGCGGAAGGCGCGAACATCACCGAGGATGCGCTGGCGCTGATCACCCGCGCCGCCGAAGGCTCGGCCCGGGATGCGACCTCGCTCTTGGATCAGGCGATCAGCCATGGCGCGGGCGAGACCACCGCCGATCAGGTGCGCGCCATGCTGGGGCTGGCCGACCGGGGGCGCACGCTGGATCTGTTCGACATGGTGATGCGGGGCGATGCGCCCGCCGCGCTGTCGGAGCTTGCAGCGCAATATTCCGACGGGGCCGACCCGATGGCTGTGCTGCGCGATCTGGCCGAGATCACCCATTGGATTTCGGTCATCAAGATCACGCCTGAGGCCGCGAATGACCCCACCGTCCCCCCGGACGAGCGTGCGCGCGGGCTGACCATGGCCGAGGGCCTGCCGATGCGGGTGCTGACCCGGATGTGGCAACTCCTGCTCAAGGCCATCGAGGAGGTGGC
>NZ_JAEULU010000008.1 GCF_016792925.1 Gemmobacter sp.
TTTGCGCAGCCTGACCTAGGCTCCCCGGATCTGCATATCATCTACGGCCCGAACGAGGCCGGAAAATCAACTTTATTCTCGGCCTGGCTGGATCTGCTGTTCGGCATACCTGTGCGCTCGCGCTTTGATTTTCTTCATCCGGGGCCCACGATGCAGATTGGTGCCGGGCTGAGCCATGCCGGCGCCGCGCTGGATGTCAAACGGCTCAAACGCAACAGCGCGAGCCTCGTGGACCGGCACGATGCCGCGCTCCCCGAGGCGGCTTTGCAGGCTATGCTTGGCGGGCTTTCGCGCGACGGCTATTCCGCCATGTTCTCGCTTGACGACGAGACGCTGGAAAAGGGTGGCGACAGCATTCTCGCCAACCGTGGCGATCTGGGCGAGATGCTGTTTTCGGCCAGCGCGGGGCTGTCTGGGCTGGCGCCGCAGCTCGAATCTCTGCGCGCCGGTCTCGACGGGTTTCACCGCAGCGGTAAGCGCAGCGGCTGGCTTTATGACGCAAAGAAGCAGCTGGTCGATCTGGATAAACAGCGCCGCGAGACGGAAGTTTCGGCCGGAGCGTTGCAAAAATTGCTTCGAGAGGCGCATACCGCCGAAGAAGGCTGGCGCGAAGCCCGTGGTCGCGAAGAGGCCGCGCAGACCGATCTCGATCGGTTGCAAGAGCTGGCAGGAACCCTGCCACTGCTGGGACAACTCTCGGCGCTGGAAGAACGGCTCGACCCCTTGCAAGATCTGCCCGATGTCCCGGCAGAATTGCTCGAACGCTTCGCGCAACTCGACACTGCCAGGCGGGATCTGACAAATCGTCTCCGCGACCGCGCCTTGCGGGTGCAGGGGCTGGAGGAGAGCCGCGCCGCGCTGGCCACAGATCCTGATACACTCGCGCAGACGCATGCTATCGAAACGGCAGATGCGCTGCGGCCCGAGCATGACACCGCCGTGAAGGATCTGCCGCGCCGCCGTGGAGAGCGCGAAGAGGCCGATGCCCGTGTCAGGGCGCTTTTGGTGCAGTTGGGGCATCGGGAAGGCCGACCGCCGGATCTCTGTCTGCCTGATGCGCGGATCTCTACCTTGCGGGCGCTTTTGAATGCGCGCTCCGGTCTTGCAAGCACTGCCGCGACCGCCGCTCAGGAAACCGGGAAGGCGGCTGCGCTATTGGAACGCGAGCGGGAACGACTTGGCGATCCCGGCCCCGCCGAGGATGAGGCGGCGCTGGCCGCTCTTCTGGCGCGGCTCAGGGCGCAGGATCCAGCCGATGCGCTTGCGCGCGCGATACGGGACCGGGATCAGGCTTGCAGCAGACTGGACGGCGCCCTCGCTGCGCTAGCGCCTTGGACAGGGGATGGCGATGGGGGGGATGGCGATGCGCTGGCGGCGTTGGCCGTCCCGCCAGGCTGGCGGATAGCAGAGTGGGAACAGTCGCAAGAGACCGCCCGGCAACAAGAGCTTGACGCCCGCCGCGACGCAGGCGCGCTGCGCATGGAGATGGATCGCCTGATTTCCGACACGGCCGCACGTGGTGCGGCCCAGACGGCCAGCGGCGTCACCCTTGCAGATGCCGTGACCGCCCGCAGCAACCGCGAAGCGCTTTGGGCTGCGCATCTGACCGGTCTTTCCGCCGACAGCGCTCAGCGCTTTGAAAGGGCTCTGCGCGAGGATGACCGGATTTCGGCTTTGCTCGCCGAGGCCATGGCTGCGGCGCGGCGCGAGGCACTGGACCTCGCGGCGCAGCAGACCGCCGCCGCCCGGCTTGAGGGCGCCGAAGCACGACTTGACGCGGCTCTGACCGCGCAGCGCGGCCTCGAGGCGGAAATCGCCGCCGCCTCTGCGGCCCTTGGGCTGCCCGGTAGCAGGCTTTCCGATCTGAAAGCCTGGCTTGATTTGCGGATCGCAGCCCTGACAGAGCGCACGGCCTTGCGTGAAGCGGAAACCGCAGTCGATCGGTGCAAAGAGGCGCACGGCGCTGCCATCCGGGCGCTCGGCGCCGTGCTTTGCAAGTCGGTCGGCGATCCGCCTGAAGCCTTCGAGATCCTGCTGGCCGGTGCGGTCGCGCGGATCGACGCGGCGGAACGCCGTCGCGAGGCGCGGCAAAGGCTGGCGATGCTGGCCTCTGAACTGCGTGAGCGCAGGCAGGCCCAGCTCGATGCCGACACTGCCTATGAGGCATGGCGGCAGAGCTGGAAGGCGGCCAGCCACGACAGCATCCTTGCGGGTTACGCCGATACCGACCCGGGACTTGGCACAGTCCTTGACCTGCTTGATCGGTTGGGCAGCGAGTATCAGACCGCTGCCGGCCTGACCGACCGCATTGAAAAGATGGAGGCCAACCAGCGCCGGTTTATCGAGGCAAAAGCTGCGGTTCTAGCGGCGCTCTCTCAAGGCGATGACGTCTCCTGGCCCGAAATACTCATCCGTCTGCGGCGCGCCCAAGATGCCGCGCGCGAAGACGAGACCCTCGCACGCCAGATCGCACAAGAGCAGCTGCAGGACGGTGATGACCGCCGTGTGCTGGATGCCCGCGATGCCGATGCCGCAGAGATTGGCGCCGCGCTCGGCTGGACCAGAGGAGATGACCGCTTGGGCGACCATCTGGATCGCTGCCGCGAAGCCACGACCCTGCGTCGGGACATCGGGGACATTCGAGACAATCTGCGCGACCGGCCAGCCCCGGCTGAGGGGGAGGATACCGGGACCATTCGTCAGCGGATGGCCGATCTCAGGGCGGATCTTCAAATCCTGCGCAACGAGACCGAGACTCGCCTTGCCGCCCATCTGGAGGCGAAGCGCCGGATCGAGGCCGTGGGCGGCGATGACGCGCTGGCCCGTATCGCGGCCACACGTGAAAATCTGCTGCTGGAAATACGCGAACGGGCCGAAACGCATTTGGCAGGCCGCTTTGGTCTGATCGCGCTGGAGTCCGGTTTGCGGCGCTATCGCGACCAGCATCGCAGCGCCATGCTGACCCGCGCATCAGAAGCCTTCGGCGGCCTCAGCCGGGGGGCTTATTCCGGTCTCGCCGCGCAGCCGGATGGCGCGCAAGAGGTGCTGGTGGCGCTGTCTTCCGGCGGTGGCGCGAAGCTGGCTGCCGATCTGTCAAAGGGCACGAGGTTCCAGCTTTATCTCGCGCTGCGCATTGCAGGCTATCACGAGCTGGCGCAAAGCCGCCCCACCGTGCCTTTCATCGCTGACGATATCATGGAAACTTTCGACGATACCCGCTCGGCTGCGGCCTTTGCGCTATTAGCCGACATGTCGCGCGTGGGTCAGGTGATCTATCTGACACATCATCGCCACCTTTGCGATATCGCCATGTCGGTATGCCCGGATGCAAATATTATTGAACTATAGATCTGAAAGACCCAACTATGCCTGCTGATATTGATACCTTGGACGAAACAGAGAAAGCCGGTTTGATCCTGCATCCGGTGCTGGCGGCCAGGGTGAATTTCGCTACAGCGCAAAATGGCGTGGCGATCATCAAACGGCTTGGCATCGAGAACTTCGGTCCTGACCCTGTTGAAAATATCCGCCTTACATTGTCGGCCAATCCTGCGATCCTTCGCGAAAAGACCTGGACAATCGACCGTATTCCCGCAGGCACCACGCTGCAGCTGGGTGATCTGGAGACTCCGCTCGACACCGTGCTGTTGAGCGGGCTGGATGAAGCTGAGATCGGCCAGCTTGAACTGCGGCTGACCGCGCGGGGGTTGGAAGAGACCACCCACCCCTACCCCATCGAGATGCTGGCGCGCGACGAATGGGGCGGCTTGGCCGAGATGGAGAATATCCTCGCGGCCTTTGTCTCGCCCAACCAGCCGTATATCGCACGGATTCTCAAAGATGCGTCGCGGATCCTGGAGGCGGCGGGGCATTCCGGCGCGATGGATGGCTACCAATCCAGCGATCCTTTGCGGGTCTGGATGCTCGCGGGGGCAATTTGGTCGGCAGCAACCGGGCTTGGCCTGACCTATGCTGTTCCGCCGGCTTCGTTCGAGCGGATCGGCCAAAAGATTCGCGACCCCGAGCGGATTGCCTTGGAAGGACTTGCCACCTGCCTCGACAGTACGCTGTTGCTGGCGGCGGCCTATGAGGCGGCGGGGCTGAACACGGCCGTTCTCTTTTCGCATGGCCATGCCTGGGTGGGCCTCTGGCTGGTCAAAAAGGACTTTGGCCGTCTGGTGGAGCCCGATGTGGTCACGGTGCGAAAGGCCGTCGTCTCGCGTGAATTCGTATCGCTGGAAACGACGCTTTTGACCAAGCGCCCCAGCATCGGGTTTGAAGAGGCGGTGCAGAGCGGACGCGACCGTCTGGCCGAGGCGCGGGAAGCCGAGTTCATCCAGGCTGTCGACATCAACCGCGCCCGCGCCGCGCGCATCCGTCCGCTGGCAAGCCATCGTATTCAGGAT
The DNA here is from genome assembly GCF_016792925.1 of Gemmobacter sp. Classification (GTDB taxonomy): domain Bacteria; phylum Pseudomonadota; class Alphaproteobacteria; order Rhodobacterales; family Rhodobacteraceae; genus Gemmobacter. The sequence continues at coordinate 4,407 of NZ_JAEULU010000008.1, forward strand.
GGGCCTGCTGCGGAGCAGGACGCAACCGCGCCCGCCGCTCTGCCGCGTCCGCTGGATCTTGGGCTCTTGCCCGGCGAGTTGACGGAAGAAGCGCCTGCGACACCGATGGGCCGGGTGGAGCGCTGGCAGCGCAAACTGCTGGATCTCTCGCTTGGCAACCGGCTTTTGAACTTCCGCGATACGCGCGGTGCGGTCGCCATGATCTGTCCTGATATTTCGGGCACCGAAGACCGCCTCGCCAATGGCGAGAGCTTTCGCCTGCTCGCGCTGAAAGACGAGAACGCGGTCTCGGGGCGCGATCTGTCAGCCGACGAAGCGCGCCAGATCGAGCTGTCGCTTGCCCGTGACGCTCTGGCGCGCGGCCAGATCGCGGTATCGCTGACCACCCGCGAGATGACAAATCGTCTTACCGACCTTTACCGCAAGGCCCGCAGCGACATGGCCGAGGGTGGCACAAACACCCTGTTCCTCGCGGTCGGATTCCTGCGCTGGAAGCGGTCCGAGGGCGACAGCCGCTCTTACCGCGCGCCGCTTTTGTTGCTGCCGGTCCGGCTGGAACGGCGCTCGGCCCAGTCGGAATTCCGGCTGAGCCAGCTGGAAGATGAAGTGCGGATCAATTCCACCCTGCTGGAAATGCTGAAACGCGATTTCGAGCTGCGCCTGCCCGAACTGGAAAGCGAGCTGCCGCGCGACGAAAGCGGTCTCGACATCCCGCGCATCATGGAGATTCTGCGGGCGCGGGTGAGGGATGTGCCTGGGTTTGAAATCGTCGAGGATTTCGCGCTTTCGACGTTCTCCTTTGCCAAATATCTGATGTGGAAGGATCTGGTCGACCGCACGGATTCCTTGCGCGAAAGCCGCATGGTCGCGCATCTGATTGACAATCCGACCGAGGCTTTTGAAGGCGCCAGGACGCCGATGCCGCGCCCCTCGGATATCGACCGCAAACATGCACCCGGTGATCTTCTGGCCCCGCTGCCGGCGGACAGCTCGCAGCTTGCAGCGGTTCTTGCTGCATCTGAGGGACGGGATTTCGTGCTGATCGGGCCGCCGGGCACGGGCAAAAGCCAGACAATCACCAATATCATCGCCGATCAGCTTGGCCGTGGCCGCACCGTGCTGTTCGTTGCCGAGAAATCTGCGGCGCTTGATGTGGTGCATCGCAGGCTGGAGCGTCACGGGCTGGGCCATGCGGTGCTGGAGCTGCATTCCAACAAGGCGGATCGCAAAACCGTTCTGACCCAGCTTGGCCGTTCTTGGGATCGCGCAAGCGCTGCAAAGCCAGAGGAATGGGTGCGCGTTTCCGAGGATCTGCGGCTGACCCGCGACCAGTTGAATGCCTATGTCGATGCGCTGCACCGCCCGGGGACCCAAGGTTTCAGCGTCTATCAGGCGATTGGCAAATGCGCCGGGGTGGCCCCCGGCTTTGCTCTGCGTTTTGACAATAAAGACAGCCATGATGCCGCCAGCTGGCACCGGCTACGCCAGCTTGCCGCGGATCTGGGTCAGCGACACCGGATCGTTGCGGACATCGACCCGGCGGGGCCGCTCTCGTTGCTGGATCACGGTGAATGGTCCTTTGGCTGGCAGGACAGCTATCTTAACAGCGCAAAGATATTGCGCGAAGCCCGGACGGCAGCAATGACGGCGCGGCAGGCGCTGGCCCGGCAACTCGGCCTGACAGCGCCCGACGCGGACGCCGATGATGTTGCGGCAGCCCTCTCCTGGCTTGCGAACCAGCGGCTTGATGGCGCCGGTATTTCGGCGAGCGCCTGGCGGGACCCCGACGCGGCACAGGCCGATCTCCATGCCTTGACTGCCACCCTCGAGCGCGCCGCTGCGGCGCGGGCGGCGCTCTCGGCCCGCTACCCCGACGAGGGGCTGGCGGATATGCCGCTTGACGCGCTGGAACTGCAATGGCGCGAGGCACAGGGCAAGTCGTGGCCCTTTGCGGGGATGGCGCAGAAGAAACTGGTCAGGCTGCTGCAAAGCTATGCCAGTTCCGGCGTCGCCGATCCGGCCCGCGACCTGCCCGCGCTGAAACAGCTTTTGCGCGCGCGCCAAGAAATTGCGGGCTCGGAACTGAAACCGCTGCCCGGCTTTTCCGATGAAGCGACGGATATCGCCCGTATCCGTACTGAGCTGGAGGCCGCGAGCAGTTTTCTGGCGCTTGAGCGCCATCTGCGGGTTGCTGGATTCCCTCAGGCGCAACTCGAGATGCATCGGGCCGAGCTCTCGCGCGCATCGGGTGGCGCTTTCGCGCCGCTGTTGCAGGCGATCTGCCAAGCCGACAGCGCAGAGCTTTCGGCGCAGAACGCCTTTACCGCTCTCGGTGGCGCGCTGCCTCCTGGCCAGGAGGATTTGCTGGCCGGGCTGGAAGCCTTGCAGCACCGCTTTGGCGACTGGCTGAAATGGCGCTTGGCGCGGGCTGAAGGCATCGGCGCTGGACTGGAGCCGCTGGTCACCGCCTTGGAGGAAAAGGCGGACATCTCCGATACCGGACTGGCCTTTGAACAGGCTTACATGGCTTGGTGGCTGCGCCTCGCTATGGATGCCGAACCCACCTTGCGTGGCTTCGCGCATTGGCAGCATGATGCTCTGATCGGGCGTTTTCGGGAGCTTGATGACGCCATGGCCGGTCTCGCAGCAGGCGAGGTTATGCGCCGTCTTGGCAATGACCTGCCACTCCGCGATGCGGTGCCACGCAATTCGGAACTCGGTGGGCTGCGCCACCAGCTCGGCCTACAGCGTCCCACCAAGGCGATCCGCAACCTGATCGCAGATATGCCCACGAGCTTTACCAAGCTCGCGCCTTGTGTGCTGATGTCACCACTTTCGGTTGCGCAATATCTGCCTGCCGGGCAGGCGCAATTTGACCTCGTGATCTTTGACGAGGCCTCGCAGATTTCGACCTGGGATGCGATCGGCGCGATTGCGCGCGGGCGACAGGCGATCATCGTCGGCGACCCCAAACAGCTGCCGCCAACCAACTTTTTTGGCCGCAGCGACGATGGAACCGATGACGGCGCCGAGCTGGCCGAGTTCGAGAAGGACATGCCCTCGATCCTTGACGAAGTCGCGGCAGCAGGCATTCCGACGCATCGCCTGAACTGGCATTACCGCAGCCGGGACGAGGCGCTGATCGCATTTTCGAACCACTTCTACTACGATGGCGGACTTGTGACCTTCCCCTCACCCGATGCAACGGGCGAGGCGGTTCGACTGCACAAGGTGATGGGCACCTATCAGCGCGCGAAAGGTTCGACCAACCCGGACGAGGCGCGCGCGATTGCGGCTTTCATCCGCAAACGCCTGACGGAATGGCTGAAGCGTCCCGAAGATGACCGCCCCACATTGGGTGTCATCACCTTCAATATGCAGCAACAAGGGTTGATCCTTGACCTGCTCGATGCCGAGCGCAAGGCTAACCCCGAGTTTGAATGGTTCTTTTCGGATGATCGTGAGGAACCGCTGATCGTCAAGAACCTTGAGAATATTCAGGGCGATGAACGCGATGTGATGCTGTTCTCGATCACTTTCGGCCCGGATCAGGCGGGTAAGATCACCATGAATTTCGGCGCGATGAACAAGGATGGCGGCGAGAAGCGCCTGAATGTCGCCGTCACGCGCGCGCGAGCAGAATTGCATGTCTTTACCTCGATCACCGCCGATCAGATTGACATGAACAAGACCCGCGCGCGCGGGGTCGCCGACCTCAAGGCCTTCCTCGATTTTGCGGGCCGGGGGGCGGTGGCGCTGGCGGGGCAGGACAGTGGCTCGGTCGGCCCGGCGGATTCGCCGTTCGAAGAGGCGGTGCGCGATGCTTTGGTGGCAAAGGGCTGGGATGTGCACAGCCAGATCGGCGTCTCCGGCTTTCGCATCGATCTTGGGGTGCGCCATCCTGATCATGCCGGCGCCTGGCTCGCGGGCGTTGAATGCGATGGCGCGCGCTATCATTCCTCGGCCACGGCGCGCGACCGTGATCGTATCCGGCAAGCGGTCCTGGAGGGGCTCGGCTGGTCGATCCTGCGGATCTGGTCGACCGACTGGTTTCGTGCGCCCGAAGCCACGCTCCAGCGCGTCGATGCCAGCCTGACGGAAATTCTGGAAGCCGACCGGGCGCGCCGCGCCGAACTGTTGCCCGAAGAACCGGGGGCAGATGCTTCGGGGCAGGGCACAACTGACCCGGAGGTTGTGACCGATATCGCTGCCACTTCAGCCTCACCAGACAGCATCCCGGCGGAGCCTGATCGTGAACCCGCTATGCTTTTCGCACAGGGGCCCGCACAGACTGTGCCACAGGCGGATCGTGCTGGCACGCAACGCGCAGCCATCCCGGACGCCGATCATTTCTTTGACGACAGCTATACCCCCCAACTCCTAGAGATGATGGAAAAGATCATCGAAAGTGAGGGTCCAATGCCGGCGGCATCTCTGGCGCGGCGCATTGCGCAGCTTCATGGCTGGCAGCGCACCGGCGGCCGTATTCAGGCGCGGATTTCCGCTTTGCAGGGCATATTCGACGCCACGATGGAGGACGATAACCGTTTCCTCTGGGTCTGCGGCAGCATTCGTGACCGTGTTCCGTTCCGGGGGATGAACGGACGCTCGCTGCGCGAAATTTCCCGGGCGGAGATCGCGGAGCTGATTGATCGCAACTTGGCAAGAATAAGCGCCGCTGAGGATACCGATCTGGAACTTGCCCGTCTCGCTGGCGTTGCCCGCCTGACCAAGGATGCCCGAGAATATTTTTCCGCCTGTCGCGCGTGGCGGGAACTATCAGCGGCGCCCCGTTGATATGCCTCCCATGGTCCTGCCGCGAATCCGCTGGTGGCCCGGGAGGTGAAGGCGTCGGTGCCGGGATCAGGGTCCAGACTCATTGAATGATCAGAGCCATAAGATGACAGTTGCGGCAAGGGCGACGGCGGAGAGGAAGACCTACGCGCATCTGTCATGGCGGATTGCTATCCTGCGCCAGTCTTTCGACTGACCGAACATGATCTCGATGCGGTTGTGGCGGCGATAGCGTCGTTTGTCGCAGCGGATGGCTTTGCCGCGCGAGTTACGGATTGGGGTGCAGGGGCGTATTCTTTTGTCTTTCAACGCATCTCGGAACCAGTCAGCGTCATGGCCCGGTCCGCGATCACCCACTCGGTCGGCGCCCTTAGAGCCTGTCTCCATATCATCCTGGCGAAGCCCCTATGTCACCCCACCGCTTCCAATGGTTGTATAGCGTCTTTGGCGGGCCATGCTCAGGAGGGGCATCGCCCCGTCTCAAGCCGTTGCGATTGATGAAGATTATGCAACTTAGCACACGTCGATCATGAACGCGCGGCTTGCTGGGGATCCTCGAGGAAAACGGTTTCAACTGCTCCATCTGATCGTCGGTCAGCCAGAAAAGGTTGCCCATCGCGTCACCCCCATCCGTTCGGCAGATTGAAACACGCAACCGGGCCGCCTCAAGCCAATTAGTCCAGACCCTAGCCCGAAGGTCCGGCTGAGCAAGTCTTGCCTCGGGGATCTTTGCAAATCCCTTATGCCCGCCCCCTGCTTTCCATATCGAAATCCAATGCGGCCCCATGTCACCTTCGGACCCATCCAAAGGAGGCAAACCATGCTGGATTTCTTGTTCTGCGGCCTTGGCCTTGGTCTGATCGGCCTGATGGCGGCCTATGTCGCGCTTTTGGCGCGGGCGTGAGGTTTCGATGTTTGAAGCCATTCTCGGCCTGATCGTGGCGCTTGCTCTCGGCGTTTACCTGATCGTCACCCTTGTCGCGCCCGAGAAGTTCTGACCTCCCGCAAGGTCCGACGGGCGCCTTTCATTCCTGCGAGATACTCCATGTCACTCAACGGTTGGCTGCAAATCGCGGTCACATTGGCTTTGGTTCTGGCCGTCACTCTGCCGCTCGGGCGGTATATGGCGGTGCTGTTCACCGGGGGACGCACCGTTCTGCACCCCCTTCTTGGTCCCGTTGAGCGGGGCTTTTACCGCGTGGCGGGCGTCAACCCGCAAGCAGAACAAGGCTGGGCCAGCTATGCGCTGGCCATGCTGACCTTCAGCGGCGCGGGTCTGGCGGCGCTTTATGCCATCCTGCGGCTTCAGGGCGTCTTGCCCTTCAACCCGGCGGGCCTGCCCGGCGTGGCGCCGGATCTGGCTTTCAACACGGCCGCCAGCTTTCTGACCAATACCAACTGGCAGGCCTATTTCGGCGAAGTCACGCTGAGCCCGTTCAGCCAGATGGCCGGGCTTGCCGTGCAGAACTTCCTGTCGGCGGCCACCGGCATTGCGCTGGCCATGGCGGTGACGCGGGCCTTCGCGCGCAGCGCGGGCAGTCTGGGCAATTTCTGGGTCGATCTGACCCGGGCGACCCTTTACCTGCTGCTGCCATTGTCGATCGTCGTGGCTTTGGCCTATGTCGCGCTTGGCGTGCCGCAAAGTTTCGCGACGCTGGATGTCACCACGCTGGAGGGCACGCAGCAGGTTGTGCCCCTTGGGCCGCTTGCCAGCCAGGAGGCGATCAAGCAGCTTGGCACTAATGGCGGGGGCTATTTCAACGCCAATGCGGCGCATCCTTTCGAGAACCCCTCCGCCCTGTCCAATATCCATGCGATCTGGGCGATGCTGGTCATTTCGGCCGCCTTGCCGATCACCTTTGGCCGCATGGTGGGCTCCGAGCGGCAGGGCTGGGCGCTGCTCTCGGTGATGGCCGTGCTGCTGATTGGCGGCGTGGCGCTGGTCTATTGGGCTGAGACCGCCGGAAACCCGTTGATCACCGCGCTCGGGGTCGATCCGTCCATGGGCAATATGGAGGGGAAAGAGGTTCGTTTCGGTCAGGCCATGACGGCCCTGTTCGTCGCGGTCACCACCGGGCTGTCCTGCGGGGCGGTCAATGCCATGCATGACAGCCTGACGCCTCTGGGCGGGCTGGTGCCCCTGTTGCTGATGCAGCTGGGCGAGGTTTTGCCGGGCGGCGTCGGCTCGGGGCTGTATGGCATGCTGGTTTTCAGCGTGCTGGCGGTCTTTGTGGCGGGGCTGATGGTGGGGCGGACGCCCGAGTTTCTGGGCAAGAAGATCGAGGCGCGCGAGATCCGGCTGGCGGTCCTTGCCGTGCTGATCCTGCCTCTGGTCATCCTGGGTTTCACCGCGGTTTCGGCCATGTTGCCGGCGGCGCTGGCAAGCCTCAACAATGCCGGCCCGCATGGTCTGAGCGAATTGCTTTACGCCTATTCATCGGCGGCGGGGAATAACGGGTCGGCTTTCGCCGGGCTGAACGCCAATACCCCCTGGTTCAACACCACGCTGGGCATTGCCATGATGCTGGGTCGCTTTGCCTATGTGCTGCCGGTTCTGGCCATGGCGGGGTCTCTGGCGGCCAAGCCCCGGGCGGCGGCCTCGGCGGGAACCTTCCCCACGACCTCGCTTCTGTTTGTCGGCCTTCTGGTTGGCGTCATCCTGATCCTGGGCGGTCTGCAATTCTTCCCGGCTCTCGCTCTTGGCCCCATCGTGGAACACGTGCTGATGCACGCCGCGACCACTTTCTGACGGAGACTGAACATGTCCTCTCCCGCCCTTTTTGATCGGGCGATCCTGACGGCGGCAGCCCGCGATTCGGTTCGCAAGCTTGACCCCCGCAGCCTGATGCGCAACCCGGTCATCTTCGTGACCGAGGTTGGCGCCGCCCTGACCACCTTCCTGTGGCTGCGCGCGCCGGACGCTTTCTCGGGCCAGATCGCGGCCTGGCTCTGGTTCACCGTGCTTTTCGCGACCTTCGCCGAGGCGGTGGCCGAGGGGCGCGGCAAGGCCCAGGCCGCAAGCCTGCGCCAGGCGCGCAGCGACGTGCAGGCCAAGCTGTTGCTGCATCCCGACACCAATGACGGGCTTTACGAGAAGGTCAACGCGCAAACGCTGGCGCCGGGCGATGTGGTGCTGGTGGAAACCGGCGATGTGATCCCGCTGGATGGCGAGATCATCGCGGGGGTGGCCTCGATCAACGAGGCTGCCATCACCGGCGAAAGCGCCCCGGTGATCCGCGAGGCGGGCGGTGATCGCTCGGCCGTCACCGGGGGCACCACCGTGCTGTCGGACGCCATCCATGTGCGTATCACCGTGGCGCCGGGCGAGACCTTCATCGACCGCATGATCGCGCTGGTCGAGGGCGCTGAGCGGCAGAAGACGCCCAATGAGCTGGCGCTGTCTGTCCTTCTGTCCGGCATGACGCTGATCTTCCTCATTGCCGTCGTCACGCTTTGGGGGTTGGCGGGCTATTCGGGCACGCAGGTGTCGGTCGTGGTGCTGGTGGCTTTGCTGGTTACCCTGATCCCGACCACCATTGGCGGGCTGTTGTCGGCCATCGGCATCGCGGGGATGGACCGGCTGATCCGCTTCAATGTCATCGCGACCTCGGGGCGGGCGGTCGAGGCGGCGGGGGATGTGGACACGCTGCTTCTGGACAAGACCGGCACCATCACGTTCGGCAACCGCATGGCGACCGAGTTCCTGCCCATGGCGGGGGTCAGCGCGGCGGAACTGGCCAGCGCCAGCCTGCTGGCCAGCATGGGGGACGAGACGCCGGAGGGGCGGTCCATCGTGGCGCTGGCCCGGTCGGATTTCGGGCTGGAGGATCAACCGATGATCGGCGCGGTTCTGGTGCCTTTCGCCGCGCAAACCCGGCTGTCCGGGATCGACGTTGCCGGCCGCAAGATCCGCAAGGGGGCGGTGGATTCCGTGCTGCGCTTTGCCGGGGCCTCGGCCTCGCCCGAGTTCCGGCAGGCGGTGGACCGGGTGGCACGTTCGGGCGGAACGCCCTTGGCCGTCGCCGATGGCGCGCGGCTTTTGGGGGTGATCCATCTGAAGGATGTCATCAAACCCGGCATCCGTGACCGCTTTGCCGCTTTGCGCGCCATGGGCATCCGCACGGTGATGGTGACGGGCGACAACCCGGTGACCGCCGCCGCCATCGCCTCCGAGGCCGGGGTGGATGACTTCCTTGCCGAAGCCACGCCCGAGGACAAGCTGGCCTATATCCGCCGCGAGCAGGTGGGCGGTCGCCTGATCGCCATGTGCGGCGACGGCACCAACGATGCGCCTGCGCTGGCGCAGGCCGATGTCGGTGTCGCCATGCAGACCGGCACCCAGGCCGCGCGCGAGGCGGGCAATATGGTGGACCTCGACAGCAGCCCCACGAAGCTCATCGAGATCGTGGAGATCGGCAAGCAGCTGTTGATGACGCGCGGATCGCTGACGACCTTTTCCATCGCCAATGACGTGGCGAAATATTTCGCCATCCTGCCCGCGCTTTTCGTCACGACCTATCCGCAGATGCAGGCGCTGAACCTGATGGGCCTGTCCTCGCCGCAATCGGCCATCCTGTCGGCGGTGATCTTCAACGCGCTGATCATCGTGGCGCTGATCCCGCTGGCCTTGCGCGGCGTGCCCTATCGTCGCGTGGGCGCGGCGGCGCTCTTGCGACGCAACCTGACCGTCTATGGTCTGGGCGGGCTGGTCCTGCCTTTCATCGGCATCAAGGTGATCGACCTTGGCCTTGCAGCCCTGCATCTGGCTTGAAGGAGCCTGACCCATGTCTCATCTTCGCCCTGCTTTCACGCTTCTGGCGCTGTTCACCCTGCTTCTGGGCCTTGCCTATCCGCTGGCCATGACCGGCCTTGCCGGTCTGGCCTTCCCCTGGCAGGCGGGGGGCAGCCCGGTCACCGCGCAGGACCGGGTGGTGGGTTCGGCCCTGCTGGGGCAGGCCTTCACCCGGCCCGGCTATTTCCACCCCCGGCCGTCGGCGGGCGGCCATGATCCGATGGCCTCGGGCGGGTCCAATCTTGGGCCGACCTCGCAAAAGCTGATCGACCGGATCGCCGCCGAGGCCGCGCCGGGCATCGCGGCGGATGCGGTCACCACCTCCGCCTCGGGGCTGGACCCGGATATTTCGCGCGCCAACGCATTGGCGCAGGTCGCGCGCGTGGCGGCAGCGCGCGGCCTGCCCCCCGAGACGGTGCGCGCGCTGGTCGAGGCCAGGGCCCAGGGGCGTCTCTGGGGCCTGATCGGAGAGCCGCGCGTGAATGTGCTGGCTTTGAACCTCGCGCTGGATGCGGTATCCAGATAGGCAC
>NZ_JAEULU010000035.1 GCF_016792925.1 Gemmobacter sp.
TCACTTGCCTGTCACCACCCGCCCCAACTGCCGCCCCAACTGCCGCCACAAGGCCCGCCCAAGGCACAGACGCCGCCCCGCCTGCGGTCAGCGCCCCGCTGGCCGCCACCGGATAAGGGCACGCCCGCTGCGGAACCCGCCACGGGGCCATCGCTATGCTGGGTGCCTCTGAGGCGCGACAGACGCGGCTTTGCCACGCGGTTTGCGCGGCCTGTGCCGGGCGCCGGACGGCCGCCGTGAACTCAGGGCGCTGAAGCCGGTGGACCAAGCCCCGGGACGGCCCATGTTCGCGAAGGGAAACCCGGCCCATGGACCGCACCCCTTGGCCCGCAAAGCGGGCGCGGTGCCGGTTTGCGGCCTGCGGAAGCCAGCAGGGGGCGCGCCCGCAAGTTGCACGGGTTTGGCGGGTAGGGATGGGCCGCGATGGCTGGGGCGGGTGGCTCAGGCCTGTTCCAGCGCCGGGCGCAGCCATTCCAGGTTATAGCCGAATTGCGCCGCCGTGCCGATCAGCGCATCGGCGGGCGCGCTGCCCGCATGGGCCAGCGCCCAGACCACCGAGGAGCGGTTGCCGCTGGCGCAATAGGCAAAGACCGGGCCTGTCGCCGCCGCGATGGCCGCGCGCTGCGCCGCCACATTCTCTTCGGTGATGGCGCCGCCGATCACCGGATTGGCGACGAACCGCAGACCCATGGCCTCGACGGCGGTGCGCATGGCCTCGGTGTGCAGGTGGCCGGGAATTTCCGCATCCGGGCGATTGTCGATCACCGTCACATAGCCCGCCGCCTTGATGGCGGGCAGATCCTCGGGCGCGATCTGCGGCGAGACGGCATAGGTCGGGGTCAGGGCGCGGATGTCCATGGTCTGTCCTTCAGGCGGGCTGCCGGTCGATCCGGCGGCGCAGATGTGGTGCGGCCAGCATACCCAGCCCCATCGCCAGAAGGAAGAGCCAGCCGCCGATGCCGTTGAAACCGAGGCTGGCCAGCGCCGGGCCGGGGCAAAGGCCCACCAGCCCCCAGCCCGCCCCGAACAGCAGCGCGCCCAGGATCAGGCTGCGGTCGATCCGCCGCCCGGCCGGGCCGGGCAGGGGGCGACCGCCAAAGGCGCGGTCGCGCCGCCGCGCCACCGCCCAGGCAAGCGACATCGGGATCAGCGCCCCGCCCATCACGAAGGCCAGCGTCGGGTCCCAAGCGCCGAACACATCCAGAAAGCCCTGCACCTTCTGCGTGTCGATCATGCCCGAGACCATCAGCCCGGCGCCGAACAGCCCGCCCGCCAGCGCTGCGATCAGCCTGTGCATCTCAGATCACCCCCCAGACATGGCGAGCCAGCGCCACGGTCAGCGCCCCCGCCAGCATATAGACCAGCGTGGCGACGATGCCGCGCGGGGCCAGCCGCGAGATGCCACAGACCCCGTGCCCCGAGGTGCAGCCATTGCCAAGCCGGGTGCCAAGCCCGGTCAGCAGCCCGCCCGCCAGGATCAGCCCCGGATTGCCGGTCAGATGCGTCTGCGGCATCAGCCACAGCGCCAGCACCGCCGGCAACCCGATCAGCCCGGCCAGAAAGGCCGCGCGCTCGGCCCGATCACGGGCCGACCCGTCGATCAGCCCGCCAAGGATGCCCGAAGCCCCCATGATCCGGCCATTGCCCAGCAGGTAGATCGCGCCCGCCATGCCGATCATCACCCCGCCCAACAGGCCAAAACTCCAGTCTTGCCAAGCCATTGCGTTAAATCCCGTTCACGGGCACGCGCAGATAGCTGATCCCGTTGTCATCGGGTTCGGGCATCTGGCCCGCGCGCATGTTCACTTGCAATGAGGGGATGATGAGGCGCGGCATGTCCAGCAGGGCGTCGCGGGCCTGCCGCATGGCCACGAACTCTGCGCGCGAGCGTCCGGCGCCGACATGGACATTCAGCGCCTTTTGCGCGCCCACCGTGGTCTCCCAGGCATAGTGGTCGCGGCCCGGCGCCTTGTAATCATGGCCCACGAAAATGCGGGTCTCCTCGGGCAGGGACAGGATTTTCTGCACCGAGTCGAACATGGTTTCCGCCGAGCCGCCGGGAAAATCGCAACGCGCCGTGCCGAAATCGGGCATGAACAGCGTGTCGCCGACAAAGGCCGCATCGCCGATCACATAGGTGAGGCAAGCGGGCGTATGGCCGGGCGTATGCAGCACGCGCCCCTCCAGCCCGCCGATGGCAAAGCGGTCGCCCTCGTGGAACAGTTGGTCGAATTGCGAGCCGTCGCGCTGGAAGCGGGTGCCTTCGTTGAAGATCTTGCCGAAGGTGGTTTGCACCACGGTGATCCGCTCGCCAATGCCGATCTTGCCGCCCAGGCTTTGCTGGATCAGCGGCGCCGCCGAGAGGTGGTCGGCATGGACATGGGTTTCAAGAATCCATTGCAGATCAAGTGCTTCGCGGGTGATGTGGTCGATCACCGCCTGCGCCGAGCGGCTGTCGGTGCGCCCCGAGGCATAGTCGAAATCCAGCACGGAATCGATCACCGCGCAGGCCCTGCTGCCCGGATCGCGCAGCAGATAGGTGATGGTATGGGTGGCCTCGTCGAAAAAGCCGGTCACTTCAGGATGGGGGGCGGGCATGGCGGGTCTCCTGCGGTCTTGCGCCATCATATAGCGGTGGCGTTACATATTGCAAGTATTGAATATGTTTTTCGCCCGGTTTTGACCTGCATCAAGGCCGGGCTGCCCGGGCTGCGCTATGGCTTGGGGGCGAACATGGAGGGACAGAGCATGACCGCGAATGCTGCGATGAAATCGAGGCTGGAGGCGCGCAAGGCCGAGTTGACCGCCCGGCTGGCCGGGATCGAGGCCGAGCTGGAAAGCCATGAGGCGAAGGATTGGGAGGAACAGGCGGTCGAGCGCGAGGGCGACGAGGTGCTGGAGGGCATGGGTATCTCGGGGCAGCAGGAGCTGCGGATGATCGAGGCCGCGCTTGGCCGGATCGCGGCGGGCGATTACGGCACCTGCGCGCGCTGCGGGGCCGAGATCGCGGCGGAGCGCTTGGCGGCAGTGCCTTACACGCCGTTTTGCCGCGCCTGCGCGCAGTGAACCAGACGTCAATAGGAAAGGGCAAGCCGATGGCCAGCAGTGGAGTTGCCGCGTTGAATGCGCTTTTGCAGGAGATGCAGGGTCTGATGGGGATTTTGCCGGTGGCCATGGTGCCGCTGGCGCCGCGCGTCGTGGCGCCTCCGACGGGGGCGGCGGCCATGCGCGCCCGGCTTGAGGAGGAGGCGCGGATCGAGGCGGGGTTTGACAACCTGCCGGTCTGAGCGCGGCCCCTCGCCATCACGCCCATCGTCGCGGCACTCCAAACCGCGCGGAAAGACCAGTAAAATCAGCAGGAAACCACGGCGCGGGATTGCAAACCGCGCCGTTTCTCTTCTTACTGGGACAAAAGGCTGGCGACAAAAGGCTGGCGACAAAATGCTGGGGGGTGCGATGGCGGATCAGGCAGCAAGGGCAGCGGCGCAGGTGCATCGCAAGGACCGTGACGGTCTGGCCTGGCTGGAGCTGGATGCGCCCCCCCTGAACGCCCTGTCGCAGGGCCTGCGCGCGGCGCTGTGGCAGGCGGTGGAGGGGGCCGAGGCCGATCCGGCGGTGCGCGGGTTGGTGATCTCGGCTGCCGGGCGCAGTTTCCCGGTGGGGGCCGACATCGCGGAGCTTGACCTTCCGCCCCAATCCCCGGGCCTGCCGGACCTGTGCGACCGGATCGAGGCCTGCACCAAGCCGGTGGTGGCCGCGCTGCATGGCACGGCGCTTGGCGGCGGGCTGGAGCTGGCGCTGGCGGCGCATGGCCGGGTGGCGCTGGCCACGACGCGGCTGGGGCTGCCCGAGGTCACCCTGGGCCTGTTGCCCGGCGCGGGGGGCACGCAGCGGCTGCCCCGGCTGATCGGGGCCGAGCAGGCGCTGCGGCTGATGCTGACCGGGCGTCCGGTCCCGGCGGCCGAGGCGCTGGCGCTTGGCCTGCTGGACCGGGTGGTGGAGGGGGGCCTCGCGGCGGCGGCAGTGGCCGAGATCGCGCGGCTGGCGGCCTTGCCCGCCCTGCCGCGCGGGCGCGAGCGCCGCGAGGGGCTGCGCGACGGGCTGGTATATCAGCGCGTGGTGGCCGAGGCGCGGCGCGGCCTGACCGACCATCGCCTGCCCGCGCCCATGCGCATCGTGGAATGCGTGGAGGCGGCGCAATTGCTGCCCTTCGAGGCCGGGCGCGCCTTCGAGGCGGCGGCTTTCGACGATCTGCTGGCCAGCCCGGAATCGGCGGCGCTGCGCCATGTCTTCCGGGCCGAACGCCGGGCGGCGCGCTTTGCCGAGGCGCGGCAAAGCCCCTTGCCGCTGCTCCCCGCGCTGCGGCGGGTGGGGGTGCAGGGTGCGGCGCAGGCGGAGCTGGCCTTGCCGCTGTTGCAGGCGGGGCTGGAGGTGGTGCTGGTCGATCCCAACCGCGCGCGGCTGGTGCAGGGGCTGGAGCTGCTGGCGGCGCGGCAGGAACAGGCGCTGGCCGAGGGGCGGCTGACGCCTGCGGCGCGCGATGCGGAATGGGGGCGGCTCGGCTCGGCGCTTGGCGCGGCGGCTTTGGCCGAATGCGGCGCGGTGCTGGTGGCCGAGGCGTCGCTGCTGCCCGAGGCGATGGAGGCGACGGCGCCGGGCTGCCTG
>NZ_JAEULU010000312.1 GCF_016792925.1 Gemmobacter sp.
GGCCGAAGGCGAGCCGGAGCGGCGCACCTTTTCGGAGAATTTTGCCTGCCCGGTCTCGGGCTTCACCATCCCGGAGATCGAGCCGCGGCTGTTTTCCTTCAATGCGCCGCTCGGCGCCTGCCCGGCCTGTGACGGCCTGGGGATGGAGCTGTTCTTTGACGAGCGGCTGGTGGTGCCGGATCAGAACCTGACGCTTTCGGGCGGGGCGATTGCGCCCTGGTCGAAATCGAAAAGCCCGTATTTCCTGCAAACCATTGATGCCATTGCCAAACATTACGAGTTTGACAAGAAGAAGAAATGGAAAGACCTGCCCGAAAAGGTGCAGCAGGTGTTTCTGCGCGGCTCGGGCGGTGAGGAGATCCAGTTCCGCTATGACGAGGGCGGTCGGGTCTATCAGGTGAGCCGGGTCTTCGAGGGGGTGATCCCCAATATGGAGCGCCGTTATCGCGAGACTGACAGCGCCTGGTCGCGCGAGGAGATGGAGCGCTATCAGAACAACCGGCCCTGCGGCACCTGCCACGGCTACCGCCTGAAGCCCGAGGCTCTGGCGGTGAAGATTGCCGGGCTGCATGTGGGCCAAGTGGTGCAGATGTCGATCCGCGAGGCCCATGCCTGGATCGCCACTGTGCCCGAGGCGCTGACCAACCAGAAGAATGAAATCGCCCGCGCCATTCTGAAGGAAATCCGCGAACGTCTTGGATTCCTTGTGAATGTGGGCCTCGATTACCTGACGCTGTCGCGCAATGCCGGCACGCTGTCGGGCGGCGAAAGCCAGCGTATCCGGCTGGCAAGCCAGATCGGCTCGGGGCTGACCGGCGTGCTGTATGTGCTGGACGAGCCCAGCATCGGCCTGCATCAGCGCGACAATGACCGGCTTTTGGGCACGCTGAAAGGCCTGCGCGATCAAGGCAATACGGTGCTGGTGGTGGAGCATGACGAGGACGCGATCCGCGAGGCGGATTATGTCTTTGACATGGGCCCCGGCGCGGGCGTGCATGGCGGCGCGGTGGTGGCCCATGGCACGCCGGACCAGATTGCCGCCGATCCCGCCAGCCTGACCGGGCAATATCTGTCCGGCGCGCGCGAGATTGCGGTGCCGCAGGTCCGGCGCAAGGGCAGTGGCAAAAAGCTGACCGTGGTGGGGGCGACGGGGAACAACCTCAAGTCGGTGACGGCCGAGTTCCCGCTGGGGAAGTTTGTCTGCGTCACCGGCGTGTCGGGCGGCGGCAAATCGACCCTGACCATCGAGACGCTGTTCAAGACCGCCGCGATGCGGCTGAACGGCGCGCATGAGACGCCCGCCCCGTGCGAGACGATCAAGGGGTTCGAGCATCTGGACAAGGTGATCGACATTGACCAACGCCCGATCGGGCGCACGCCGCGCTCGAACCCGGCGACCTATACCGGGGCCTTTACCCCGATCCGCGACTGGTTCGCAGGCCTGCCCGAGGCGAAGGCGCGCGGCTATCAGGCCGGGCGGTTCAGCTTCAACGTGAAGGGCGGGCGCTGCGAGGCCTGTCAGGGCGACGGGGTCATCAAGATCGAGATGCACTTCCTGCCCGATGTCTATGTGACCTGCGAGACCTGCAAGGGCCAGCGCTACAATCGCGAGACGCTGGAAATCAAGTTCAAGAACAAGAGCATCGCCGATGTTCTGGATATGACTTGCGAAGATGCGAATGTGTTTTTCCAGGCGGTTCCGGCGATCCGCGACAAGATGGAGGCGCTGTGCCAAGTGGGCCTTGGCTATATCAAGGTCGGGCAGCAGGCCACCACGCTGTCGGGCGGCGAGGCGCAGCGGGTGAAGCTGTCAAAGGAGTTATCGCGCCGGGCCACCGGGCGCACGCTTTATATCCTGGATGAACCGACGACCGGTCTGCATTTCGAGGATGTGCGCAAGCTGTTGGAAGTGCTGCATGAATTGGTCGATCAGGGCAATACGGTGGTGGTGATCGAACACAATCTGGACGTGGTGAAAACGGCGGATTGGGTGATCGACATCGGGCCGGAGGGCGGCGATGGCGGCGGGCAGATCGTGGCTTGCGGCACGCCGGAGGATGTGGCGAAAGTGCCCGAAAGCCATACCGGGCGCTACCTCGCGCCGATGCTGAAACCGCGCCGGGCGGCGGCGGCATGAGACAGGCGGCCCGTGCCGGCCGCCTTTGCAAATTTGCCGGGGGCTGGTTGCAATAATCCCGGGGGCAGCCGCGGGCGCGCGCCGAAAACCGGGGCAACATGGCCGAGAAGTCCATGCCGCGCCCGTCTTCCTCCTCGACAAAGCGGCGATACAGCTCGGCGGCCAGTTGGCCCATCGGCGTGTCGGCATCGGCAGAGACGGCGGCCTGTTGCGACAGGTTAAGGTCTTTCAGCATCAATTCGGCAGCAAAACCGGGCTTGTAGCCAGTGTCGGCAGGCGATTTCGGGCCAATGCCGGGGGCCGGGCAATAGGCATTCATCACCCAGCTATAGCCCGAGGAGGTGGAGACCACATCGAACATCTTCTGCCGGTCCAGGCCCAGCTTGTCCGCCAGCGCGAAGGCCTCGCAGGTGGCGATCATGGTGACCCCGAGGATCATGTTGTTGCAGATCTTGGCGGCTTGCCCGGCGCCGGCGCTGCCGCAATGCACCGCCTTTTGCCCCATGATTGCAAAGAGCGGGGCGACCTTTGCAAAGCTCTCCTCCGGACCGCCCGCCATGAAGGTGAGGGTGCCCGCTGCCGCGCCGCCAACGCCGCCGGAGACCGGCGCATCCAGCGCGCCCAAAGCCGCGCCCTCGGCCAGCGCGGCGACGGCACGGGCGCTGTCGACATCGACGGTGGAGCAATCGCAGAGCACCGCACCGGGGGCCATGACCGGGATCACCTCGGCAGCCACGGCGCGCAGGATGGCGCCATTGGGCAGCATGGTCAGCACGACCTCGGCGCCCGACGCGGCCTCGGCGGCGGTGGCGGCGCGGGTGACGCCCTCCGGCATCGGGGCGGCGAGGTCGAAACCTGCCACCTCATGCCCGGCGCGGGCGAGGTTGGCGGCCATGGGCCCGCCCATATTGCCCAATCCGATGAAGCCGATTTTCATGGGTCACTCCGTAAAGGTGAGGGTTTCAGGACCGAGCGGGGCGAGCAGCGCCGCCACCTCCTCGGGGGTGCCGGGATGCTGCCAGCGCGGGCGGCGATCCTTGTCGATCACCATGGCGCGGATGCCCTCCAGAAAATCGGTGGCGGCCTGCGCGCGATGGGTGACGCGATATTCCAACTCCAGCGCGGCGCGCAGATCGGGGGCAGGGCCGAGGATCTGCTGCATCGCCAGGCTGGTGGCCAGCGCGAGCGGGGCGCCGCGATCCAGCGCTTTCAGCGTGTCGCGGGCAAAGGCGCTGTCTTCGGCGGCGAGCGAGGCGCGCAAGAGCGGCAGGTTGGCGGCGGCGAAATGGTGGTCGATCTGCGCTTGCAGCGCGGGCAGGGGGGCGGCGGGCGGCGGCAGGGCGGCCTCGGCCACCGCCGCCACATCGCCGCTGGCGCAAAGCCGGGCGATCAGCGCGGGCCAATCCGCCTGCGGCACGAAGTGATCGGCGAAGCCGGCATAAATCGCGTCACCCGGCCCCATGCGGGCGCCGGTCAGGCCGAGATAGCGGCCCAGATGGCCGGGGCCGCGCGCCAGCAGGGCCGATCCGCCGACATCGGGCACCAGACCGATGGCGCATTCGGGCATGGCGATTTGCGCCGTCTCGCCCGCGATGCGGTGGCTGGCATGGCAGGCCACACCCACCCCGCCGCCCATGCAGAACCCCTGCACCAGAGAGATGACGGGCTTGGGATAGGCGCCGATCCGGGCATTCATCCGGTATTCGTCGCGCCAGAAGGCCTGCCCGTAAGCGGCATTGCCGCGCAGCCCCTCGGCGTAAAGTTCGGCAATGTCGCCCCCGGCGCAGAAGGCGCGCTCGCCCTCGGCGTCGATCACCACCAGCGCCACGGCGGGATCGGCGGCCCAGGCCACCAGCGCGGCATCCAGCGCCTTGCACATCTCATAGCTGAGCGCATTGAGCGCCGCCGGGCGGGTGAGGGTGGCGCGCCCGGCGCGGCCCTCGATGCGGAGCGAAATATCGGCCATCACTTGCCCCCGATCAGGCTGCGCGCGACGATCAGGCGCATGATTTCATTGGTGCCTTCCAGAATTTGATGCACGCGCAGATCGCGCACGATCTTTTCAATGCCGTAATCGGCCAGATAGCCATAGCCGCCATGCAGTTGCAGGCAGTCATTGGCGACCTCGAAGGCGGCATCGGTGACCAGCACCTTGGCCATGGCGCAGAATTTGGTGGCCTGCGGGTCGGCCTTGTCCAGCAGCCAGGCGGCCTGACGCAGGAAGGTGCGGGCCGATTGCAGCCGGATCTCGGCCTCGGCCAGACGGAATTGCAGCGCTTGGAACTGGTCAAGCCTTTGGCCGAAGGCGCGGCGTTCGGCCATATAGGCGAGGGTTCTGTCCAGCGCCGCCTGCGCCCCGCCCAGGGCGGAGGCCGCGATATTGAGCCGCCCGCCATCCAAGCCCGCCATGGCATAGGCAAAGCCCTTGCCCTCGACCCCCAGCAGGTTTTCGGGCGGCGTCAGGCAGTCGTCAAGCTGCACCTGCCGGGTGGGCTGCGCGCGCCAGCCCATCTTTTTCTCCAGCCCCCCGAAAGACAGGCCCGCGCTGCCATCCTCGACCACGAAGGCAGAAATGCCTTTGGGGCCTTCGCCGCCCGACCGGGCCATGACGATGTAAAGATCGGAATAGCCACCGCCCGAGATGAAGGCCTTGGTGCCGGTCAGGCGCCAGCCCTCGGCTGTGGCCTGCGCGCGGGTTTTCAGCGCGGCGGCATCCGACCCGGCGCCGGGCTCGGTCAGGCAATAGGAGGCGAGCCGCGTCATGGCACAAAGATCGGGCAGCAGGCGGGCTTTCATCGCCTCGGTGCCGAATTTGTCGATCATGCCCGCGCACATGTTGTGGATCGAGAGCAGCGAGCCGACCGAGGGACAGGCCATGGCGAGGGCCTCGAAGACCAGCGTGGCATCAAGCCGGCTGAGGCCAGAGCCGCCGTGCTCCTCGGAGACATAGATGCCGCCCAAGCCCAGTTCGGCCAGTTTGGGCCAGAGCGTTTTGGGAATCGTCCCGGCCTCATCCCAGTGCAGCGCATGGGGGGCGATGTTTTCGGCGCCGAATCCCTGCGCCATGTCGAAAATGGCCTGCTGTTCCTCGGAGAGGGCAAAATCCATCGCATGGCTCCTTTCTGCGGGCGTCGCGGGCCTGTCTATTGCGCAATCCTTTCAGGAATTTTGCAAGCGGGGCCAAGACTTGCATTTTCTTTGGGCAGGCGCGAAAAACGGCGCCCGCCAGCGGCGCCAGCCCTTGCAAAATGCGGGAAATTCACTTGCCCGATCCGAAGCTTTTTCAAAAATTCCCGAAAAGACCCATCCGAAATGCGCGGATTGTTGCCAAGGCCCCTTGGGCGCATGGTGCCACCACCCGAAAGCGCGCGGGTCCGGCCCGGTCATGGTGCGCGCCCATGGCCGGGACCAACAACCATAAGCCGGTCCCTGCGGATCGGCCACAGGAAGGGACATGCGATGCAGCTGACGAACCCGTCACCATCCCTGCATAATGAGGATCTCGCCCCGGCGACCGAGCGCAAATGGGGCGCCTTTTCCATTTTCAACGTCTGGACATCGGATGTGCATAGCCTTTGGGGCTATTATCTGGCGGCCAGCCTGTTTCTGCTGTGCGGCAGTTTTCTGAACTTCGTGCTGGCCATCGGTCTGGGATCGCTGGTGATCTTTTTCCTGATGTCGCTGGTCGGCAATGCCGGGGTGCGCACGGGCGTGCCTTTCCCGGTGCTGGCGCGGGCCTCGTTCGGGGTGTTCGGCGCTAATGCCCCCGCGATGGTGCGGGCGGTGGTGGCCTGTTTCTGGTATGGCGCGCAGACGGCGGCGGCCTCGGGCGCCATCGTGGCGCTGCTGATCCGCAGCCCGGCCATGCTGGAATTCCACCAGACCAGCCAGATGCTGGGCCATTCCACGCTGGAGGTGATCTGCTATGTGCTGGTCTGGGCCGCGCAGCTGATGATCATTCAGCGCGGCATGGAGACGGTGCGCAAGTTCCAGGATTGGGCCGGGCCTGCGGTCTGGATCATGATGCTGTTCCTTGCCATCTATCTGGTGGTGAAATCGGGCACGTTCAGCTTTGGCGCCGAGATCCCGCAGGATGTGCTGCTGGCGGCCACCAAGGATGCGGGCGTGCCGGGCGCGCCGGGCAGCTTTGCCGCGCTGGCGGCGGTGGCGGCCACCTGGATCACCTATTTCGCCGCGCTGTACCTGAATTTCTGCGATTTCAGCCGCTATGCCACCGATGAGGCGGCCCTGCGCAAGGGCAATCTGTGGGGCTTGCCGGTGAACCTTCTGGCCTTCTGCCTTGTGGCGGGGGTGACCACCACGGCGGCTTTCGCGGTGTATGGCGAGGTCTTGCTGCATCCCGACCAGATCAGCGCCAAGTTCGACAGCTGGTTCCTGGCGCTGCTGGCGGCGCTGACCTTCACGGTGGCGACGCTGGGCATCAATGTGGTGGCGAATTTCGTGTCGGCGGCCTTTGACATCTCGAACGTCTTCCCCTCGAAGATCAGCTTCAAGGGCGGCGGTTATATCGCGGCGCTGATTGCGCTGGTGCTGTATCCTTGGGCGCCGTGGGAAACCGGGGCCGCGCATTTCGTGAACTTCATCGGCTCGACCATGGGTCCGATCTTCGGCATCATGATGGTGGATTATTACCTGATCCGCAAAGCGCAGCTGAATGTGAATGCGCTGTATCAGGAGCAGGGCGAGTTCCGCTTTGAGGGCGGCTGGCATGTGAAGGCCTTTATCGCGCTGGCGATCGGGATGCTGTTCTCCTCGATCCTGCCCACCTTCACCACGCTGTTGCCCAGCTGGTGGGGCGTCTATGGCTGGTTCTTTGGGGTGGCAATTGGCGGGGCGGTGTATTACGCGCTGCGCGCCAGCAGCCGCTAACCCCTGACAATATAAATGAAAAAGGGCGGGGAAATCCCCGCCCTTTGTCTTGAAGGCTGTGATGGATCAATCCAGCGCCTTGAAGTTCAGCGCCGCCCCATCCTTGATCCCCGAGAACCAGCGCGCGGTCACGGTCTTGGTCTTGGTGTAGAAGCGGAAGGCATCCGGGCCATATTGGTTCAGGTCGCCGAAGGCCGATTTCTTCCAGCCGCCGAAGGTGTAATAGCTGAGCGGCACCGGGATCGGGAAGTTGATGCCGACCATGCCGACATTCACGCGCGATGCGAAATCGCGCGCGGTGTCGCCATCGGCGGTATAGATGGCGGTGCCATTGCCATATTCGTTGTCGATCACCAGTTGCAGCGCGTCCTCGTAGTTGCCCGCGCGCACCACCGACAGAACCGGCCCGAAGATCTCCTGCTTGTAGATCTCCATATCCGGGGTCACGTCGTCGAACAGGGTCGCGCCGACATAAAAGCCGTTCTCATAGCCTTGCAGCTTGAGGTCGCGGCCATCGACCACCAGTTTGGCGCCCTGATCGACGCCGGAATTGATCAGGCCCAGAATGCGCTCTTGCGAGGCCTTGGTGATGACCGGGCCAAAGTCGATGTCCTCGCCCGCCGTATAGGGGCCGACCTTCAGCTTTTCGATGCGCGGCAGCAGGGCGGCCACCAGCTTGTCGGCGGTTTCCTGACCGACCGGCACCGCGACCGAGATCGCCATGCAGCGCTCGCCCGCCGCGCCATAACCGGCGCCGATCAGCGCATCGGCGGCCTTTTCAATGTCGGCATCGGGCATGATCAGCATGTGGTTCTTGGCACCGCCGAAGCACTGGGCGCGTTTGCCATTGGTGGCGGCGCGGCCATAGATATACTGCGCGATCGGGGTGGAGCCCACAAAGCCCACGGCCTGAATGGTTTCGCTGTCCAGCAGGCCATCCACAGCCAGCTTGTCACCGTTCACCACTTGCAGCACACCATCGGGCAGGCCGGCCTCCTTGAACAGTTCCGCCAGACGCAGCGCGGTGGAGGGGCAACGCTCGGACGGTTTCAGGATCATCGCATTGCCGGCGGCGATGGCGGGCGACATTTTCCACAGCGGGATCATGGCGGGGAAGTTGAAGGGGGTGATGCCCGCCACAACGCCAAGCGCCTGACGCATGGAATACAGGTCGATGCCGGGGCCTGCGCTATCGGTGAATTCGCCCTTGAGGAGGTTCGGCAGGCCCATGCAGACCTCCACCACCTCCAGCCCGCGCTGCACATCGCCGCGGGCATCGGGCAGGGTCTTGCCATGCTCGCGCGAGACCAGCTCGGCCAGCTCGTCCATATGGGCGTTGATCAGACGGCCGAATTCCATGAACACGCGGGCGCGGCGCTGCGGGTTGGTGGCGCCCCATTTCAGTTGCGCTTTTTCAGCATCGGCAATGGCTTGCGCCAGCTCGGCCTCGGAGGCCAGCGCGACGCGGGCCTGAATTTCGCCGGTGGCGGGGTTGTAGACATCGGCAAACTTGCCCGAGGTGCCCGCAACCATCTTGCCGTTGATCCAGTGACCGATCTCTTTCATGGAATCCTCCCATTGGGTTGTGGCAGCACCTTAGCCTTGCATTTTCGCCCGGAACAGCGGCAAGATTTCAAATATGTTTTGCAGATTTGCAAAGGTGCCGGGATGGATTGGGACGATCTGAAACTGTTTCTGGCGGTGGCGCGGGCCGAAAGCCTGTCGGGCGCGGGCAAGGCCTTGCGGGTGGACCCGGCCACGGTGGGGCGGCGGGTGGCGCGGCTGGAAGAGGCGCTTGGCGCGCGGCTCTTTGCCAAAAGCCCGCAAGGCTATGCCCTGACCGAGGCGGGCGCCCGCATCCTCGCCCATGCCGAGGCGGCGGAACTGGCGGTGACCGGCGCGGCCGAGGAATTGCGCGGGCAGGATCAGGGGCTGACCGGGCAAATCCGCATCGGGGCGCCGGATGGCTGCGCCAATTACCTGTTGCCGCAGGTTCTGGCCCGGATTTGTGACGCCAATCCGGGGCTGGAGGTGCAGATCGTGGCGCTGCCGCGTGTCTTCAACCTGTCAAAACGCGAGGCCGATATGGCGATTGGCGTGTCGCGTCCGGTGACGGGGCGGCTGACGGTGCAGAAACTGGCGGATTACAGCCTCAGCCTTGCCGCGACAGAAGGCTATCTGGCCGCCCATCCGCCGATCACCGCGCCCGAGGATCTGCATGCGCATCGCGTGATCGGCTATATTCCCGACATGATCTTTGACAAGGAGCTGGATTATCTGGGGCAATTGGGGCTGACACAGGTGCCTTTGGCCTCGAACTCGGTTTCGGTGCAGCTGAACTGGCTGCGCCACGGGGCGGGGGTCGGCGTGGTGCATGATTTCGCCCGCCCTTCGGCGCCCGAACTGGCGCGGGTGCTGCCTGCGCTGCGGCTCACGCGCAGTTTCTGGCTGATCCGCCATGCCGATGACGGCAGGGTGGCGCGATTGAACCGTTTTGCCGATCAACTGGCGGCTGAAATCCGGAAAGAAGTGGCGCGGCTTGAAGCTGCCGCTTGACAGAAAATTGCGCAGGCGCAAGGCTTTCGGAAAGGAAGAAGGAGGCCCCCATGCATGTTGCGCAGATTCTGAAGACGAAACCGGCCAGCGAGGTGATCACCGTCACCCCCGGCACCAGCGTGGCCGAGCTGGCCCATGTGCTGTCGGTGCGCAAGATCGGGGCGGTGGTGGTCTCGCCCGACGGGCAGCGCGTGGCGGGGATCGTGTCGGAACGCGATGTGGTGCGCGAGCTGGGCAAGCGCGGCGCCGCCTGTCTGGCCGATACGGTGGACAGCCTGATGACCACCCGGATCGTCAGCTGCACGGCGCAGGAAACCACCCATGACGTGCTGCAAAAGATGACCGACGGGCGGTTCCGCCACATGCCGGTGATGGAGGGCGAGGTGATGGTGGGCTTCATCTCGATCGGCGATGTGGTGAAATCGCGGCTGATGGAGCTGGCGGCGGAAAAGGACGCGCTGGAAGGCATGATCAAGGGCTTCTGAGCCGCAGATGCCGCAGCGCGGCGCTTTGGCACTTGCCAAGCGCCGCGCAATATTGTTGCGTGGCCCGGCAGAGGCAGGGAGGGAACCCATGCGCATCGGTCTTTATCCGGGGACGTTTGACCCGATCACGCTGGGCCATGTCGATATCATCCAGCGCGCGGTGCAGCTGGTGGACCGGCTGGTCATCGGCGTGGCGATCAACCGCGACAAGGGGCCGATGTTCCGGCTGGAAGAGCGCGTGGCCATGGTGGAGGCCGAATGCCGCGCGATCAGCGCCGCCTGTGGCGGGGCCGAGATCGTGGTGCATCCGTTCGAGAACCTGCTGATTGATTGCGCCCGCGATGTGGGGGCGGGGGTCATCATCCGGGGCCTGCGGGCGGTGGCGGATTTTGAATATGAATTCCAGATGGTTGGCATGAACCGCGCGCTGGATAGCAGCATCGAGACCGTGTTCATGATGGCCGATGCGCGGCGGCAGGCCATTGCCTCCAAACTGGTGAAAGAGATCGCCCGGCTGGGTGGTGACGTGTCGAAATTCGTCACCCCCGCCGTGCATGAGGCGCTGCGCGAGCGGCTGCACCCCCAAGGCTGAGGCGCGCCTCAGGCGCGGCCGTAGACCGCCTCATAGGCGATGCGGCTGGCGTC
Source organism: Gemmobacter sp. (assembly GCF_016792925.1). Lineage (GTDB taxonomy): Bacteria > Pseudomonadota > Alphaproteobacteria > Rhodobacterales > Rhodobacteraceae > Gemmobacter. Next base: position 10,714 of record NZ_JAEULU010000312.1, read on the forward strand.
GCCGGGGTAAATGTTCAGGTCCAGCGCCACATCCAGCGGCATGCGGGCGATCTCGTCGCGCGTGCGCAGGAAGCGGGCGCGCTTGTCGGCGGCGGATTTCAGGCGTTCGATCAGGGTCGTCATGGTCTTTCCTTCCCGGTCCGGGATCATCTGCGGGCGGGCTCGCCCGGGTGGCGGGGCGTATCCCCGGCCACAGGGGAAAGATGGGGCAGGATGGTGGCGCTAACAAGCCGTTGCGCTGCAATGCCGCATTGCAGCGGCTGCATGGCAAAACGGGCGCCCAAGGGCGCCCGCTGCAACTTGATCTGGTGATCCGTTCAGATCAGCTTGCCCATCGCCACAGCCGTGTCGGCCATGCGGTTCGAGAAGCCCCATTCATTGTCATACCAGCTGAGGATCGACACGAATGTGCCGTCCATCACCTTGGTCTGATCCATGTGGAAGACCGAGGAATGCGGGTCGTGATTGAAATCCGACGACACGTTCTTGTAGTCGGTATAGCCCAGAATGCCCTTCAGCCGGCCATTTGCCGCGGCCTTGATGGCGGCATTCACCTCCTCGACCGAGGTTTCGCGCTTGGCAATGAATTTCAGATCCACCACCGAGACATTCGGCGTCGGCACACGGATGGCGAAGCCGTCAAGTTTGCCCTTCAGCGCGGGCAGCACCAGCCCCACGGCCTTGGCGGCGCCCGTGGAGGTCGGGATCATCGACAGCGCCGCCGCGCGGCCGCGATAGAGATCCTTGTGCATCGTGTCCAGCGTCGGCTGGTCGCCGGTATAGGAGTGGATGGTGGTCATCATCCCCTTTTCGATGCCGATCACCTCATTCAGCACCGAGGCCACGGGCGACAGGCAATTGGTGGTGCAAGAGGCGTTCGACACCACCAGATCGGCGCTGGTGAGCGTGTCATGGTTCACACCATAAACGATGGTCTTGTCGGCACCGTCACCGGGGGCCGAGATCAGCACGCGCTTGGCGCCATTTTCCAGATGGGCGAGGCATTTTTCCTTGCTGGTGAAAATGCCGGTGCATTCCATCACCACATCGACATCCGACCAGGGCAGGTCGGCGGGATTGCGCAGCGCGGTGACGCGGATGCGACCGCGGCCCACATCCATCCAGTCCTCGCCGGTGGTCACGGAGGCGGGAAAGCGGCCATGCACGGAATCAAAGCGCAGCAGATGGGCATTGGTTTCCACCGGGCCCAGATCGTTGATCGCCACGACCTCGATGTCGGTGCGGCCCGATTCGATGATGGCGCGCAGCACATTGCGCCCGATCCGACCGAAGCCGTTGATTGCCACTTTGACGGTCATCGCTGTCTCCCATGCGCAGACTGACGGGCGCGGGCGATGATTCCGCCGCGCCGGATGAAATAATCTGATAGCGCTAACATGCGCATTTCCCGCAAAAGATCAACGGCAAACATCGCTGCGCCCGAGAAAGGCTGGTTGCCGCCCCAAGATGTTGCGTGCGCCTTCCTCACGACAACTTGACCTAGGGGCCGGAATCCTGAAATGTGCGCGCAAAAATCTGGGGAGATGTGACGTGTCGTTCAAAATGACCACGCTTTTTGCGGTCGCGGGTCTGGCTGTGCTGATGGCCTCTGGCGCCGGGGCGCAGACCTGCGGAGGCACCTATGAGGTGCAATCCGGCGACAGCCTGTCGATGATTGCCGACCGCCTCTACAAGGATGCGGGCAAGTGGACGGCCATCCACCAGAACAATGTCTCCAAACTGGGCGAGCGCGCCGACCGGCTGCTGGTGGGCATGAAGCTGGACCTGCTGTGCATCAACGGCTTGCCCACCGGGCTGGAGGGCGGTCAGCCACTGGATAGCGCCGTGGCCGCTGCGGCTGAGGCCGCCGCGCCCAAGGCCGAGCCGCTGGCAGTGACGCTGCCAGCCTCGGCCAATCTGCACAAGCTGACCTTCATCACCTCGGATGATTACGCCCCCTTCACCGATCGCAAACTGCCCGAGGGCGGCATGATGACCGATGTGGTGCAGCAGGTGATGACCGAAGCGGCGCCGCCGCAGGGCTTTTCGGTGCAATGGGTGAATGACTGGAGCGCGCATCTGGATACGCTGCTGCCGCAGGGCCTGGTCGATGCGTCTTTCCCCTGGTTCAAGCCGCGCTGCGAGACCAACCCCGAGGAATATCGCTGCCAGAACTTCCTGTTCTCGGACCCGTTGTTCGAGGTGCTGGAACTGGCCTATGTCGACAGCACCAAGGGGCTGAAACTGGAAACCGACGCCGATTTTGAGGGCAAGACCCTGTGCCGGATGAGCGGCTATGCCGCCTGGGCGCTGGATCAGGATGGCCGCAACTGGGTGAAGGACAACAAGATCAAGCTGGAGCGCCCGGCCCGCGTGGGCGATTGTTTCCAGATGCTTGTGGATGGCAAGGTCGATGTGGTGATGATCGACGAATTTGCCGGTCGCGCCGCGCTGCGCGAGATGGGCCTGTCAGAGCGGGTGAAGCCGCTGGATCGGCCCTTGTCGGTGGAAACCATTCACCTTCTGGTCAGCAAGGCCGATCCCGAAGGGCAGGCGATCATCGACATGTTCAACCTCGGCATGAAGCGTCTGCGGGACAAGGGCGCCTATCAACGCCTGATCGGTGCGCATCTGTCGCGCATCTGGTCGGAGGGCTGAGGATGCGCAGACAGGCTCTTTACGCGGGCGCCGCCACGCTGTGCGGCTTGCTGGCGCTGGCTGGCGCGGCGGCGGCGCAAAGCTGCGACGTAACCTATAACACCGTCGCGGGCGATACGCTGACGGAGCTGGCCCGCCGCACCTATGGCGATGCCGACCAATGGTCGCTGATCTATTATGCGAATATCACGGCCTTTTCCGGCGGACAGACCGATCTTGCACCGGGGACGGAGGTGTTCATCCCCTGTCTGCCGGGCCATAGCGCACCCGACCCGGCCCCCTTGCAGCAGGATGGGGCCGATCTGCGCTTTGTCACCGCGACGGAACTGCCCTTGCTGACCGATCAGAGTGGCGCAGGCGGCGGCATGCTGACCGAGGTGATCAATGCGGTGATGGAGGCGACGCCAAACCCGGTGCCCTATGCGGTGATCTGGGACGAGGATCGCAGCCACCATCAACCCATGCTGGAGGCGATGGAGGCAGATATGGGCTTCCCCTGGCGGCGGCCTGACTGCACGGCCAGGCCCGACCATCCGCATTGCATTGGCTATTTCTGGTCCGAGCCGCTGTTCGTGCTGCCGGTGCAGCTGTTTGTCACCCAAGGCGGCGGCATGAGCTTTGCCTCGGATGAGGATCTGGAGGACAAGACCCTCTGCCTTGCAGAAACGGACGAGGCCCCCTGGCTGGATGCGGGCGGGCGCAACCTGCTGGCGGATGGCCATGTGACCGTGACCCGCGCGGCGGATTTCGGCGCTTGCCTGGATCTGCTGCTGGCGGGGGAGGTGGATGCGGTGCCCGAGGATATTTTCTCAGGCGTGGATCAGGTCTATCAGCGCGGCCTGCGCGGGCAGGTGACGGCGCTGGAGCGTCCGATTGGCACCGAGTCGCTGCATGTGGTGATCTCGCGCCAGCATTGGCGCGGCACGACGCATCTCTATCGGGTGAATGCCGGTCTAGCCGCCATCAAGGCCTCGGGGCGCTATGACGAGATCGTCAACCGCCATCTGGGGCAGTATATGGCGAAGATCCGCGGCTGATTTGCAAAGCGGTTTTGCATCATCTGCAAATTGCAAAGGCCCTCCCGAAGCGGAGGGCCTTTTCGCATCTCAGCGCCAGAAGATCAGATATTCCATCAGGTCCAGCATTTTGCGAGCCAGAAACAGCAAGACCCCTCCGCCATTGGCGAAGAGGTCTGCGGCGATCAGAAGCGCGAAGATCGCGCCGAGGATGATGGCAAGTCGGTCGGTCACGACCCCTCCGGTTACTGGAGGAGCCGCCCCATCGCGCCAGCCACATCGGCCATACGGCAGGAAAAGCCCCATTCATTGTCATACCAGGCCAGCACGCGAACGGTGCGCCCGCCCACGACCTTGGTCTGGTCTGGGGCGAAGATAGACGAATGATTGGTGTGATTGAAGTCAATCGACACCTTGGGCTCGGGATCATAGGCCAGAACCATGCCCATATAGCCGGCAGCGGCCTCGCGCACGATCTCGTTCACGTCCTGCACCGTGACATCCTTGGAGGCCACGAAGGTCAGATCGACCGCCGAGACATTCGGGGTCGGCACGCGGATGGCGGAACCGTCCAGGCGGCCCTTCAGCTCGGGCAGCACTTCGCCAATGGCCTTGGCGGCGCCGGTCGAGGTGGGGATCATCGCCATGGCGGCGGCGCGGGCGCGATACAGATCCTTGTGGCGGCGGTCCAGCGTCGGCTGGTCGCCCGTATAGGAGTGGATCGTGGTCATGATGCCGGATTCGATGCCGATGGCATCATTCAGCACCTTGGCCAGCGGCGCGAGGCAGTTGGTGGTGCAGGACCCATTCGACACCACCAGATGATCGAGGCTCAGCTGGCGGTGGTTCACACCGTAAACCACGGTCTTGTCGGCATTCTTGGCGGGGGCCGAGACCAGAACGCGCTTGGCGCCACGGGTCAGGTGAACGGCGGCTGCGTCGCGGGCATTGAACTTGCCGGTGCATTCCAGCACGACATCGACGCCTTCCCAATCCAGCTCTTCGGGGTTGTAGGTCGAGAACACCCGGATCGGGCCACGGCCCAGATCCAGCGTGTTGCCCTCCACCTTCACCGCGCCGGGGAAGCGGCCATGCACCGAATCGTATTTCAGCAGATGGGCATTGGTTTCAATCGGCCCGGTCGCGTTGATCGCCACCACCTGCACGTCATTGCGGCCCGATTCCGCGATATGGGCGAGCGTGCAGCGCCCGATCCGGCCGAACCCATTGATGGCAACAGTGATGGTCATGCGCATGCTCTCCCGAGTCTGATCCCGAATTGCGCTTGGGGATACACGCGGATGCCGCAGGCGCAAAGCAGAAAAACGACTGTTTTTCATGATGTTAGCGCAAACCATAGGTGTTTTCGCTAACATGGGGGCAAGATTGGCATCTTTCCGCGCGGGGCTGGCTTCGCTACTGTGCGGCAAAACTTTTCAGAGGATATGCGGATGAGCGGATTGCTTGCGCTGCTGGATGATGTGGCGGCGATTGCCAAAGTGGCGGCGGCCTCGGTGGATGATGTGGCGGCGGCGGCGGCCAAGGCCGGGTCCAAGGCGGCGGGGGTGGTGATCGACGACGCGGCAGTGACACCGAAATATGTGCACGGGTTTTCGGCGGATCGCGAATTGCCGATCATCTGGCGCATCGCCAAGGGCAGCCTGAAAAACAAGCTGATCGTGCTGCTGCCGGGCCTGCTGTTGCTGAACACCTTTGCGCCCTTTGTCATCACGCCGCTGTTGATGCTGGGCGGGGCCTATCTCTGCTTTGAAGGCGCCGAGAAGGTGCTGCATATGTTCGCCCCCCATGCCGATGCCGAGGTGGAGGCCGATTTCGACACCAAAGACCCCGCGCATCTGGAAGAAGAAAAGGTCGCGGGCGCGATCAAGACCGATTTCATCCTCTCGGCGGAGATCATGACGATCGCGCTGGCCGCGATCCCCGAAAGCACGATCTGGATGGAGGCGATCACGCTGGCCGTGGTGGGCACGCTGATCACCGCGGCTGTCTATGGCGCGGTGGCGTTGATCGTGAAGATGGACGATGTGGGCCTGCATATGGCCAAGGGCCAGCTGGGCGCCAGCCGGGCCATCGGGCGCGGGCTGGTGGCGGGGATGCCCAAGCTGATGGCGTTTCTGTCCACGGTCGGCACGCTGGCGATGCTGTGGGTGGGCGGCAATATCGTGATCCATGGCCTGCATACGCTTGGGCTGCACGAGCCCTATGGCAGCATTCACCACCTGGCCGAAGTTGCGGCCCATGCGGTGCCTGCCAGCCTGCAAGGCTTTGTGAACTGGCTGGTGACGGCCACCTGTGACGGCGTGCTGGGCCTTGGCCTCGGCCTGTTGATCGTGCCGCTGGTGACGCGGGTGCTGCTGCCGATGCTGGGCAAGCAAGCACATTGAACCTCACAGACAGACAGCAAAAAGGGCCGCGCGATGCGGCCCTTTCTCGTTTTGGGTCATTCGATTTTTCGACGAAAAATCGCGCCCGGCGTCACAGCAGCGCTTTGGCCTTCGCCACGGTCGCTTCGGCGGTGATGCCGAATTCCGCATACAGGCGCTCTGCCGGGGCGGAGGCGCCGAAGGAGGACATGCCGACGAAATCGGCCTTGGCCTCGCGCCCGCGCTCGCCCAGCAGCCAGCGATCCCAGCCCATGCGCACACCGGCCTCGATGGCGATGCGGGCGGGGCCGGCAGGCAGCACCTTCTTGCGATAAGCCTCGTCCTGTGCGGCGAACAGCTCCATGCAGGGCATGGAGACGACGCGGGTGCCGATGCCTTCGGCCTCCAGCATCTCCCTGGCCTTCAAGGCGATTTCCACCTCGGTGCCGGTGGCGATCAGGATCACCTGACGCTTGGCCACCGCCTCGGCCAGCACATAGGCGCCCTTGGCCGTCAGGTTCTGGTTGCTGTGGGTCTTGCGCACCGCCGCCACGCCCTGACGGCTGAGCGCCATGACCGAAGGCGTGGTCTTGGTCGAAAGCGCCAGTTCCCAGGCCTCGGCCACTTCCACCAGATCGGCGGGGCGGAACACCCAGGTGTTGGGGGTCGCACGGCTGATCGCCAGATGCTCGACCGGCTGGTGGGTCGGGCCATCTTCGCCCAGGCCGATGCTGTCATGGGTCATCACATAGACCACCGGCACCTGCATCAGCGCCGAAAGGCGCATCGCGGGGCGGGCATAGTCGGTGAAGCACATGAAGGTGCCCGAATAGGGCCGCACGCCGCCATGCAGCGCCATGCCGTTCATCGCGGCGGCCATGCCATGCTCGCGGATGCCCCAATAGACATAGCGACCCTTGCGGTTCAGCGGGTCAAACACGCCCAGATCGGCGGTCTTGGTGTTGTTCGACCCGGTGAGGTCGGCAGAGCCGCCAATGGTTTCCGGCATCACCGGGTTCACGGCAGCCAGAACCACCTCGGAGGCCGAGCGGGTGGCCAGCTTTTTCGGCGCCTCGACAGCGGCTTTCTTCACGCCGCGAATGGCGCTGGCCAGCTTGGCGGGTGCATCGCCCGAAAAGAGCCGGGTGAATTCGGCCTGTTTGCCGGCGGGCAGGGCGGCCAGACGGGCGGCCCATTCGGCATGGGCGGCGGTACCACGGGCGGCGGTGGCCTCCCAGGCGGCTTTCACATCGGCGGGGATCACGAAGGGGCCATGATCCCAGCCATAAACGGCGCGGGTATCGGCGATCAGCTGCTTGTCGGTCAGCGCGCCATGGCCTTTCGAGGTGTCCTGCGCCGAGGAGCCAAGCGCGATATGGGTCTTGCAGGCGATCAGCGCCGGGCGGGGCGAGCGCTTCGCCTTGTCGAGCGCCGCGTCGATCTCCACCGGATCATGGCCGTCGCATTCGAACACATCCCAGCCGCTGGCCGCAAAGCGCGCCTTCTGGTCGGTCACATCCGACAGCTCGACCTTGCCGTCGATGGTGATGCCGTTATTGTCCCACAGCACGATCAGGCGCGAGAGCTGATGCTTGCCCGCGATGCCGATGGCCTCCTGGCTCACGCCCTCCATCAGACAGCCATCGCCCGCGATGACATAGGTGAAATGGTCCATCAGCTTGGCACCATAGCGCGCGCGCAGCGATTCCTCGGCCATGGCAAAGCCCACGGCATTCGAGATGCCTTGGCCCAGCGGGCCGGTCGTGGTCTCCACGCCCTCCAGATGGCCATATTCGGGGTGACCGGCGGTGCGGGCGCCCCATTGGCGGAAGTTTTTCAGCTCGTCCAGCGTGGCCTGCTTGTAGCCCGTCAGGTGCAGCAGGCTGTAGATCAGCATCGAGCCATGGCCCGCCGACAGGATGAAACGGTCGCGGTTCGGCCAGAACGGCGCAGCGGGATCGAAGTTCAGGTGCTTTTCAAACAGCACCGTCGCCACATCGGCCATACCCATCGGCATGCCGGAATGGCCGGAATTGGCGGCGGCGACCGCATCCAGCGTCAGCACGCGGATGGCGCAGGCTTTCTTCCAATGGTCGGGGTGCTGGGCGCGCAGGCTGGCGATATCCAAGGCGGCGATCCTTATATATGTCGGGCTCTCGGGCAGTGTCCTACCAGCCCCGGCGCCAAGATCAAGCAAATGGCGGATATTCGCGCCGGAAAAACGCTGCCCGGGGGGCGCAATCCCGCCAATCTTTGCGTTAAGATCGGTCAGACACGGCCCGTTGCGATTCGCGCCTCCGGTTTCGGGGGGCATGTCACAGGTGTTGGGCCCAAATGGGAAAACCCGAAGAAGGCTGAGAGCATGACCGATTTGGCAGAGCTGGAGCGCAGGATCATCGCGGCACTGGCGCGTGTGGATGCGGGGCTCGACCGGCTGCGGGCGCAGGCGGCTGAGGTCGCCGAGGAGCCGGCGCCGAAACTCGCCACCGCAGAAGCGCCGATGGCGGTAGAGGCCCCAGTGACAGGGGCCCCAGTGGCAGAAAGCGCAGCGGCAGAGGCCATCGGCGGCGCCGATCCCTGGGTGGCAGAGGCTGAGCCGGAGGGTGCGGATGCCGAACCGGCTGCGGCCTCGGCCGCGCCCGGGGACGAGGCCGCGCTGGAGGCGCTGCGGGCCGAGCTTGCCGCAGAAAAGGCGCAAGTGGCCGCGCTGAGTGACCGTATCCGCACGCTCAAGGGCCGCGAAAGCCGCAATGAGGCGGCTTTGCAGGCCCGGATTGATCAATTGACCAAGCAACTGGATGTGCAGGGGCTGGAATTGCACCGCCTGCGCAAAAGCATGATCCAGCTGCGCGAGGCGCTGCGGGTCTTGCGCGAGGGCTCGGATGGCGCCTGTGTCGATGCGGCCATGATCAACAAGGCCATGCTGGCCGAGCTGGAGGGGCTGCGCGCGGCGCGGTCCTCGGAAACGGTGGAGCTGGAGGAGATCATCGCCGAGCTTGCCGCCCTGACCGGAGAGGAGAAGGCCGATGCCTGAGGTCACCATCATCATTGGCGGGCGCGAATTTCCCGTGGCCTGTCAGGCGGGGGAAGAGCATTTCCTGCGCTCGGCTGCCGCCATGCTGGATGCCGAGGCGGCGCCGCTGGTGCAACAGATGGGCCGCCTGCCCGAAGCGCGGATGCTGTTGATGGCGGGCTTGATGCTGGCGGACAAGACCGCGGCGCTGGAAGACGAGATGCGCGGGCTGAAGGCGCGGCTCGCCGGGCTGGAGGCGCAGGCCACGCCCGAGCCGGTGCGGATCGAGGTGCCGGTGGTGCCGCCGCAGGTCAGCCAGACGCTGAGCGAGATTGCCCAACGGGCCGAGGCTTTGGCGGCAAAAGTGGAAGCCTGAAACCATGAAAAAGCCCGCCGGAAGGCGGGCTTTGCAGTTGCAAACCGTCAGATTTGCAAATTCTCGCGATCAGGCATTCGCTTCGCGGATCTTGTCGGCGGCTTCCTTGTTGAAGGCGATGCCATTGGTCTCGAACAGCCCGTCCAGCTCGCCCGAGATCGTCATCTCGGTCACGATGTCGCAGCCGCCGACGAATTCGCCCTTCACATAAAGCTGCGGAATGGTCGGCCAGTCGGAGAAATCCTTGATGCCCTGACGAATTTCGGCATCGGCCAGCACATTCACATCGGCAAATTCAACGCCCATGTAATTGAGAATGCCCGCCACGCGGCTGGAAAAGCCACATTGCGGCATCATCTTGGTGCCCTTCATGAACAGCACCACGTCATTCTTGCTGATCGTCTCGCGGATCTGGTCCTGCGCGCTCATACCCGTTGTTCCCTTTTCGCTCTCCAGCGGTTGATCCGGCGCTGCCGTATCCAGCCCCCGCTGCCATATCTGATGAAAAGCGCCAGTTCTTTGCAAAAGTCCAGCGCCACCAAAATTCGCAATCCCGCGTTAAGAAAGCGCAACCCGGCCTCCAACGCATCCATTGCAGCTTACTCCGGCGCCTTGGTGGTCAGTGCCAGCGCATGCAATTCGCCATTGGCCCCATCCATCTTGCCCTTGAGGCTGGCATAGACCGCGCGCTGTTGCTGCACCCGGTTCATGCCCTTGAAGCTGGCGTCGATCACCTCGGCCGCCCAATGATTGCCGTCACCTGCGAGGTCGGTAATGGTGATCTGCGCCTGCGGGAAACTTTCCCGGATCAGCGCCTCGATGTCCTTGCCTTCCATGGCCATGGTCGTCTCCTGTCCTTCCGGATCAATCTAGGATGCAGGCGGGGGCACCGCAAGGCGGCTCATGCCTGGCTTTGCAGGTCACGCCATTCCCGCGCGAGCAAGGCGTAAAAAATGCAGTCCACCCAATGACCATCACTGCGCTGCCAGCATTCGCGCCAGATGCCTTCCTGCACAAAGCCCGCTTTCTGGAAGAACCGTTTGGCGCGCTCATTGTCAGCGGTGCAATCCAAACCCAACCGATGCGCCTTGCGGTGAACGAACAGCTCGACCAGCAAGGTATCCAGAAACGGGCGCCCTTGCCCGGGACGTTGCACCGCAAATTCGCGCAAGCCCCAAACCTCAGGCAGCCATTCTGTCAGGACCGCAAAGCCCGCCGGACCGTCCTGCTCCAGCCAGAGCAGCAGATTGCCCTCGGTCTGAAGCGCCTCAATCTCGCCGGGATCGGGGGGATCAAGGTAGGCGCTATTGCTTTCTGCGGTCCAGAGGGCGCGCACGAAGCCCAGTTCTTCGCTGCTCGCCCGCCGGATCATCCTTCAATGGCCGCGGCAAAGGCGCCTCGATAGAGCGCCGAGAGATCGGCCAGCGCGGCGCTGTCGGTGCCCAGCGTCACAGTGGTGCCGCCGAACCGGCCCACGCGCAGGACCGGCACGCCGGTGGTCAGTGCGGCGGCCTCGATGGCTTGCGCGCCCTCTTCCGAGACGGCGAGCAGATAGCGCGCCTGATCCTCGCCAAAGAGGGTCGGGATGTCGCCCGCATCAAGGCTCAGGCCCAGACCCGCGCCCTCGGCCATTTCAAAGGCCGCCAGCGCCAGACCGCCATCGCCCAGATCGGTGCAGGCGCGCACCGAGGCGCGGATGCTGCGCAGGAAATCGCCATGGCGCTTTTCCGCGTCCAGATCGACGGAGGGCGCATCGCCCGCTTCGATGCCAAAGGCCTCGGCCAGCAGCGCCGACTGGCCCAGATGGCCGAAAGTCTCGCCGATCAGCAGGGCGATGTCGCCCTGAACCGGCTGGCCCGCGATCAGATCGTCAAGGCTGGACAGAATGCCGACCGCGCCGATGGTGGGCGTGGGCAGAATGGCCGAACCGTCGGTCTCGTTGTAAAGCGAGACGTTGCCAGAGACGATGGGCATATCCAGCGCCGCGACAGCCGCGCCGATGCCTTTGATGGCGCCGACGAATTGGCCCATGATTTCAGGCTTTTCCGGGTTGCCGAAATTCAGGTTGTCGGTGGTGGCCAGCGGCAGGGCGCCCACGGCGGTCAGGTTGCGATAGGCCTCGGCCACGGCCTGCTTGCCACCCTCGAACGGGTTGGCACGCACATAGCGCGGCGTCACGTCGCTGGTGAAGGCCAGCGCCTTCCCGGTGCCATGCACCCGCACAACCCCCGCCGCCATGCCGGGGCGGATCACGGTATCGGCGCCGACCTGGCTGTCATATTGCTCCCAGACCCAGGCCTTGTGGGCATAGGAGGGGCTGGAGATCAGCGTCTTCAGCGCGTCGATGGCGCCGATGGCCGGCACCTCGCCCAGGGGCGCGGCGGGCGGGGTTTCGACCCAGGGCCGGTCATATTCCGGTGCGCTGGATGACAGTTTCGACAGCGGCAGATCGGCCTTCACCTCGCCATTCAGCAGGATCAGGAAGCGGTCCTCCGGGATGGTCTCGCCGACAATTGCAAAGTCGAGATCCCATTTTGCAAAGATCGCCCGCGCCTCGGCCTCTTTCTCGGGTTTCAGCACCATGAGCATGCGCTCCTGGCTTTCGGACAGCATCATCTCATAGGCGGTCATCGCCGCCTCGCGCTGCGGCACGGCATCGAGGTTCAGCTTGATGCCAAGGCCGCCCTTGTCGCCCATCTCGACCGCCGAGCAGGTCAGACCGGCCGCGCCCATATCCTGAATGGAGATGACCGCGCCCGAGCCCATCAGCTCCAGGCTGGCTTCCAGCAGGCGCTTTTCGGTGAAGGGGTCGCCAACCTGAACGGTGGGGCGTTTTTCCTCGATCGTGTCATCGAATTCGGCCGAGGCCATGGTGGCTCCGCCAACGCCGTCGCGGCCCGTCTTGGCGCCGAGATAGACCACCGGCATGCCGACGCCCGAGGCGACCGAATAGAAAATCTTGTCGCTGTCAGCGATGCCCGCGGCAAAGGCATTGACCAGGCAATTCCCGTTATAGCTGCGGTGGAAGCGCACTTCGCCGCCCACGGTCGGCACGCCGAACGCATTGCCATAGCTGCCGATACCCTCGACCACGCCTTTCACCAGATGGCTGGTTTTCGGATGCGAGGGCAGGCCGAAGCTCAGCGCGTTCATCGCGGCAATCGGGCGGGCGCCCATGGTGAAGACATCGCGCAGAATGCCGCCCACGCCGGTGGCCGCGCCCTGATGCGGCTCGATATAGGAGGGGTGGTTGTGGCTTTCCATCTTGAAGATGACGGCTTGCCCGTCGCCGATATCCACCACGCCCGCATTCTCGCCGGGGCCGCAAATCACCTGCGGGCCGGTGGTGGGCAGGGTGCGCAGCCATTTCTTCGAGGATTTGTAGGAGCAATGCTCGTTCCACATCGCCGAGAAGATGCCCAGCTCGGTGAAGGTCGGCGCGCGGCCGATGATCTCGAGGATGCGCTGGTATTCATCGGGTTTGAGGCCATGCGAAGCGATCAGCTCGGGGGTGATTGCGGGGTCGGTCATGGCATCCCTCATCTGTGAAAGGCCGAAATCTGCGGGCTTGTGCGCCTCTTAGGGTATCCGGGCCAAGCGGGAAAGGTGCGTGGGGGCATCGCAAACCAACTTTTTTCGCCGGAGACGAAATTTTTTCGGATGCGCCTGTCGAAATCGGCAAGGCTGGCGCGTCCTTGGGACATCGGAAACGCAAAACAGGATTTGCAACATGACCTCTCTGACGATTACCGCTGTTTACGCGCTGCCGCTGGCGGCCATCTATCTGGTGCTGTGGTTCCGCGTGACCCAGATGCGGGCCGCGCTTGGGATATCGATCGGGGATGCGGGCAACCCGACCCTGCATGAACGCATCCGCTGCCATGGCAATTTTGTCGAATGGGTGCCGATGGTGCTGATCCTCATGATCATCGCCGAGTCGCTGGGGGCCGATGCGATCTATGTGCATATCAGTGGCGCGCTGCTGGTGCTGGGGCGGCTGGCCCATCCCTTCGGGTTGAAGGCCGAAAAGGCGACGCATGTGCTGCGCATTGTCGGCAACAGCGCCAATATCCTGGCGACGCTGAATGTGATGGTGTGCCTGGCCGTGCGCAGCCTGGGCTTTTGATCTGCAATTTGCAAACTGGAGGACGTGACTATGCAATATATGGCTTTGATCTATACCGACCCGGCGCTGGAACCCAGCTGGGGCACCCCGGAATTCGATGCGATGATGAAGGGCTATTTCGCCGTCAATGACGCGCTGAAGGCGGCGGGGCATCTGGTCGCAGGCGAGGGGCTGAAAGGGGTGGAGACGGCCATCTCGCTGCGTCTGCGCGGCGGCAAGGTGGAAACCATGGATGGCCCCTTTGCC
>NZ_JAEULU010000313.1 GCF_016792925.1 Gemmobacter sp.
CGATGGTGAAACTGGGCTCGGATGTGCTGATCCGCACCCGCGACACCGGCGGCAATATTCAGGAAGTGCTGGTGAAGAATGTGACCCTGCGCCAGTTGACGCAGGACAATGTGCAGATCATCCCCTCGCCCTTCGCCACCGATGACGGGGGCGACCAGGGCCCCGGTGCCGCCACGGTGCGCGGGATCGAGTGGTTCGGCACGGCGGCGGATGAGACGCAGGCGGGCGGCGCGGGCTGGGATTTCCTGGCAGGTGGCGCCGGAGATGACCGGCTGCTGGGCCTTGGCGGGCGCGATGTGCTGAACGGGCAGGCCGGGGCCGATACGCTGTTTGGCGGGCGCGGCGCGGATGAGCTTTACGTCTCGGGCGGCGATGTGCTGAGGGGCGGCGGCGGCGCGGATCGGTTCAAGATCCTGTCGCATGGCGACAGCTCGGACATCACCGATCCGGGCAGCGCGGTGATCCGCGATTTCGGCGCCGGAGATGTGATCGAGTTCATCGGCTTTGATCTGACCTTCGCTGCCGCCGATGCCGGGCTGGAAGACGGATTCCAGCTGCGCGAGGTGGCGCGGGGCGTGATGATGACGATGATCGACGGCGAGGGCGACCGGATGGATGTGCTGCTGCGCGGCGTCGATCTGGCCGATCTGACCGAGGATCGCTTCCTGTTCTAGGCCCAAGGGCAGACAGCAAAAAGCCCCGCAATGCGGGGCTTTTTCTTTGGCAAGCCAAAGGCTTACAGAACTTCGGCAAATTCCTGTGCGACGGTGCGCAGGCGGTTGGCCAGCTCGTCCAGATCGGTGATGCCACCGATGAAGATGCGGTCGGTGCCGCGCTCCAGCAGGATGCCGCCCTCCTGGGCGGTGGCAATCTCGTCCAGCAGGGCCAGACGCTCGGCCAGCGACACCTCGCCATCCTCCAGCGCGGCGCCCCAATATTCATCGCCCAGGACCAGCGTGTCATCGGTGGTGAAATCGCCGATCAGATCCGAGCCGTGATCGCCCCGGAACACGAAAGCATCCGCGCCCTCGCCGCCGCGCAGCCGGTCGCGGCCCGCGCCGCCCTCCAGCCGATCATCGCCCCGGCCGCCCAGCAGGTAATCGGCCCCGGAGCCGCCGCGCAGCGTATCGTCGAAATAGCCGCCCAACAGCTTGTCGCTGCCCGCGCCGCCATTCAGCACATCGCGGCCATCCTCGCCCAGCAGGGTGTCCCCGCCCGCGCCGCCATTCAGCGTGTCATTGCCGCCCCGCCCCACGAGCCGGTCATTGCCGCCCTGCCCTTCCAGCAGGTCGCGCAGACCGCCGCCGCGCAGCAGGTCATTGCCATTCAGCAGCGCGGCGAAAAAGCCGTCGCCATCCGTGGTCTTGATCAGATTGATCAGCTCGGTGCCGGTGAGGGACAGATTGCCCAGACGCATCACGGTGGCGCGGGTTGCCTCGCCATCCACCAGCATCTGACTTTGCAGGGCGATGCCGGTCACGGTGCCGGTGATCGCGCCGGTGGCGGCGTCATAGCTGTAATCGCCCTCCAGCACCATGCGCTTGCCGCCGACGCGCACGAAGACGGCGGAGGGATCGTTGGCGTTGATGTCTTCAAAGGCGGCCCCGTCGAAGCTGCCCAGGTTGACGCCGCTCCGGATCAAAGAGGTTGCGATAAGATTGGTCATGTTGCTCCTCAAACGCCCGGGCAGGCCGGGCGATACTCACGCACTGCAATTTGCATAAAACTTGAGGGCAATGCCGGGCGGCGGTCAAGGCTTGCGTGACAAGTGGCGGATTTGGCGGAGGGCGCCGCGGGTAATGCGGGCCGCGGGCGCGCATGGTTCGCGCTGGCGAAACAATGCCCGAGCGGCAGCCAGGGGCGGGGCCGAAGCGGGGCCGACCGATTCGCGCGCGCCGAGGATGACGCGGTTTCGTCAGGGCCGTCAGGCTGTTAGCGCAACCATGATTGCGCGGCGACCGGGCTGCGACTATCGCAGGGGGTGAAGGCCGGCGGGGGACCGCGACAGGCCCGGCGACCCGTGCGATCTTGAGAGGAGCTTTCCGATGCGCGCCACCAAGCAGGTGCAGAAAATCCTGAGCCATTACGAAGGCGAGAATGCCGGCGTGAAGGGCAACCTTTGCCGCATGCTGATGGAAGGCAAGCTGGGTGGCACCGGCAAGATGATCATTCTGCCGGTGGATCAGGGCTTTGAGCATGGCCCGGCCCGCAGCTTTGCGCCCAATCCGGCGGGCTATGACCCGCATTACCACTATCAACTGGCGATTGACGCAGGGCTTTCCGCCTATGCCGCGCCGCTGGGGCCGCTGGAAGCGGGCGCCGATACCTTTGCGGGCCAGATCCCGACGATCCTGAAGGTGAACAGCGCCAACAGCCTGATGTCGGACACGGCGGGCAAGAATCAGGCGATCACGGCGAGCGTCGATGATGCGCTGCGTCTGGGCTGCGCCGCCATCGGTTTCACCATCTATCCGGGGTCGGACATGGCTTTGGACATGTTCGAGGAAATCGTCGAGATGCGCAAAGAGGCCGCGGCCAAGGGCGTGGCGACGGTGATCTGGTCCTATCCGCGCGGCGAGGCGGTGACGAAGGATGGCGAGACCGCCATCGACGTGGCCGCCTATGCCGCCCATATCGCCGCCCTGCTGGGCGCGCATATCATCAAGATCAAGCTGTCGACCGACCATCTGATGCTGCCCGAGGCGAAGAAGGTCTATGAGAAAGAACAGATCGACGTGTCGGATATGGCGGCGCGGGTGAAGCATTGCGTGCAGTCGAGCTTCAATGGCCGCCGGATCATCGTGTTCTCGGGCGGGGCCTCGAAAGGCGCCGATGCGGTGTTCGACGATGCCCGCGCGATCCGCGATGGCGGCGGCAATGGCTCGATCATCGGTCGCAACAGCTTCCAGCGGTCGCGCGAGGATGCGCTGGCGATGCTGGCCAAGCTGGTCGACATCTACAAGGGCAAGGCCTGATCCCGGTGGCGGGGGGCGGCCTGCCCCCCGCCCCGTCTTTTGGCGCAAATCGCTGATCTCTCCGCTTTTTTCGGATTCACAAGCCGATTCGGCTGTGGCATAAAGGCAGGACACCCCCGGCAAGAGGGGCGACAGCTTGAGGCGCGCATGACCCCCCACCGCTTTTCGATTGGCAGCCTGATGATCTTCGCCGTGGCCGTGGGCCTTGGCGGATATTTCACCTTTGCCGCGGTGCAGGGCGATTACGGCGTCTTCCGCCGCGCGCAGATCCATGCCGAGGCCGAGGCGCTGACCGCCGAGCGTGACCGGCTGGCGGCCGAGCTTCTGGAGCTGCAAAACCGCACCCATCGCCTGTCGGATGCCTATCTGGATCTGGACCTGCTGGATGAGCAGGTGCGCGATGTGCTGGGCTATATCCGTGCCGATGAGGTGGTGATCCGCTGATCCGGCCTGCGTTTGGCTGGTGGAAACCGCCGGGGCGCTGCCCCGGACCCCGGGATATTTGGGCCAAGATGAAAGGCGGGCGGCGCATCCATGCCGCAGCGCGGCGAGAGATTTGCTTGCGCGGGGCCTTATTTTCCCGATAATGCAGAGATAGTTCAATGTTGAACCATTATCCGCATGGGAGGGGAGCCGCATGGCCACCAAGAAGGCGCCAGAGAGACCCAATGTCTCGAAAGAGGAATTGCTGGGCTATTACCGCGAGATGCTGCTGATCCGGCGTTTCGAGGAGAAGGCCGGGCAGCTTTACGGGATGGGGCTGATCGGCGGCTTCTGCCACCTGTATATCGGGCAGGAAGCGGTGGTTGTGGGCCTTGAGGCGGCGGCGAAAGAGGGCGACAAGCGCCTGACCTCCTACCGCGATCACGGGCATATGCTGGCTTGCGGCATGGACCCCAAGGGGGTGATGGCAGAGCTGACCGGGCGCGAGGGGGGCTACTCCAAGGGCAAGGGCGGCTCCATGCACATGTTCTCGCGCGAGAAGCATTTCTATGGCGGCCATGGCATCGTGGGCGCGCAGGTGCCGCTGGGCGCGGGCCTCGCCTTCTCCGACTGGTACAAGGGCAATGACAATGTGACCTTCACCTATTTCGGCGATGGCGCGGCAAACCAGGGTCAGGTTTACGAGACCTATAACATGGCCGAGCTGTGGGGCCTGCCGGTGATTTTCGTCATCGAGAACAACCAATATGCCATGGGCACCTCGATGAAGCGGGCGACCAAATCGACCACGCTTTACGGGCGCGGCACGGCTTATGGCATTCCGGGCGAGCAGGTGGACGGCATGGATGTGCTGGCGGTGAAGGAAGCCGCCGAGAAGGCCATCGCGCATTGCCGCGCGGGCAAGGGCCCGTATATCCTTGAGATGATGACCTATCGCTATCGCGGGCATTCGATGTCGGACCCGGCGAAATACCGCACCCGCGAGGAGGTCGAGAAGATCAAGACCGAAAAGGACTGCATCGAGCATGTGCGCGATCTGCTGACGCAGGGCGGGCTGGCCTCGGAGGAAGACCTGAAGGCGATCGACAAGGAGATCAAGGCCATCGTCAATGAGGCGGCCGAGTTCTCGAAGGAAAGCCCGGAACCGGCGCTGTCCGAGCTTTACACCGACATCTACGCCTGAGGGGGAAACGTCATGGCAACTCAAGTTCTTATGCCCGCGCTTTCTCCGACCATGGAGGAAGGCACCTTGGCCAAGTGGTTGGTCAAGGAGGGGGACACGGTGAAATCGGGTCAGATTCTGGCCGAGATCGAGACCGACAAGGCCACGATGGAATTCGAGGCGGTGGATGAAGGCATCATCGGCAAGCTGCTGGTGGCCGAGGGCACGGCGGGCGTGAAGGTGAACACGCCGATTGCGGTGCTGGTCGAGGAAGGCGAAAGCGCCGATGCGGCCCCTGCCCCTGTGGCGGCGGCGGCAGCGCCGGTTGCAGCGGCGGCTCCGGTTGCGGCGGTGGCCAAGGCGCCGGTGGCGGTGGTCTCCAAGGCCTCCTCCGACTGGGCCGAGGGCACGCCGATGAAGACCATGACCGTGCGGGAAGCCCTGCGCGAGGCCATGGCGGAGGAAATGCGCGGAAATGGCAATGTGTTCCTGATGGGCGAGGAAGTGGGCGAATATCAGGGCGCCTACAAGATCAGCCAGGGCCTGCTGGACGAGTTCGGCCCGAAGCGCGTGATCGACACGCCGATCACCGAGCATGGCTTTGCAGGCATCGCCGTGGGCGCGGCATGGGGTGGCTTGAACCCGATTGTGGAGTTCATGACCTTCAACTTTGCCATGCAGGCGATTGACCATATCGTCAACTCGGCGGCCAAGACCAATTACATGTCGGGCGGCCAGCTGGGCTGCCCCATCGTGTTTCGGGGCCCCAATGGCGCCGCCGCCCGCGTGGGCGCGCAGCACAGCCAGGATTACGCGGCCTGGTATGCGGCGCTGCCGGGCCTGAAGGTGGTGATGCCCTATTCGGCGGCGGATGCGAAGGGCTTGCTCAAGCAAGCGATCCGCGATCCGAACCCGGTGATCTTCCTTGAAAACGAGATCATGTATGGCAAATCCTTCGAGGTGCCGGACCTGCCCGATTTCACCATCCCCTTCGGGAAGGCGAAAATCTGGCGCGAGGGCACCGATGTGACCATCGTGAGCTTTGGCATCGGCATGACCTATGCCCTGGAGGCTGCCGACAAGCTGGCCGCCGAGGGGATCAGCGCCGAGGTGATCGACCTGCGCACGCTGCGCCCGCTGGATTACGACACGGTTCTGGCCTCGGTCATGAAGACCAACCGCTGCGTGACGGTGGAAGAGGGCTTCCCCGTCGGCTCCATCGGCAACCATCTGTCGGCGGTGATCATGGAACGCGCCTTCGATTACCTCGACGCGCCGGTGATCAACCTGTGCGGCAAGGATGTGCCGATGCCCTATGCGGCCAACCTTGAAAAGCTCGCGCTGGTGACGACCGCCGAAGTGGTCGAGGCCGTGAAATCCGTTTGCTATCGCTGAGGACAGAGACATGGCAATTCAAGTTTTGATGCCGGCGCTTTCCCCCACGATGGAGGAAGGCACCCTGGCCAAGTGGTTGGTCAAGGAAGGCGATGTGGTGAAATCCGGTCAGGTCATGGCCGAGATCGAGACCGACAAGGCCACGATGGAATTCGAGGCCGTGGATGAGGGCGTGATCGGGAAAATTCTGATCGCGGAAGGCAGCGCGGGCGTGAAGGTGAACACGCCCATCGCGGTGCTGCTGGAGGAAGGCGAGGACGCCTCTGCCGCCACCAGCGCACCGGCTGCGGCGCCTGCCGCGGCGGCCCCCGTGGCGACCGCCGCCCCGGCGGCGGCTGCGGTTGCAGCAGCACCGGCGGCTCCCGCCTCGGGCGGCGCGCGGGTCTTTGCCTCACCGCTGGCCCGTCGCATTGCGGCGGAAAAGGGGGTTGATCTGACGGCGGTGAAGGGCTCTGGCCCGCATGGCCGGATCGTGAAGGCCGATGTCGAGGGCGCGCAGGCCGCGCCCAAGGCGGCGGCTCCGGTCGCGGCGGCGGCGGCCCCCGTGGCGGCAGCGGCTCCGGCCCCGGCGGCAGCCCCTGCGGTTTCGGCGGATGCGGTGAAGAAACTTTATGCCGACCGCGAATACACCGAAATGCCGCTGGACGGCATGCGCCGCACCATCGCCGCGCGTCTGACCGAAGCGAAGCAAACCATCCCGCATTTCTATCTGCGCCGCGAAGTGCAGCTGGATACGCTGATGGCCTTCCGCGAGCAGCTGAACAAATCGCTGGAAGGGCGCGGCGTGAAGCTGTCGGTCAATGACTTCATCATCAAGGCCTGCGCGCTGGCCTTGCAGAAGGTGCCGGATTGCAACGCCGTCTGGGCGGGCGACCGGGTGCTGAAGATGAAGCCATCGGATGTGGCCGTGGCCGTGGCCATCGAGGGCGGGCTGTTCACGCCGGTTCTGAAGGATGCCGACAAGAAGTCGCTTTCGGCCCTGTCGGCCGAGATGAAGGATCTGGCAGGCCGCGCCAAATCGAAGAAGCTGGCCCCGCATGAATATCAGGGCGGCAGCTTTGCGATCTCCAACCTCGGGATGATGGGGGTGGAGAATTTCGACGCGGTGATCAACCCGCCGCATGGCTCAATCCTGGCCGTGGGCGCGGGCGTGAAGAAGCCGGTGGTGAACAAGGCGGGCGAGATCGTGGTCGCAACCATGATGTCGATGACGCTGTCGGTGGATCACCGGGTGATCGACGGCGCGTTGGGCGCGGAGTTCCTCAAGGCGGTGATCGAAGGTTTGGAAAACCCGATGATGATGCTGGCTTGAGGATTTGAGATGGAGGCCCCCGGCGGATACGCCGGGGGTTTCACCCCCGGACCCCCAGGATATTTGGATCAGGTTGAAGGGGTTAGCGAGCGTTCATCGCCTGCAACAGGCTATGGCTGCGGCGCAGGATGGTGCCGAGCGTGCCCAGGATGACAATCCACAGGGTGAGTGTCAGGAGGCCCATGGCAGTGCCCCAGGGCAGCAAGGCTGCGGCGAGGCAGCCTGCGGTGAGGGCGGCCATGCGATGCGGTTTCGCCATCGGGCCGCGGAAATCCGGCTTGAAGCCCTCGGCCCTTCCCAGTTCGCGGATATAGGCGGTGCCGATGGCCAGCGCGGCGGCGGCAAGGCCCAATGCGGGCTGGCCTGCGGCGAGGCCCGCGCCCCAGAGGAACAGAACATCGGCCACGCGGTCGGGCGCCTCGTTCCAGAAACTGCCGGTCGGGCTGGTTTTGCCGCCCTCCACCGCCACCATGCCATCCAGCAGATTGCAGATCAGGCGCGCCTGCATGGTGAGGGCCGCAAGGATCAGCGCCATGGCTTGCAGCGGGCCAGCGGTGGCGCCTGCGCCCCAGAGGAGCAGAAGGCCAAGCGCGCCGCAGGCCATGGAGGCCTGGCTGATCTGGTTGGGGGTGATGTCGCTTTCGGCCAGCCGCCGGGCGGCGGATTGGGCAAAGCGGCTGTTGCGGCTGCTGATCGGGCGGCGGTTTTCGGGGTCTGGGGCCGCAGGGCCTGGAGGGGCGCTTTGGGGTGCGGCCTCGGGCGCCGGGTCTGGGATGCGGGCTTTGGCCTCGGCCTCGGCGCTTTCCAGCTTGGTGAAGATGTCGCGCAGGTCACTCATGATCAGGCCCAGAAATAACGCACAAGGTGAAAGAAGATCGGCGCGGCGAAGACCACGCTGTCGAGCCGGTCCAGAAACCCGCCATGGCCCGCGATCAGGTGGCCCCAATCCTTCACGCCCTTGTCGCGCTTGATGGCCGACATGACAAGGCCGCCAAAGCTGCCCATCAGGGTGACGACCAGCGCGAGGCCCGCGGCCTGCGCCAGCGTGAAGGGGGTCATCCACCACAGGCTCGCGCCGATGGCGGAGGCCGACAGCACGCCACCGATCAGCCCTTCCCAGGTTTTCGAGGGCGACAGCTCGGGGGCGAGTTTGCGCCGCCCGATCAGCTTGCCCCAGACATATTGCAGCACATCCGACAGCTGCACCGTGAAGATGAGCCAGGCGATCAGGATGACATTGCGCCCCTCATAGCCGGGGATCTGGAGCGAGAGCAGCGCCGGCACATGGCTGACGCAATAGACGCAGATCATCAGCGCCCATTGGGTTTCGGCCACCCTCGCGAGGTAGCCCTTGGGGCTGCCGCGCAGGGCCGAGACCACGGGCATGAGGAGGAAGGCATAGACCGGCACCAGCACGGAATAAAGCCCATACCAATCGGTCGCGACCAGCCAATATT
>NZ_JAEULU010000162.1 GCF_016792925.1 Gemmobacter sp.
CCGTCGAAGACATTGGGAGTGAGCAATGATCACCATCATCAAGAATGGCACTGTCGTCACGGCGGACCTGACCTACAGGGCCGATGTCAAGATCGAGGGCGGGGTGATCACCGAGATCGGGCAGGGCCTCAAGGGCGGTGCTGAACTGGATGCCGCCGGCTGTTACATCATGCCCGGCGGGATTGATCCGCATACCCATCTGGAGATGCCCTTCATGGGCACCTATTCGGCGGATGATTTCGAGTCCGGCACGCGGGCGGCGCTGGCGGGGGGCACCACGATGGTGGTGGATTTCATCCTGCCGGGGCAGGGGCAGGGCCTGATGGATGCCGCCGCGATGTGGCACAACAAATCGGGCCGGGCGAATTGCGATTATTCCTATCACATGGCGGTCACCTGGTGGGGCGAGAAGGTTTGGGAGGGCATCGAGGAGAGCGTGAAGGCGGGGATCACCTCCTTCAAGCATTTCATGGCCTATAAGGGCGCCTTGATGGTCAATGATGATGAGCTGTTCGCCAGCTTCCGCCGCGTCGGCGATCTGGGCGGGCTGGCCATGGTTCATGCCGAAAACGGCGATATTGTTGCCGAGCTGACGGCGAAGCTGCTGGCCGAGGGCAATCGCGGCCCCGAGGCGCATGGCTATTCGCGCCCGCCCCAGGTGGAGGGCGAGGCGACCAACCGCGCCATCATGATTGCCGATATGGCGGGGGTGCCGCTTTACGTGGTGCATACCAGCTGCGAGGAGGCGCATGAGGCGATCCGGCGCGCGCGTCAGGCGGGCAAACGGGTCTGGGGCGAGCCGCTGATCCAGCATCTGACGCTGGATGAAAGCGAATATCTCCACCCTGACTGGGACCATGCGGCGCGGCGCGTCATGTCGCCGCCCTTCCGCAGCAAGGATCATCAGGCGAGCCTTTGGGCGGGCCTGCAATCGGGCAGCCTGTCTTGTGTGGCCACCGATCATTGCAGCTTTACCACGGCGCAAAAGCGCTTCGGTTTGGGTGATTTCTCGAAAATCCCCAATGGCACCGGCGGGCTGGAGGATCGCTTGCCGATGCTGTGGACCCATGGGGTGAATACGGGGCGGCTGACGCCGAACGAATTTGTCGCGGTGACCAGCACCAATATCGCCAAGATCCTGAACCTTTACCCGAAAAAGGGCGCGGTTCTGGTCGGCGCCGATGCCGATCTGGTGGTCTGGGACCCGGCGAAGGAAAAGACCATCACGGCGGGGGCGCAGCAATCTGCCATTGATTACAACGTGTTCGAGGGGCAAAAGGTGCAGGGCCTGCCGCGCTTTACCTTGACGCGCGGGCAGGTGGCTGTGCAGGACGGTGAGGTGCGGACCCAAGAGGGCCACGGCCGCTTCGTGGGCCGCGAGGCCCGGCCTGCGGTGAACCGTGCGCTGAGCCAGTGGAAAGACCTGACCGCGCCGCGGCCCGTCACGCGCTCGGGCGTGCCGGCGACGGGGGTGTAAGCCTTACCCCTCGCGGGGGTCATCCTCCGGGTCGGCATCGGGCGCAAGGTGCAGGGTTGCAGGCCAGAGGGGCAAAAAGACCGGAATGAAAAGGGGATTGCCTTGCGTCGCAAGGAATGCGGGAAAGAACGGCAAGAACATCTGGGCCTCCTCCAGCCTGCGAGGGGCACTATGGCCGCAGCGCGTGACAGGGATATGACGGCATGAGGGACAATGCGGCAGTGCCGGGGGCGGTGATCGAGGCAAGGGGCCTCGATCTGGTGTTCCAGACGGCGGATGGGCCGGTTCAGGCGCTGAAAGACGTGAACCTGACGATCAACAAGGGGGATTTTGTCAGCTTCATCGGGCCATCGGGCTGCGGCAAAACCACCTTCCTGCGCTGTATCGCGGCGCTGGAACATGCGACGGGCGGCAGCCTGACAGTGAATGGCATGACACCGGATGAGGCGCGGATGCGGCGCGCCTATGGCTATGTGTTTCAGGCGGCGGGGCTTTACCCCTGGCGCAGCATTGCCGGGAATATCCGGCTGCCGCTGGAGATCATGGGCTTTTCCAAGGCCGAACAGGCCGAGCGGGTGGAGCGCGTGCTGGCGCTGGTGGACCTTGCGGGCTTCGGGAAAAAGTTTCCGTGGCAACTTTCGGGGGGCATGCAGCAGCGCGCCTCCATTGCCCGCGCGCTGGCCTTTGATGCCGATATTCTGCTGATGGATGAACCCTTTGGCGCGCTGGACGAGATCGTGCGCGACCGGCTGAACGAGGAGCTGCTGAAGCTGTGGGCGCGCACGGGCAAGACGATTGGCTTTGTGACGCATTCCATCCCCGAGGCGGTCTATCTGTCCACCAAGATCGTGGTGATGAGCCCACGCCCCGGCCGGATCACCGATGTGATCGACAGCCCGCTGCCACGCGAGCGCCCGCTGGATATTCGCGACAGCCGGGAATTCATCGAGATCGCGCACCGCGTGCGCGAGGGGTTGCGGGCGGGGCATGGCGATGAGGTGTAAGGGCGCCTGCACCGGAGCAAAGGGGGCGCTCGCGCCCCCTCGGCCTTGCGGCCTCACCCCCCGAGGATATTTTTCGACAGAAAAAGCAGGGGGGCGGCATGCGTAATCTGGGGCCGATCCTTGTGGTTTTGGCGGCGATTGTGGCGCTGTGGTATCTGGCAGCCGTCTGGATGAACGCGGCTTGGGTTCATGATCAGGCGGCGCGGGACGGGCGCGCGGTGACCTTGGCCGAACTGGTGCCGCTGACCTTGACACAGGAACGCCCGGTGCTGCCCGCGCCGCATCAGGTGGCGAAGGGGCTGTATGACGGGCTGTTCGGGCAGAAGGTGACCTCGAAACGGTCGCTGGTCTATCACGCCTGGGTGACGCTTTCGGCCACGGGGCTGGGCTTTGTCATCGGCTCGGCGGCGGGGATGTTGCTGGCGGTGGGGATCGTGTTCAACCGCGCGATGGATCTGAGCGTGATGCCTTGGGCGATTGCCAGCCAGACCATTCCGATTCTGGCGATTGCGCCGATGATCATCGTGGTGCTGAATTCGACGGGGGTGACGGGGATCGTGCCGAAGGCGATCATCTCGGCTTACCTGTCGTTTTTCCCGGTCGTGGTGGGCATGGTGAAGGGCCTGCGCAGCCCCGACGCGATGCAGCTGGATCTGATGCGCACCTGGAATGCGGGTGCCTTGACCAGCTTTGCCAAGCTGCGGCTGCCCTCCTCGATGCCCTATCTGTTTGCCAGCCTGAAAGTGGGCATTGCGGCCTCCCTGGTGGGGACAATCGTGGGCGAATTGCCAACCGGCGCTGTGGCGGGGCTGGGCTCGCGGCTGCTCTCGGGCAGCTATTACGGGCAGACGGTGCAGATCTGGGCCGCGCTTTTTGCCGCCGGGCTGCTGGCGGCGGGACTGGTGGCGCTGATCGGCTGGGCCGAGTGGGTGACGCTGAAGCGGATGGGATTGGCAAGATGAGCGGGCAATGGGGTTTTGCGCGGCGCTGGCAGAACTGGCTTCCATTGGGGTTTGGCCTGATGGTGGGGATGCCGCTCATGTGGTCCGCGTATCGAAGCCACTTTGGGTTGCCTCCCTTGATGTCGCTGAATGCGCTGATGACCTTGGATATTCTCACGCGCTGGATAGCCTTGTGGGTGATGAATGCCGTTTTGGCAAAATCGGGCGGGCCATGGGCGCGCTATGTTGTGCCTGCAATTTTCGGGCTGACCTTGTTGTATCTCTGGGAAATTACC
>NZ_JAEULU010000167.1 GCF_016792925.1 Gemmobacter sp.
GGCCGTGGGCTTGGTCATGGGGAGCGGGCGGAATTGGAAAAGCACTGCTTTTCCCCGCCCGTGTTGGGGCGGTCAGGCAAGACCGGATCAGCGAAGATGCAAGAGGCCTGCGCCCGCCCGGTGGGCGCGAAAGCGCCCGCCGCCCGGAGGGCGGGCGCTGGCCGGTGGCTTCGGGCCACCGGCCCTATGTGGCCAGGTTTCAACATGACCTCGGCGATGGCCTCGGCCATGGGCAACGGGAGCGCAGGAGCATCCCTGCTGGACTGACAGCGGCCCAAACGCGGCACGGTGCCCCGTCACCTCGGCGAGGCCTCGGCCATCGGGCGCGCTTATGCGGCCTTTTCGGTCAGTCTTGCGGGCAGGCCGTTGGCCCAGGCGCTGATCGTGCCGGCGCCGAGGCAGACGAAGATGTCGCCGGGGCGGGCCTGTTCGCGGCAGAGGCGGACGAGGTCGGCCTCATCGAGCGTGCTGCGGGCGTGGCGGTGGCCGTGGGCGATCAGGCCTGCCACCAGATCCTCGCCGCTGGCGCCGGGGATCGGGTCTTCGCCCGCCGCATAGACCGGCGCGATGCCCACCACATCGGCCTCGTTGAAACAGGTGCAGAACTCCTCGAACAGCGAGGACAGGCGGCTGTAGCGATGCGGCTGATGCACGGCGATCACCCGCGCGCCGTCGCGGCCCGCGATGGCCTGACGGGCGGCCTTCAGCACGGCGGCGATCTCGACCGGGTGATGGCCGTAATCGTCGATGATGGTGACGCCATTCACCTCGGCCACTTTGGTGAAGCGCCGGTTCACGCCGCCGAAATTCGCCAGCGCCTCGCGGATTTCATCCTTCTTCATGCCCAGATGGCGGGCCACCGCCACGGCGGACAGCGCGTTGGACACATTGTGATCGCCCGGCATCGGCAGGGTGCAGCCTTCGATTTTCGAACCTTCCCCCTCGCCTTGCAGCAGGATGTCGAAATGCGCCTTGCCATTTTCAAACCTGAGGTTCACCGCCCGCACATCGGCCTGCGCGTTGAAGCCAAAGGTCACCACGCGGCGATCCGTCACGCGGCCGACCAGCGCCTGCACCTCGGGGTGATCGGTGCAGCACACCGCCAAGCCGTAAAACGGGATGTTCGACACGAAATCGTAAAAGCCTTTGCGCAGGGCATCAAAGCTGCCCCAATGCTCCATATGCTCGGGGTCGATATTGGTGACGATGGCAATGGTGGCGGGCAGGCGGTTGAAAGAGCCGTCGCTTTCATCGGCCTCGACCACCATCCACTCCCCTGCCCCGGCCCGCGCATTGGAGCCATAGGCATGGATCACGCCGCCATTGATGACGGTCGGGTCCAGCCCGCCCTTGTCCAGCAGCGTGGCGACCATGGTGGTGGTGGTGGTTTTGCCATGGGTGCCCGCGATGGCGATATTGGAGCGCAGGCGCATGAGTTCGGCCAGCATCTCGGCCCGGCGCACCACGGGCAGCTTGCGGCGGCGCGCCTCCTCCAGCTCGGGGTTGCCGGGCTTGATGGCCGAGGAAATCACGATCACGGCGGCCTCGCCGATATTGGCGGCGGCCTGACCTTCAAAGAAGGTGGCGCCGAGGCTGACCAGCCGGTCGGTGATCTTGGAGGCCTTGGCATCCGACCCCTGCACCCGATAGCCATGGGTCATCAGCACCTCGGCAATGCCCGACATGCCGATGCCGCCGATGCCGACGAAATGGATGGGGCCAAGTTCGAGGGGCAGTTTGGTGGCGTTCATGGCACTCTTTCCGGGTCGCTTGGGGTCGGTGAGGGATCAGTCGTGATGGACAAGGCGCAGCACGAGATCGACCAGACGCGCGGTGGCATCGGGGCGGGCCTGCGCCAGCGCATTGGCGGCCATCTGCTCCGCCGCTTGCGGGTTCGACAGCACGGCGGCGATGTGCGCCGAGAGCGTGGCGGCGTCAAGCGCGGATTCGGGGATGAGGATGGCGGCCTCGGCGGAAACCAGCCCGCGGGCATTCGCTGTCTGGTGGTCGGCGGTGGCGGCGGCGAAGGGAATGAGGATCGCGGGCCGCCCGATCACCGAAATATCGGCCACCGAGGAGGCGCCGGAGCGCGAGATCACCAGCTGCGCCTCGGACAGGCGGCGGGGAATGTCGGTGAAGAAGGGCTCGACCTCGGCCATGAGGCCGGCGGCGTCATAGGCCTCGACCACGCGCGGCAGATCTTCGGCGCGGGCCTGATGGGCAATGCGCAGGTTACGGCGCAGGGCCTCGGGCAGCGCGGCGATGGCGGCGGGCACCACATCCGACAGGATGCGCGCGCCCTGGCTGCCGCCGATGACCACGAGGCTCATCGGGTAATCGCCGGGCGCGATATAGGGCGAGGCCGCGCGGTCCAGCACGGCGCCGCGCACCGGGTTGCCGGTATGGATGCCCTCGACCCCTTCGGGCAGCGCGGTGGGCCAGGTGCCGCAGGCCACGGCCTTCACCCGGCGGGCGAAAATCTGGTTCACCCGGCCCAGGACGCCGTTTTGTTCGTGGATCATCCGCGGCAGGCGCAGGAGCGTGGCGCCCGCGATGGCGGGGATGGAGGGATAGCCGCCAAAGCCCACCACCACCTCGGGCCGGTCGCGCAGCATGGCGAAGGCCGCCGCGATCACCCCGCCCGCGATGCGGAAGGGCACCAGCAGTTTCGCCAGAATGCCGCCGCGCGCGAAAGTGGCGGAGGAGACTTCCTCGATCTGCACGGCGGGGGGAAAGCCCCCGGCATAGCGGGCGCCGCGCGCATCGGTCGACAGTTTCACCCGCCAGCCGCGCGCGATCATCGCCTCGGCCAGCGCCTGCGCCGGAAACATATGGCCGCCTGTGCCGCCAGCCGCGATCAGAAGAAGCGGAGCCTTGGGCGCCATGGGATCAGCGCCCTCCCCGGCGGAACAGGATGTCTTGCAAGCCCCCTTGCGGCCGGGTGCGGGTGAGCGCGAGCAGCATGCCCACGGTGATGCCCGCAGCGATGACCGAGGAGCCGCCATAGCTCACGAAGGGCAGCGTCATGCCCTTGGCGGGCAGCAGGCGCACGGCGACGCCCATATTGATCATGGCCTGCACGCCGAAGATGCAGGCGAGGCCCGCCCCGGCAAGGCGCACGAAGGGGTCACGCTCTTTCATCAGCCGGAACATCGAACGCACGACGACCAGCCCGTAAAGCCCGAGGATGACGAGGACGAGGATCAGCCCGTATTCCTCGGC
>NZ_JAEULU010000168.1 GCF_016792925.1 Gemmobacter sp.
GAGGCCCGCGCGATCAATCGCAAAGCGCACCGGCAGGCGCTGAATTGCCACATCATGCACGACCTGATCATAGCCGCGCTGCAAGAAGGTGGAATAGATCGCGCAGAAGGGCTTCAGCCCCCCCGCCGCCAGCCCCGCCGCAAAGGTCACCGCATGCTGTTCCGCAATGCCCACATCGAAACAGCGCTTGGGAAACCGCTCGGCAAACAGATTGAGGCCCGTGCCATCCGGCATCGCCGCCGTCACCGCCACAATCTTGTCATCCCGCGCGCCCTCGGCCAACAAGGCCTGCGCGAACACCTTGGTATAGCTCGGCGCGTTGGATTTCGCCTTCACCTGCACCCCGGTCAGCACGTCGAACTTGGCCGTGGCATGGCCCTTGTCCAGCGCTGCCTCGGCGGGGGCATAGCCCTTGCCCTTCTTGGTGATCACATGAATCAGCATCGGCCCGGTCGCGCGCTCATGCACCGTGCGCAGCAGCGGCAAAAGCTGGTCCAGATCGTGCCCATCCACCGGCCCGACGTAAGAGAACCCCAGTTCCTCGAACAGCGTGCCGCCCACGGTCATGCCTTTCAGCATTTCCTTTGCCCGCCGCGCGCCCATCTGCAACGGCTCGGGCAACAGGCTCACCATGCCTTTGGCCGCCTGTTTCAGGTCTTGCAGCGGCGCCTCGGCATAAAGCCGGCTGAGATAGCTCGACAGCGCCCCCACCGGCGGCGCGATCGACATTTCATTGTCATTCAGGATGACAAACAGCCGCTTGCCCAGATGGCCCGCATTGTTCATCGCCTCAAAGGCCATGCCCGCGCTCATCGAGCCATCGCCGATCACCGCAATCGCATCGCCGGGGTCGCCGCCCAGATCCGCCGCCGCCTTGAACCCCAGGGCCGCCGAGATCGAGGTGGAGGAATGCGCCGCCCCGAACGGGTCATAGGGGCTTTCGCTGCGCTTGGTGAAGCCCGAAAGCCCGCCCTCGGTGCGCAAGGTGCGGATCCGGTCGCGCCGCCCGGTCAAAATCTTGTGCGGATAGCACTGATGCCCCACATCCCAGATCAGCTTGTCGCGCGGGGTGTTGAACACGGCGTGAAGGGCCACCGTCAGCTCCACCACACCCAGACCCGCGCCCAGATGCCCGCCGGTGACCGAGACCGCGCTGATGGTCTCAGCGCGCAATTCATCGGCCAGCTGCCGCAGCTCGCGGTCGCTCAACCCCTTCATATCCGAGGGCACGCGCACACGGTCAAGGATCGGGGTCTTGGGTAGATCGGTCATGGCAGGCCCTCCTCGGGGCGCGTCAGCTTTGCCGCGAGATAACGAAGCGCGCCGCTGCGATCAAGGCAGCGGCCCCCTCGCCATAGGGCGAAAGGGCGTTTTCCGCCACCGCAACCAGATCCCGCGCCCGCGCCCGCGCGCCTTCCAGCCCCAGAAGCGAGACGAATGTGGCCTTGCCCGCCTCGGCATCCTTGCCGACACGCTTGCCGGTGGCGGCCTCGCTGCCCTCCACATCCAAGATGTCATCGGCAATCTGGAAGGCAAGGCCCAGCGCCTCGGCATAGGCGCGCAGCGGCGCAGGGTCGGCCCCGGCCATCAAGGCCCCGGCCTCGGCAGAAAAACAGATCAGGGCGCCGGTCTTCCCGGCCTGCAACCGGGTGATCTCGGGCAGGGTCAAGGGCGCGGGCGCCGTTTCCGCCGCAATATCCAGCGCCTGCCCCAGCACCATGCCCTGCGCCCCACTGGCCCGCGCCAGGCCCGCCACCAGGGCCAGCCGCCGCTCTGCCGCGCCCAAGGCCGGGTCGCACAGCAGCTCAAAGGCCAGCGTCTGCAAGGCATCGCCCGCCAGCACCGCCGTCGCCTCGTCCCATTTCACATGCACCGTGGGCAGGCCGCGCCGCAGGTCGTCATCATCCATGCAGGGCATATCGTCATGGATCAGGCTATAGGCGTGCAGGGCCTCCACCGCCGCCGCCGCACTGACCGAGGCCTCCGGCGCCACGCCATGCAGCCGGGCCGATTCCATCACCAGAAAGGCCCGCAGCCGCTTGCCGCCCTGCACCGCATAGCGCATGGCCTGCACCACCGGCACATCGTCCAGACCGGCCAGCGCCGCATCCAGCCGCGCCTGCACCAGCGCCGCATCGGCCTGCAAAATATCCTGAAAAGTCAAAGCCCCTGCGCTCACAGACCCTGCGCCGGGGTGGTGCCCACGGCCCGGCCCTCCTGCGCGCGGATCAGCTCGACCTTTTCTTCCGCCGCCTTCAGGCGCGCCTCGCAATGCGCCTTCAACTGCGCGCCGCGCTCATAAAAGGCAATGCTCTGCTCCAGCGCCACATCGCCGCGCTCCAGCTTGCCGACCACAGCCTCCAGTTCGGCCATCGCCTCCTCAAAGCTCATCTCGGCAATCGGCTTCTCGCTCATGGGTCTCTCCGCAGCAGCACTTCGACATGCGCCGCCGCACAGGCCGCCAGCGCCGCCAGATCATATCCGCCCTCCAAGGCGGATACCACCCGCCCGCCGCAAACTTCCTCGGCCAGATCGCAAATCGCATCTGTCAGCCAGACAAAATCCGCCACCTGCCAGTTCAGCCCCGCCAGCGGGTCATCCTCATGCGCGTCAAAGCCCGCGCTCAGCAGAATCAACTCCGGCCTGAAATCGCGCACCCGGCCCAGCGCCCGGGCCCAAACCGCCCGCATCGCCGCGCCGCCACTGCCCGCCCGCAGCGGCAGGTTCACCACCTGCCCCAGCGCGCCGCGCTCCTCCGCCGTGCCGGTGCCGGGGTAAAGCGGCATCTGATGGCTGGAGACGAACAGCGCCCGCGCCTCGTCCCACAGCAAATCCTGCGTGCCATTGCCATGATGCACATCGAAATCCAGCACCGCCACGCGCGCCAGCCCGTGATGATCCAGCGCCCGCTTGGCGCCAATCGCCACCGATCCGAACAGGCAAAAGCCCATGGCCTGCGCGGTTTCGGCATGATGCCCCGGCGGGCGACAGGCCACAAAGGCGTTCCGCGCCTCGCCCGCGATCACCGCATCCACCGCCGCACAAACCCCGCCCACCGCGCGCAAGGCCGCCGTCAAAGACCCCGGCGCCAGATAGGTGTCACCATCCAGCATGGCCAACCCCGCCTGCGGCAAAGCCGCCTCCACCCGCGCCAGATAGCGCTCCGGGTGACAGCGCAACACCTCCGCCCGCTCCGCCACCGGCGCCGCGCGCCGCGCCACCGCCAGCCCGGCCAAAGCCGCCTCCACCGCCCGCAGCCGCGCCGCCTGCTCCGGGTGCCCCTCCGGCTCCCGATGCAAAAGACAATCGGCATGCGCAAAAACCAGCGTCATCGCTTCAACCTGATCCAAATATCCTCAGGGGGGCCCGGGGGGCAGAATGCCCCCCGTCTTAACTGGAACGGCGGGGCAGAATGCCCCCCGTCTTTACGATTGGCGCGGGGCAGAATCTCCCCCGTCTTAACTGAAACGGCGGGGCGCAACACCCCGCCTCACATTCAGCCCTGCGCGTCCTGGCACTCGATCGCCCGCGCCAGCGCCGCGTCGGTGCCCGCCAGATTGATCGTCATCACCGGGCCGGAATCGGTCGACAGCTCCATGCTGTTCTTCTCGGCCAGCGCCAGCAGGAAATCCATGCTGTCAAAGGGAATGTCGACGCCCGGCATCTCGTCGATATACAGGCCCTTGCCCTCACCCTTGTAAACTTCGCCATCCAGGCTGAAGGACAGCGGATAGGCCATGCCTTCCTCAATATCGCCCCAGGCCTCGTTCGAGGCCCAAAGATAGCCCGTATTCGCCGCCCGGTCGAACCCGATCCGCACATCCGAGCCATCCTCGAACTGCGCATTGATCAGGCAGCCATTGCCGATGGTCGGGTCGATCAGGATCTCCCAGCCCTCCACCGTGTCAAAGGTCTGCAACTCTTGCGCCTGCACCATTACCACCGACGCAGCCAAAGCCATGCCGGACACCAGCAGTTTCGCAACCTTCATTCTTGCCTCCATCACCGCCTCTGCGGCAGCCAAGGGCACAGTGACGAAGGCCCGGCCCTGCGTCAATCTGCCAGCCGTCAATCCGGCTGCAACATATAGCCCGCGCCGCGCACGGTTTGCAGGTAGCGCGGCTGTTTCGGGTCGGCCTCGATCTTGCGGCGCAGCCGGGTGATCTGCACATCCACCGCGCGTTCCTGCGCCTTCTCGCCCGGCTCCTCGGCCGGGCCAAGGTCGCCCACCAGCCGCTCGCGGCTCACCGGCTCGCCGGGTTGCGCCGCCAGCACCCGCATCAGCTGCGCCTCGGTCGCGGTCAGCCGCACCGGATCGCTGCCATGCCACAGCTCGCCGCGCTCCATGTCATAGCGCACCTCGCCCAGATGCAGCACTTTCGGCCCCGGAGCCTGCGCCTTCGCCGTCGGCATCCGCCGCAGGATGGCATTGATCCGCAGCAGCAATTCCTTCGGCTCGAAGGGCTTCACCAGATAGTCATCGGCGCCGGCCTCCAGCCCCTCGATCCGGTTCGCCGCCTCGCCCTTGGCGGTCAGCAGCAGGATCGGCACGCCCCCCGATACGCCGGGCCGCGCGCGAATGGCCCGGGTCAGCGCGATGCCATCCTCGCCCGGCATCATCACATCCAGCACCAGCATATCGAAATCAAGGCCCTCCAGCAGGCGGCGCGCCTGCGCCGCATCCCGCGCCACCGTCACCAGAAAGCCGTTGCGGATCAGGAACTTCTGCAAAAGCCCGCGAATGCGCTCGTCATCATCCACCACCAGAAGATGCGCCATGGCCTCGCTCATGCCCCGCCCTCCTTCAGCGCCTGATATTGCCGCTTCATCTCCGGGTCCATCATCGCCTCCAGCACCTGCCGGAAGCCCTGCACCGCCTGCGGCCCCGCCGCGCGATAGGCCGCCCGCATCCGCGCCCGCTGCGCATCCGACAAGGCCCGCTCCAGCTCGGCGCCCTTTTCGGTCAGATAGAGGTGACGCTCGCGCTTGTCCTGCTTGCCCACCCGGCTTTCCACCAGACCATCATCCAGCAGGCTGCGCAGCACCCGGTTCAGGCTTTGCTTGGTGACGCCCAGAATGTTCAGCAGATTGTTCACCGTGGTGCCGGGGCTGCGATGCACGAAATGCAGCGCCCGGTGATGGGCGCGGCCATAATGCATCCCGTCCAGAATCCGGTCGGGATCGGCCGTGAACCCGCGATAGGCAAAGAACATCGCCTCGATGCCCTTGCGCAATTGCTCGTCGGTCAGGAACAGCAGGCTTTCCCCGCCCGGCCCCGGCTCTCTCATCGCCGCCTCCCCATGCTTGGCCGCAAGTTACGTCAGCCTTATTGACTTTCCAAGCCACAACCGCTAGCCAATCGCAGATTTTGCGCAACTTTTGGCGCAATACCGCGCCACGCTGCGCAATATTTGCAAAATGGGGGAGAGGCCGATGGCTGGCTATGATGATCGGGACGGCAAGATCTGGATGGATGGCGCGCTGGTAGAGTGGCGCGAGGCCAAGGTGCATATCCTCAGCCACGCCCTGCATTATGCCTCCTCGGTCTTCGAGGGCGAGCGTTGCTACAATGGCAAGATCTTCAAATCGACCGAGCATTCGCAGCGCCTGCTGAAATCGGGCGAGCTGCTGGACATGCCGATCCCCTATACGGTCGAACAGATCAACGAAGCCAAGGAGGCCGTGCTGGCCGCCAATGGCCTGACCGATGCCTATGTGCGCGCCGTGGCCTTCCGGGGTGCGGGCGAGGAGATGGGGGTGGCGTCGCTCGGCAACCCGGTCCGTCTGGCCGTGGCCTGCTGGAGCTGGGGCGCCTATTACGGCGATGCCAAGATGAAGGGCGCCAAGCTCGACATCGCCAAATGGAAGCGCCCCTCGCCCGAAACCATCCCCACCGCCGCCAAGGCCGCCGGGCTTTACATGATCTGCACCATGTCCAAGCACGCCGCGCAGGCCAAGGGTTGCTCTGACGCGCTGTTCTTCGATTATCGCGGCTATGTGGCCGAGGCGACCGGGGCGAATATCTTCTTCGTGAAGGGCGGCGAGGTGCATACGCCGCTGCCGGACGCGATCCTGAACGGCATCACCCGGCAAACCGTCATCGGCATGCTGCGCGCCAAGGGCATCACCGTGCATGAGCGCCACATCCTGCCCGCCGAGCTGGCCGAGTTCGAGCAATGCTGGCTGACCGGCACCGCCGCCGAGGTCACGCCGGTGGGTCAGATCGGCGATTACGTGTTCGAGGTCGGCGCGCTGACCCGCGACATCGCCACCGAATATGAGGCGCTGGTGCGGGCGTAAACCCGCCCCCCATGGCCGAGGCCATTGCCTCGGTCACGCGGCACCGTTTCCACATCGGGCCGGTGGCGAGACGCCACCGGCCAGCGCTGATCCGGTCTTGCGGCGCCGTTCCCTCAGGGCCGGGGAAACGCGCTGCGTTTCCGGAGTCCGGCCCAGCGCACCCGACACCAAACACGACGACGCCCCCTAATGGCCGAGGCCATCGCCGAGGTCATGTGGAAACTTCTCCACATCGGGCCGGTGGCCCGAAGCCCCCGGCCAGCGCCCGCCCTGCCGGGGGCGGGTGCTTCACACCCGCCGGGCGGGCGCAGGCCTCTCGATCTTTTGCTGATCCGGTCTTGCGGCGCCGTTCCCACAGGGCCGGGGAAACGCGATGCGTTTCCTCATTCCGGCCCAAACTCGCCACCGTTCCCCCATGACCAAGGCCCAAGGCCACGGCCAAAGCCCCCCCCCCCGCTCGCCAGCCGGGTATTTCCCGCCAAAACCCGGGTAGTCGCCCCAAAGACCAGAATGGCGGACAGGCAGGCCCACCCATGCGCATCGCATATCACCTCGGGGTGCATTGCACCGACGAAGACCGGCTCGTGCGCACCCTGCACCGCAATGCCGACATGCTGGCTGAACAGGGCATCGAGGTTCCCGCCCCCGAGCGCTACCGCAACCTGATCCGCGATACCGCAATCCAGCTCAAGGGCCGTGTCGCGCCCACCGAAACC
The DNA here is from genome assembly GCF_016792925.1 of Gemmobacter sp. Classification (GTDB taxonomy): domain Bacteria; phylum Pseudomonadota; class Alphaproteobacteria; order Rhodobacterales; family Rhodobacteraceae; genus Gemmobacter. Next base: position 7,017 of record NZ_JAEULU010000168.1, read on the forward strand.
CAGGCCATCGTGCTGGATCAGATCATGGATGCCGAGGTCGCCGACCGGATGGTCCTCTCCTGGGAAAACTTCCTCGCCTTCCCGGCCTGGGCGGTGAAGGGCCAGCTTTACCGCACCGGCGGCGACCGCATGCGCGCCATCTGCAACATCTTCCCGGAGATCGAGGCCGAATTCTTCATCGGCCTGCGCAACCCCGCCACCTACCTGCCCGACCTGCTGCGCAAGCAGCGCGGCCGCCCCTGGGCCGAGTTCATCGAGGGCACCGACCCGCTCGACCTGCGCTGGTCCGATCTCATCCTCAACCTGCTGGAGCGCAACCCCGGCGTGCCGCTCACCGTCTGGGCCGATGAGGACACGCCGCTGATCTGGCCCGAGGTCTTGCAGGCCGTGGCCGATCACCCCGACGGGCTGCCGCTTTCGGGGCGCGACGACTTGCTCTCCGGCCTGATGACCGCCGATGGCCTGCGCCGGATGGAGGTCTATCTGGAAAGCCACCCGCCCCAGACCCCCAGCCAGCGCCGCCGCGTCGTCTCCGCCTTCCTCGACAAATTCGCCGAGCCGACCCGGCTGGAAACCGAGATCGACGTGCCCGGCTGGACCGCCGAAACCATCGCGACCCTCACCGAAACCTATGAGCGCGATCTGGCCTATATCGCCACCCTGCCCGGCGTGCAGATGATCACCCCCTGAGCGGCGCGAAAGCGTATCGCCCGTTACAGTTTGCGCGCCGCAGGGCTGCAAAGCGTATAGGCCGTTACGCTTGGCCCGCCCAAGCGTATCGCCCGTTACCGCCGCAGCCGCAGCCCGGCGGCGTCAAAATGGAAGGCACGCGCCTGATCCGGCGTCAGATGCACCGCCTCCTCCACCGCGAAATCATGCTCGCCGAACAGCCGCACCGTCAAAAGCCCCTGCGTATCGGT
>NZ_JAEULU010000210.1 GCF_016792925.1 Gemmobacter sp.
TACCGCGCGCTATCAGGCCAGCCACCCGACGATCCCGCCCGAGGAGGCCGCCCTGCGCCTGCTCGCCACGCTGGATGCGCTGACACCCGCGCAAAGCGGGGGCTTTTACGACAGTCGCGGCGCGGTGATCGCATGGTGACGCCCCGCCTGATCCTTGTGCTGGGCGACCAGCTTTCCGAAAGCCTTTCGGCGCTGGCCGCCGCCGATCCGGCGCGTGATCTGGTGGTGATGGCCGAGGTGCGCGCCGAGGGCGTCTATGTGCCGCATCACCCGCAAAAGATCGCGCTGATCCTGGCGGCCATGCGCAAATTCGCCGCGCATCTGCGGGCGCAGGGCTGGCGCGTGGCCTATGGCGCGTTGGATGATCCCGACACCGCGCCCTCGATCCCGGCCGAATTGCTGCGCCGGGCCGAGGAGTTCGGCGCGGCGCAAGTCATCGCCACCCAGCCCGGCGACTGGCGGCTGATACAGGCGCTGGAAGCCACGCCTTTGCGCCTGACGCTGCTGCCCGACACCCGGTTCCTCTGCCCTCCGCAGGTTTTCGCCGCTTGGGCGGAAGGCCGCAAGACCTTGCGGATGGAATGGTTCTACCGCGAGATGCGCCGCCGCACCGGGCTTTTGATGGAGGGCGACAAGCCCATCGGCGGCCAGTGGAATTTCGACAGCGAGAACCGCAAACCCGCCCAGCCCGACATGCTGCGCCCGCGCCCGCTGCGTTTTACGCCTGATGCCGAGACCGAGGCCGTTCTGACGCTGGTTGAACGCGAATTTCCCGGGCATTTCGGCCAACTGCGCCCCTTCGCTTGGGCCACGACGCGCACCGATGCCTTGCTGGCGCTGGATCATTTCATCCGCGAAAGCCTGCCGCGTTTTGGCGACGAGCAAGATGCGATGCTGGCGGATGACCCGACGCTCAGCCATTCGCTGCTGTCGCCCTATATCAACCTTGGCCTGCTGTCGCCGCTGGAGGTCTGTAAGCGTGCCGAAGCCGCCTTTCACGCGGGCAAGGCGCCCCTGAACGCGGTGGAGGGCTTCATCCGCCAGATCCTTGGCTGGCGCGAATATATGCGCGGGATCTGGCAGATACAGGGGCCGGATTACCTGACCCGCAACGCGCTGAACCATACGGCGCCCTTGCCCGCCGCCTATTGGGGGGCGCCCACGCGGATGGCCTGCCTGAAATCCGCCGTCGCGCAGACCCGCGACACCGCCTATGCCCATCACATCCAGCGCCTGATGGTGACCGGCAATTTCGCCCTGCTGGCAGGGGTGGACCCCGCGCAGGTGCATGACTGGTATCTGGCGGTCTATATCGACGCGCTGGAATGGGTGGAGGCGCCGAACACATTGGGGATGAGCCAGTTTGCCGATGGCGGTCTGCTCGGTTCCAAGCCCTATGTCTCCTCGGGCGCCTATATCGACCGGATGTCGGATTATTGCGGCACCTGCGCCTACCGGGTGAAGGAGCGCAGCGGCCCGCGCGCCTGCCCGTTCAACTTGCTCTATTGGCAGTTCCTGCACCGCCACCGCGCGCGGTTCGAGGGAAACCCGCGCATGGCGCAGATGTATCGCACATGGGACCGGATGGAGGCGCAGCACCGCGACACCGTGCTGGCCGAGGGGCGCGCCCTGCTCGCACGCCTGCATGCGGGCGAAATGGTTTAGGCGTCCAGCAAGGCGCGGGCGGCAGCGCGGGCGGCATCCGACACGGTATCGCCCGCCAGCATCCGCCCGATCTCCTCCACCCGCTCCGGCGCCGACAGCGGCACCACGGTCGAGGTGGTCATGCCGTCCGCCACGCGCTTTTCCACCCGCCAGTGATGCGCGCCAAGCGCCGCCACTTGCGGGCTATGGGTCACCACCAGCACCTGTGCCTGATCCGACAGCGCCTTGAGCCGCCGCCCGACCGCATCCGCCGTGGCCCCGCCCACGCCGCGGTCGATCTCGTCAAAGATCATCGTGACGCCGGGCGTGTCGCCGGTGAGGCAGACCTTCAGCGCCAGCAGAAAGCGCGACAGCTCGCCCCCCGAGGCGATCTTGTTCAGCGGCCCCGAGGGCGCGCCGGGGTTGGTGGCGACGGTAAAAGCCACCGCATCGGCGCCTTCCGGCCCGGCCTCGCCTTCGGTCACCTGTGTGACGAAACTGGCGCGCTCCATTTTCAGCGGCGCAAGCTCTGCCGCCATGGCCGCATCCAGCCGCCCCGCCGCCGCGACCCGCGCCACGGTCAGCCG
>NZ_JAEULU010000237.1 GCF_016792925.1 Gemmobacter sp.
GCCGAACGCGATGGCGTCAGCGAGATCGTCTTTGCGCCCGAGCTGGTCGAGCTGGCGAAGACCCGCCCTGAAGTGGCCGAGCAGATGGACGGCCAGACCCGCCTGTTCGCCGCCCGCGCCGAAACCATCACCAACCAGACCAACCAGCTGGCCGAGCGCCGCAGCCAGATCGACTCGCGCATTCGCGGCATCGACGCGCAGGCCAAGGCCCTGACCGTGCAGCTGGAGCTGATCAACAAGGAACTGGCCGACCAGCAAAGCCTGTTGGACAAGGGCCTGGCCCAGGCCACCCGCGTGCTGGCGCTGCAACGCGAATCCGCCCGGCTGGAGGGGCAGGTGGGCGAGCTGATCGCCAACCGCGCGCAGGCCGAGGAAAACATCTCGGAAATCGAGCTGGAGGTGCTGCGCCTCGCCGCTGCCCACCGCGAGGAAGCCAGCACCCAGCTGCGCGACATCGGCAGTCAGGAACTGGAGTTGGCCGAGCGCCGCCGCGCCCTGACCGAACAGGTGGCAAGGCTGGAAATCCGCGCGCCGGTATCGGGCATCGTGCTGGGGCTGCAAGTCACCACGCCCCGCGCCGTGATCCGCCCCGCCGATCCGGTGCTGTATCTGATCCCGCAGGACCGCCCGCTGGTCATCGCCGCGCAGGTCTCGCCCATCCATGTCGACGAGGTCTTCGCCGGGCAAGAGGCCAAGCTGCATTTCTCGGCCTTCTCCTCGCGCACCACGCCCGAGCTGATGGGCCATGTGACCAAGGTATCCGCCGATGCGCTGGTGGATCAGAAAACCCAAGGCTCCTACTACCGGATCGAGATCATCCCCGATCCGGGCGAGTTGACCAAGCTGGGCGGGCAAACCCTGCTGCCCGGCATGCCGGTCGAGGCCTTCATCAAGACCGGCGACCGCACGCCCTTTGCCTATCTGGTGAAACCCTTCACGGATTACTTCAACCGCGCGTTCCGCGAGCAGTAATCGGCCCGCGAACAATAATCGGGCCGCAAACAGCAATGCCCGCAGGGGCCATGATCAAAAGGGGCGGCCTTGCCGCCCCTTTCGCTTGCCGCTAGCGTGGCGCCAAACGAACGAGGAGGTTCTCATGTCCATCGAAGCCCGTCTTGCCGCGCTTGGCGTCACCCTGCCCGAACCGCCGAACCCGGTGGCGAATTATGTGGGTTACGTCATCACCGGCAATCTGGTGCATGTTTCGGGCCAGATCAGCGCCGATGAAAACGGCCCGATCAAGGGCAAGCTGGGCGCCGATCTGAGCGTGGAGCAAGGCACCGAGGCCGCGCGCCGCTGCGCCATCTCGCTGCTGGCGCAGGCGAAAAAGGCCTGTGGCGGGGATCTGTCGCGCGTCACCCGTGTGGTGAAACTGGTGGGCTTCGTGAACTCCACCCCCGATTTCGTCGATCAGCCCAAGGTCATCAACGGCGCCTCCGATTTCATGGTCGAGGTTCTGGGCGATGCCGGCCGCCATGCCCGCGCCGCGGTCTCGGCCCCTTCGCTGCCGCTGGGTGTGGCGGTGGAAATCGACGCGATCTTCGAGATCGCCTGATGCCAGCCCCTGCCCTGCCGCCCGAATTCCTGTCGCATCCTTTGGCCCATCGTGCCCTGCACGACCGCGCCCGGGGCCGCCCGGAAAACAGCCGCGCCGCCATCCGCGCCGCAGTGGCGGCAGGGTATGGGATCGAGATCGACCTTCAGCTTTCCGCCGATGGCGTGGCCATGGTCTTCCATGATGAAGAGCTGAACCGCCTGACCGAAGCGACGGGCTGGGTCAACCAGCGCAGCGCCGCCGAACTGGGCGCCCTGCGCCTGCGCGACGCGGCGGACGGCATCCCGACCCTGACCGAGGTTCTGGCGCTGGTCGCGGGCGCCGTGCCGCTGCTGATCGAGGTGAAGGACCAGACCCTCACCCCCGGCGGCACCATCGGCCCGCTGGAACAGGCCACCGCCACCGCCTTGCAGGGCTATGAAGGCCCGGTGGCGCTTATGTCCTTCAACCCCGACAGCGTGGCCGAACTGGCGCGCCGCGCGCCGCATCTTCCGCGCGGGCTGACCACCGGCGCTTATGATTACGCGGGCTACGCCCCCCTGCCTCCGGCGCTCTGCGACCAGCTGCGCGACATTCCCGATTATGACCGCGTGGGGGCCAGCTTCCTCAGCCACGAGGCCGCCGACCTCGCCCGCCCGCGCGTCGCCGCCCTCAAGGCGCAAGGTGCGCGCATCCTGTGCTGGACGATCAAATCGCCCGAGGCCGAGGCCGCCGCCCGCAAACACGCTGAAAACATCACCTTTGAAGGCTACCTGCCACCAAAACCCTGAAGCCCTGCGGGCAGATGGCTTGACCCATTTCCCCCCTGCCCCAGTTCATCTGTTCAGAAATATCCTCGGGGGGTCCGGGGGGCAGACAG
>NZ_JAEULU010000319.1 GCF_016792925.1 Gemmobacter sp.
CCACGCAATAGTCATGGTCCTCCCAGCCGGTGAAGCGGCGCGGATCGCAAGACCACATGTCCCATTCCGTCGCGCCTTCGGTCACCCATTCGGCCAGAACCTTGCCCGCGCCCCCCGCCTGACAGATGCCAAAGGTAAAGACGCAAGCCTCAAAGGCATTGGGCACCCCAGGCATCGGCCCGATCAGCGGGTTGCCATCCGGGGTATAGGGGATCGGCCCGTTGATCACCTTTTGCAGCTTGGCCTGCCCCAGCAAGGGCACCCGCGCCATGGCGTCCTCGATATGCCATTCCAGCCGCTCCAGATCGTCGGGGAACAGCTGAAAGCTGAAATCCTCCGGCATCGGATCATCGGGCGTGGCCCAATGCGCCCGGCAGGGGTTCTCGTAAGGCCCGAGATTGAAACCATATTTTTCCTGCCGCAGGTAATAGCTGCTGTCCACGTCGCGCAAAAGCGGCAGCTTCGCGCCCTCGGCCTTCGACCAGGCCTCCAGCTCGGGGATCGTGTCAAACAGCAGATATTGATGGCTCATCACCATCATCGGCACCCGGCGGCCAAACATCCGGCCCACCTCTGCGGCATAGTATCCGCCCGCATTCACCACATAGTCGCAGCGCACTTCGCCCTTGGGCGTGGTCAGCACCCAATCGCCCGCCTCGCGCCGCGCCGATGTCACCGGGCAGAACCGCTCGATCCGCGCGCCCATGCTGCGCGCGCCCTTGGCCAGTGCCTGCGTCAACTGCGCCGGATCAATATCACCATCGTAAGGATCGTAAAGACCGCCCGCGAGATCGTGTGTTTCCAGAAACGGATAACTCCCCCGCAGCTCCTCGGGCGAGAGGATCTCCAGATCCATGCCCTGATACCGCCCCATGCCGACCACGCGCTGAAATTCCAGCATCCGCTCCGCCCCATGCCCCAGCCGGACCGAGCCGGTAACATGGTAATTCATCGGATAATCGACCTCCGCCCCCAGCCGCCGATACAGTTCCGCCGAATAGCGCTGCATGTTCATGATCGACCAGCTGGAAGAAAACGTCGGCACATTGCCCGCCGCGTGCCAGGTCGACCCCGCCGTCAGCTCGTTCTTCTCCAGCAGCAGGCAATCCGTCCAGCCCGCCTTGGCCAGATGATAGAGGCAAGAGGCCCCCACCGCCCCGCCCCCGATAATCACCACCCGCGCGCTTGTCGGAAATTCGGCCATGCTGCCCCCCTGCTTTGCGCCAGACTATCAGGCCGCGCCTGGCTTTCAATTCGGCCAGAGCCGCGCTATTGATCGGAAAAACCGATCAGAGGCCGCCATGCAGATCGAACTTCTGGAAACCTTCCTCGACCTGTGCGAGACCCGCAGCTTCAACCGCACCGCCGAACGGCTGAGCCTCACGCAAAGCACCGTGTCGGCCCGCATCGCCAGCCTCGAAGCCGCCCTTGGCGCGCGGCTTTTCGATCGGTCGCGCGCGGGCACCGATCTGACGGTGGAGGGCGCGCGCTTCGAGGCCCATGCCCGCAGCCTGCGCCATGAATGGAACGAGGCCCGCCGCCGCATCCAGCAGCCCGGCACCAGCGCCGATCTGGTGCGGCTGGCGATCCAGAACGACCTGGCCGCCCAGCATATCGGCGACTGGATGGCCGATTTCCGCCGCGCCTTCCCGCAAACCGCCTTCTATATCGAACCCGATTATTCCAACCAGATGTGCGCCGATCTGCTGACCGGCACGCAGGATTTTGCGGTGATGTTCTCGCCCAAGCCGCATCCTGATCTGCATTTTGAAAGCGTGGGCGATGTGCCCTATCGCATGGTTTCCTCCGAGACCGGCACCCTCGATCAGGTCGTGCCCGAGACCTTCGTCTTCGCGCATTTCTCGCCCGCCTTTGAGGCGATGCACCGCGCCACCACCCCGCATCTGACCGCCAGCCCGGTCTCGGTCGGGCAAAGCGCCACGGTCGCAGCCCTGCTCACCAGCATGGGCGGCGCGGGCTATGTGATGGAGAAAACCGCCGAAAACCTGATCGCCTTGGGCCGCTTCCGCGCCGTCGAAGACGCCCCGGTGCTGCGCCAACCGGTCTATGCCGCGATGCATCTGCGCCACCGCATCACGCCGCTGCACCGCCGTCTGACCCGCATCATCCGCCGCCGCATGGCGGGGCAGGTCTGAACCCGCCCTTCATCTTGGTCAAAATATCCTGGGGGGAGCCGCAGGCGGGGGGCAAAGCCCCCCATCCGCGCTGCCCGCTCAGCCCGCGACCGGCCTCAGCCCTGCGCGAAACCGCGCCGCATTGGCCCGGTAGCCCGCCGCAGATTGCAGCAACCGCGCCTGCGCGGCCGCATCCAGCTGCCGCACGACCTTGCCCGGCGCGCCCATCACCAGGCTGAAATCAGGGATTTCCTTGCCCTCGGTGATCAGCGCGCCCGCCCCGATCAGGCAGCCTTTGCCGATCCTCGCGCCATTCAGCACCGTGGCCCCCATCCCGATCAGCGACCCCGCGCCGATCACACAGCCATGTAGCATCGCCTTGTGGCCAATGGTGCAATCGGGGCCGATCACCAGCGGATAGCCCATATCCGTATGCAGCACGCAGTTTTCCTGCACGTTGGACCCCGCGCCAACCCGGATTTCCTCATTATCCCCGCGCAGGGTGCAGCCGAACCAGATGCTCGCCTGCGCCTCTAGCACCACGCGACCGATCAGATTGGCATCGGGGGCCACCCAGGCCTCCGGGGCGATCTGCGGCGCGATTCCGTCCAGTGCATAGATCATCGCGCCTCCCCCTCTCGGGTCAGGCCGCGCACGAAATCCGACAGGCCGGGCTGACGGTCGCGGCGCATGCGCTCAGCCTTGAGGATGGTCAGCAATTCCTCGAATGCCTGATCTATGTCCGTGTTCACAATGACATAATCATATTCGCCCCAATGGCTGATCTCATCGCGGCTTTTGGCCATGCGGCCCGCGATCACCTCGTCGCTGTCCTGCGCACGGCCCCGCAGCCGGGCCTCCAGCTCGGCGATCGAGGGCGGCAGCACGAAGATCGAGACCACATCGCGCCCCAGCGAGGAGTTGCGGATTTGCTGGCCGCCCTGCCAGTCGATGTCGAACAGCGTGTCGCGCCCCTCGGCCATGGCCTGTTGCACCGGCCCCTTGGGCGAGCCGTAAAGATTGCCGAAGACCTCGGCATGTTCCAGCATCTCGCCCGCCGCCACCATCGCCTCGAATTCGGGCCGCGATTTGAAGTAATATTCGCGCCCGTCCTGCTCCCCGGGGCGCGGGGCGCGGGTGGTGGCCGAAACGCTGAAGCGCAGCGTGTCGTCCCAGGCCATCAGGCGCTTGGCGAGGGTGGATTTCCCGGCCCCCGAGGGCGAGGAGAGGATCAGCAGCAGGCCCTTGCGGGGGGCGGTGAGGGTCATGGTCATTCCACGTTTTGCACTTGTTCGCGCATCTGGTCGATCACGGTCTTGAGGTCAAGCCCGATGCGGGTCAGGGCGATGTCTTGCGCCTTGGAACACAGGGTATTGGCTTCGCGCATGAATTCCTGCATCAGGAAATCGAACTTGCGGCCCACGCTGCCGGTCTCGGCCAGCAGCGCGCGGGCGGCGGCCAGATGGGCGCGCAGCCGGTCCAGCTCCTCGGTCACATCGGTTTTCACGGCAATCAGCGCCAGTTCCTGCGCCAGCCGCGCCGGATCGGCCTGATCCTGCGCCGCCATCAGCCGGGCCATCGCCTCGCGCAAGCTGTCCAACTGGCTGGCCTTGCGCGCCTCGGTCTGCACGGCCGCCGCCTCGGTCAGCCGGGCGATTTCGTCCAGTTGGCCCGCGATCACCGTTTGCAGCGCGGCCCCCTCGGCGGCGCGCATGGCGGTGAACTCGGCCAGCAGCCCCGGCAGATCGGCCAGAATGGCCGCGCGCAGTGGCGCGGTATCCTCTTCTGCCGCGCCCGCCTCGACCACGCCGCGGAAGGTCAGCACATCGGCGGGCGAGGGCTGGGCCAGCGTCACGCCCACCTCCATCGACACCGCCTCCACCTGCGCCAGCGCGGCCAGCACCGCGCGCAAGCTGGCCGGGTTCAGCCGCAGCGCCTCGGCCTCGGGGGCGTCGCGCGTCACCCGCAGGGTCAGGCTCACATTGCCCCGGCTCATGGCGCGGCTGATCTCGCCGCGCAGCGCCAGTTCCAGCCCGTCGATCCAGTCGGGCACCCGCAGCCGCAGGTCGAGGCCCTTGCCGTTCACGCTGCGCATGTCCCAGACCCAGGCGGCCCCCGCCCCCTGCCCGCGCCCGGCGGCAAAGCCGGTCATTGAAATGGTCATCGCCTGTCCTTCTGCTCGGTTCCCGGGCCGTGGCGGGTGTTTACCAATCGTTCAGAATCTCCCTGCAATTCGAGACGAACTGCGCTAGATTAAGCTCATGTAAACCAGTCCGGACCGCGACCTGATCGCCTGGCCCCGCTTATGCCGCGCCCCCAGCTTTGGCGGCGACATTGGCGGATAATCGGCGTGCTGGCAACGGCCAAGCCGGACAGAGATTTCACGACGACCCCGCAGGGGACCTCGCAGGAGGGGCAAGATCATGGCACTGACCTTTTTCGGCAGACGGAAAAGCGGCACCAGCACGCCGGGCGGCCCCACGGACGGCGGCGACGATCCGGCAAGCCGCCAGATGCGCGCCATGCTGGCCGAGGTGCGCGCCTATTGGGAGGGGCTGCGCGACGGCCCGGCCCTGCCGCGCCGCGACCAGATCGACCCGCGCGGCTTGCGCGGCGCGCTGCAAGGCACCTTCCTTCTGGAGCGGATTGCGCCCGGTGTCGGGCGGCTGCGCATTGCGGGCATGAATTTCGCCGATCTTCTGGGAATGGACGGGCGCGGCATGCCGCTCTCGGCGCTGTTCGATCCGATGTCGCGCAACCGGCTGGGCACGCTGCTGGATGCCTGCTTTCTGCGCCCCGCCACGCTGGAGCTGACGCTTGGCTGCGAAACCGGGCTTGGCCGTCCGGCGCTTTCGGCGCGGATGATCCTGCTGCCGGTGGCCTGCGATGACGGGCGCGGCGAGATGGCGCTTGGCTGTCTGGCCCTGTCGGGGCAGATCGGGCGGCAACCGCGCCGGCTGGGGATCGAGGCGGCCAGTTGCACCCCGATCGCTTTGCCCCGGCTGGCGGCGCTGCACCCGGTGCAGGATCTGGCCCGGCTGGCCCGGATGCCGCATCCCCTGCCCGAACAGGCGCTGCCCTCGGATGGCCCGCAGCCCAGCTATGCCGTCAAGCCCTCGGCCAAGGCGCGCAGCTATCTCAAGCTGGTGGATCTGGGGCGCTGAGCCTCTTCAGCGCGGCTGCGGATTGGCCATCGGGTTCGACCAGGCCCGCTTGCCCGCC